>DYHT01000049.1 GCA_020723995.1 Chloroflexus sp.
CATTCGTTTACCCGCACCTGCGGTGGGGCAGGTGTTCGTTGGATATTCGTTGACACGTTCCGCTGCGCGGCTGAGTAGTTTGACAATGTCACATTGTCAAAGTAGTTACTTTCGCGGTTCAAAACCATTTATGCTGTCCGATAATAGCCCACATCCACCGAGTAGACGCGCCCGCACTTGACGACCTGCTTGACCAGGTTCGTGCCGAAGCGATAGCCAAGATGGCGATAATCCGGCACGGAGAGCACCAGCAAATCGGCTTGTTTGCCCGGTTCGAGCGAACCGATTACATTTGCGCGTCGAATCGCATGGGCCGCGTTGATCGTGGCGGCGGCAATTGCCTGGGCTGGGGTCAGTTTCAAATAGCGGCAAGCCAGCGCAATCGCGAACTGCATAGATTCGCACCAGGCCGTGCCGGGGTTGCAATCGGTGGCCAGGGCCAGGATGCCGCCGGCGTCGAGGATCTCCTGCGCCGGGGTGTAGTCACGTTCGGCCAGGCCGAAGGGCGTACAGGGCAGCGAAACGGCGACCGTCTCAGACTTGCCCAGCGCGGCAATGTCCACCTGCGAAGTCCTGACCAGGTGATCGGCGGAGACAGCTTCGAGTTCGACGGCCAGACTGGCTCCACCGATATTGTCAAATTCATCGGCATGGATTTTGAGCGGAAAGCCAAGCGCCTTCGCCTTTTCCAGAATCCGGCGCGACTGGGCCAGGTTGAAGGCCTTATTTTCACAGAAGACGTCCACGAACGGAAAAGGCAGGCGCGGGGCGTGAGTCTGCCACCACTGGCTCAGGATAGGGAGCATGGTCTTGGAGACCAGGTCGGTATAGCCTTGCGGGTCATCTTTGTATTCAGGGGGGATGGCATGCGCGCCCAGGAAGGTGATGGCCAGCTCGAGCGGGCCTTCGTTATCAAGGGTCAGCAAGGCCTTGAGCAGGCGTAGTTCGGTGGCGGTCTGCAGCCCGTAGCCGGTCTTGGCCTCGGCGGTGGTCGTGCCGGTGGCGAACATGCGCAGCAGGCGTGGACGGGTCTGGGCGATGAGCGTTTCGATGGAGGCGGTGCGCGTGGCGCGCACGGTGGAGAGTATCCCGCCGCCAGCAGCCAGAATGTCGAGGTAGTGCTTGCCTTCCAGTCGCATCTCGAATTCGGCGGCGCGGTCGCCGCCCCAGATGACGTGCGTGTGCGGGTCCACGAAGCCGGGCATGACCACGCAGCCGCTGGTATCAAGACTTGGTTCATCGGGATAGGCAGCGCGCAGTTCATCGGTCGAGCCAACGGCGACGATTTTTTCGTCACGTATCAGCGCCGCGCCGTTCTCGATGACACCGAGCGTGCCGAGGGCGCGGCCGCGCTGCGGGCCACCAGAAAGGGTCAGGAGTTGCGCCGCAGAATGGATGAGCATAATAAAATCATCGCCGCCGGGGTTTTCTTCGCCAGAGGTCGCGGCCAGGCTTGGGCTGACTTTGGGGTGTGGGTGCTGGCGACTCGGATGGCTGCGGCAGGGGCGCGTGTAGCATCTGCTGGTAGTAATCGTCCAGCAGCATGGTCAGGATGGGCAACTCGTCTTCGTTCTCGATCAGGCTGCGGGCAAGGGGTGCAAAGCGCTGGCTGCGTTCGGTTTGCAGTTTGTCACGCCCGCGCAGGCGGGCTTCGAGCAGGGCCGTGACACGTTCCGCAACCACCGCTTCCACTTCGGCGTCGGTCGGCAGGGGACGCTCCTGCAGGTCAATGCCGTAGTGTTTGGCGATGCGCTGCAGGGCGAATTTTTCGGCGCTGTTCACCAGTGAAATTGCGACTCCGGCCGCGCCGGCGCGCCCTGTTCGCCCGGCGCGGTGGATGTAGCCCTCGGTATCTTCGGGCGTCTCGTATTGGAACACGTGGGATAGTTCGGGGATGTCGAGACCGCGCGCCGCCACGTTGGTCGCCACCAGAAAGCGCAGCGTCCCGCGCCGCACCCGCTCCAGTACCCGCTCACGCTCCGCTTGCGAAAGGTCGGCGCTCAACTCGTCGGCGTCATATCCATATCGCTGCAGCACGACCGAGACGTAATGTACCCGGGCTTTGGTGTTGCAAAAGATGAGCGACGCAGCCGGGTTCTCGATCTCGATCAGGCGGACGAGCGTGCGGTCTTTGTCCATGCCGGGAATGGCATAAAAGATATGCTCAGTGTCGGTGACATGGACATGATCGCGGCTGAGGCTGATGAATTCCGGCGCGCGCATGAACTCACACGCCGTGCGCATGACGTAGGCCGGGAAGGTAGCCGAGAACATGCTAGTGTTGATGGTACCCTCAGGCAAATGGCGCTGGATGTGTTTCATATCCGGGTAGAAACCCATTGACAACATGCGGTCGGCTTCGTCGAAAATCAACATGCGCAGATGTTTGAACGAAAGCGTGCGTTTAAGCAGGTGGTCGAGTACACGCCCCGGTGTGCCGACAACAATGTGCGCGCCTCCTTTGAGCACATCCATTTGCGCACCATAACTGACGCCACCATAGATTGCAACCGAACGCAGTTTCGCTTCACCGCACAGCCTTTCGGCTTCTTGACCTACCTGTCGGGCGAGTTCGCGGGTTGGCACGAGAATGAGCGCCTGGCAATGCGGCCGCGCCGGATCGAGCCGTTCCAGCATAGGCAGGAGGAACGCGCCGGTCTTGCCGCTGCCGGTGCGGGCTTGGACCATGATGTTCCGCCCGGCCAGCAGGTAAGGGATGGTGCGCGCCTGGACGGGCATGAGCTGTGTCCAGGCGGTGCGAGCGGCAGCCTCTCGCAAGCGCGGGGACAATTGTTCGAAGGTTATATCGGGTAATGGATTGGGTGGTTCGGTGGTGGAGGGGGTAAATGAGGTGTTCAATAGGGTCTCGATTCTGTAAAGTGACAGTCACTTTCTCGGAAAATCATACCATCATTTCTGCAAAAAAAAGCCAAACTGGTTACTGATTACTGCTTTTGCATACTGCGCAATGCCAGCAAGGCCAACACATTGAACGCCACCACCCCTGCCGCCACGACCGGAAAGCCGAAGCCATACAGCCAAGGCGCGCGATCGGCACGCCGACGATGAAACCCAGCGACCAGCCCAGCTCAGCGATGGCGACAGCCAGCTCGCGCCGCTCGTAGGTGATGCGGTCGCTGAGATAGGCCTGCATGGACGAATCGAAGACGTATTTACCGAGCGTGGTCAGGGTGAGGGCGAGCGCCAGCGCGAGGAAGGTCGGCCACCGGACAACCAGCGCCGCGCCGAGCGTGAACAGGCCGAGGCCGAAAAGCAGCCCGAACTTGCGCCCGCGGCTGTCGGCGAGCGAGGCAGCGAAGGGGCCAAGTCCGCCAATAATGGAGCGGACGGTCAGAGCATAGGACATGCTGGCGATGTCCACACCCAGGCCGCGCGCGAAGATTGACAGGAACGGGTAGACCATCCGATGCGCCGTGTTCAGGACAGTGCGGATGGCGGTGAAGGCGGGGAGGGTGCGATTCAGCGATTCAGCGATTGAACTGGCGTTGGTGGGCGATTTCGGTGACAATCAGAGCGATGACTTCGTCAACCAGAGCGAGGCGTTGTTCCAATATCTCAGGTATCTCAGGGGGCATGAAACGGCGGCCGCGGAAGTACCAGCCTTTGGTCTCGCGTGCAGAGGAGCGACGCGGTAATGGTACAACATTTCCTTTCCATAGCCTCGCCCCAAGCCTTCTTCGAGGTTGGCAGGAGTGGAACCTGAACTGCTGATGATCTGGTTCACCAGAACGCGCCCGCGCGAGTCTTTTATCCAGGTTTCCGTATCTTCCCAGGCAAGATCATGAAGATATAGCGACTTGCGATAACCAGCGAATTTCCAGATCGGCTCGTTCTTGATCCGCTCTGGCACGCTCGCTTCCCATTGTTCGTAGTTCATCACATCCTCCTTTGCTGACTCGCTGAATCCCTATTTCCTCTGCCACCACCTTGTCAGTTGCCAGGCGGCCAGGAGGATGAGCAGGTTCAAGACAATGAAGAAAATCTCGATCTTCAAATTCCCCGAACTGAAGATCGGCGAGGGCGGGGGGTGCAAAACGTTGCCGGCCTGTTTCAGGACGAAGTTCAATGAAATGGCATAGGCGAGATTGGCCAGCGAGGTCCAGGGGAGTTTAGCGACGAGTCCCAATCCAATTTGAAGCAACACACCGGCGATGGCAAAAATGACCGCGACGCGGAAACGCGGCTCGGAGAGGAACAGCCCGTTCCAGTTGGCCTGCATGGCCCACAGCGAGAGGGGCAGGTAAGTCACCCAAAAGATGATCCCTGTCCGCCCGAGGGCCTGCGACCAACGATGAGCGCCATCACGCCGCGTCAGCAGGCCGATCAGCCCCATCACCGCCCCCGCCAGGAATGTCATTTGGGCGGTCAACACCCAGGCGCCGTGGAGGTAGACAATGCGGACATTATCGCCGAGGGATTTCTCCTGCGGGCCGAAGAAAGTGAAGACGGCAGTGAATAAAACAAGCAAGATGAACCACACAAAAGAGGATCTTGGTTTGGACATGCGGTTGATTTTACTACCATTACCGTCACTCCTCGCCCAACCGCTCCACCTTCCCCCGCGCCAGCCGGAGCGGCAAGATAACGGCCGTTCCGCTCACCCCAACGCCCAGCATGAACCCGGCCAGATAGCCGTAGAATTGCGGCAAGTTGAATGCCGCAACGAGCCACAACGGGCCGATGAAGAATCCAAATGCCAGCGGCACAAACAGGACGGTCAGGAGCGCCCCCAGGCAGCCCATGTTCCCGGCGTTCATCTTGCGCGGGTCTTCCCAGTTGAAATTAGCCCCTGCCGCTCCGAATGCCAGCAGGATGCCGGTCATCCCCGCCAGGCACATCGCCACCGCCAGCAGGCTGTACAAAAATCCCGCGAGCGGGATCCCCTGCAAAATCGAAATCCCGATCAAGAAGAACCAGCCCAACGCCAGCGCCGGCAGGTATGCCACCAGGAATTTTGCGGCCAGCAAATGCCCGACGCGCACCGGCGAGGCTTTCAGCATCCAGTAATTCCTGCCCTCCTGCGAGAAGCCCATCCCCGCCAGCCGCCCAAGCAGCATCCAGCCGACGAACAGCGACATCACTACGTTGCCATAGGCCAGCAAAGCGCGGAAAGAGTCCATGAACCAGTCTGGCGCTGCGCCGCGCCCGGCTGGCGGTTCGCTGCCGGTGCTCAAGAACATCAGCGTGTAAATGACGCCGAAGATCAGCGGGGTGATCAACTGCGACAGGTGGCGCAAGTCCCGCCGGAGCATCAGGAAATCTTTTTGGACGATTCCCCGCACCGGGGCCGGGAGGATCCGTTCCACCCCGAAGGTGGCTGCTGCCCGGGAAACAGAGACCGGGCGCGACTCCTGGGCCGGTTTCTTCTTTTGGGCGATGACCTGCATCCCGGCCCAGCCAGAGTAATACCAGCGTTCCGCCGTTGCCAGCGCAAACCAGAAGGCTACTGCCGATAACCCCAGGGTGAGCGTCACCTGCAGAATTCCGGAAAGCCAGTGGCCTTCGCCCAGATCCACCAGCCCCCGGCCGGCCCAGTTCAACGGCAGCCACGGGATATTGAGCCGCGTCAGCAGGGTAAACACCCCCTGCACCTGAGCCCCTGAGATATCGTTGTTGGGCTGCGAAAACTGGAACAGATTGCCGATCTGCGAGCAGACGATCGTCAATGTAGCGCCGAGAAACCCGAGAATTTCTGCCGCCCGCCGGACCGGGAAGACGCGTGCTACCATCATTACCAGCAGCGCCGAGAGTCCTGATGCGGCCAGCGTAAGGGCAATCATGGTCAGCAAGACGAGCGGATAATACAGGAAGTTATAGCCAGCGGATACGCCAAGCCCGTACAGCACCGGCAAACCGAACAGGGCGGTCAGGCCAAAGTTGGGCAGCACGGCCTGCAACAGCTTGGTGACGAACACCGCCCGGATGGGCAATGGCAAAGCCAGCAGGAAGTCCATGTCGCCAGAGAGGTATAGCGCTTGCAGAAGCACGCCGAAACTGGTCAGCAGGATGCCCAGGAACAGGGCGGTGAAAATCAACACCGGCACCGCCTGCAAGAATGGCGCAGGGTCAATCCCGACGTATTGCATGAGCAGCGGCGAACGCAGGAAATTGAGCAGTAGCCAGCTCAGCCAGAAGATGAACCCGGCAAACGCCAGGAGGCCGAGCAGGGCGATGAGTGCGCCGATCTTGGCGCGAGTCCTGGCGTGCCGGAAACCGTTGATATTGATCCGCCAGCGCAGGCGCAGCAGCTTCCAAACGGCGGGCAGGATTCGACCGGAAGATTGCGCCATCTTGCTCATTTCAAAATCTCGGCAATCTCGGCCATCTCAGCCCCGCCGGTGAGGCCGAGGAAGATGTCTTCCAGGCTGGTTTCGCCGGTCTTTCCGAGGGTACGCAGTTCGCCCATCGTCCCCACGGCGATCAGTTCGCCTTTGTTGATGATGCCAATCCGGTCACACATGCGCTCGGCGATCTCGAGGATGTGCGTGGAGAGGAACACCGTCGCCCCGCGCTCGGCCATCTGGCGCAGGATGTCCTTGATCAGCCGGGCAGACTTGGGGTCGAGGCCCACCGTCGGTTCGTCGAGTACCAGCACCTTGGGGTCGTGCATCAGCGCCGTGGCTAGGGATGTCTTCTGCTGCATGCCATGGCTGTACGAGTCGACCGTATCGTCGGCAGCCGCGGCCAGGTCGAACATGCGCAGCAATTCGTCGGCGCGCTGCGCCGCCTGCTTCTTATCCATGTTGTACAGGTCGCCGACGAAGCGTAGCAGCTCGCGCCCGGTCAGCTTGGCGTACAGGTTCGGGGTATCCGGCACGTAACCGCTGGCGGACTTGGCCTGCAGGGGCTGGGCCTGGACGTCGTACCCGGCGACTTTCACCGTACCGGAGGTGGGCTGCAGCAGGCCGACGATCATCTTGATGGTGGTGGTCTTCCCGGCCCCGTTCGGACCGAGGAAGCCAAATACCTCGCCAGCGTACACGTCGAAGCTGACCTCCTTCACGGCGACTTTGTCGCCGTAGCGTTTGATTAGGTTGTGCGTTTCGATCAGGGATGGTGTGTCTGCCATATCGTCTCCAAAAGGTTTTATCAGCGCGAGCTGGGGGCTTGTTTCAAAACCGAAAAGATCTCATACTTGTATACGCATTATCGCCGCAAACGATTCGCCGGGATCTCCGTTAAAATGGCTTATCGCTTGAGATTGCGATATTTGATGCGGTGCGGCTGGTCGGCTTCGACGCCCAGTTCCTGGCGAGGTGGGCTTCGTAGTCCGTCCAATTTCCCAGGAACAAACGCGCCTGGCTCTCGCCTTCGAAGGCCAGGATGTGGGTGACGATGCGGTCGAGGAACCAGCGGTCGTGGCTGACCACCACCGCGCAGCCGGCGAAGTCTTCCAGCGCTTCTTCCAGGGCGCGCAGCGTGTTCACGTCCAGGTCGTTGGTCGGCTCGTCGAGCAGGAGAATATCGGGTTCGGTCAGCAGGAGGCGGGTCAGGGCGACGCGGCGGCGTTCTCCACCCGAAAGTACTTTGATGGGCGTCTCGGCAGGCGGACAACGCAGCGCGTCCATGGCCAAATCTAGATGGGAGCCCAGATTCCAGGCGTCGTGCTTGTCGAGTTGTTCTTGCAACTTCGCTTGCTCAACGATGAGCGCGTCAAAATCCGCATCCGGTTCGCTGAATTTGGCGTTGACCGCGTCGTAGCGGGCCAGCATATCCACGATGGGTTCCACCGCCTCGCGCACGACCTCGATGACGGTTTTGCTTTCATCGAGCTGCGGCTCCTGTTCGAGCAGGCCGACGGTATAGCCTTTGGAGATAGCGATTTCGCCGACGTAGTCCTTATCCACGCCGGCCATGATGCGCAGCAGGGTGGATTTGCCCGCGTCGTTAAGTCCCAGCACGCCGATCTTGGCGCCGTAGTAGAAGCCGAGCGAGATGTCGCGCAGGACTTGCTTGTTGGGGGGATGGATGCGCCCCACTTTCGTCATGGAGTAAATAACTTGAGTATCGGAAGGCATGGGGGAGATTGTACCAGAGGATGGATTGGCAATGACGGAGATTTATAAAATTACGCCTCCACGCCCAGGACGGAGGCGTGGAGGCGTAGATCATAGAAATTGAACAATCAGTCGGCAGGAATTATTGCGGTAACTGCTCGATCTTTTCCAGCAGGTCTGGTATATCTTTGGTCGCTGTTTTCCAGACTTCATCCCAGTTCACAAGGTCATATGCGTGGACCAGGTGGTCGCGCATCCCGGCCATGAGCGCCCAGGGGATGTGCGCATGTTCGGCGCGGAAATCGGCAGACAGGCGTTTCACTGCTTCCCCAATTACCGTCAGTTGGCATAAAACTGCCGAGAGTGTTTTCCAATCGTCAATGGTAACTATTCAGCCAGCGCTGAGTACACCGATTTGTCACTCTGAGCGGAGCGAAGAGTCCCCTCCAGCGTGGGGGATGCTTCGTCGCACACCGTCCTGGCGGTCGGTGCCAGGGAAAAACGCTCCTCAGCATGACAGGCCTGAATAGTTACAAATTCTTTACCGAATGCAGCGATGACTGCGGAATGGCTGGAAAAACTCAACCCTTTGGAAAGCAAGAGCGCCTGCGTTATGTAGAACATCGCATAGTAGGCGCGTGAAGCGGCAAAATTGTAAAAGCCACCACGCAATAGTTTGGCGGCAGCTTTTTGACTCTGGCGTGCTCTTTCCAGCAACTCTTCAATTTCAGGGGTCATATCGCAACTCCCTCACGGCGGATATTCATCAGGAACGGCATTTTGCTCCGTTCATAATCTGCTTTGGATGCGAATGCTCGCGAGATTACCACATCATTTTCAAGGGAGAGATTTGCTACCAGGTCGGATGTGCGGCGGAGCATATCCCCGTAGTTGAATTCATTCTTCAAAACCACCAGCACGTCAATGTCTGAGTCGTCGCGGGCATCGCCGCGCGCATGTGAACCGTAGAGGATCACTTTCTCCACATGTTCGCCGAGGGCAGTGTAGAGTCCGTGGCGGAGGGATTTCAGGATGGTTTGCAGGTGTTTCCGTTCCATGCCTTTATCTTACCTGTTTTCTCCTTGGAATGCAACTGCCCGACGCGCAGCATGGAGTAAATAACTTGGGTATCGGAGGGCATGGAGAGGATTTTATCAAATGGGGTTCCTCTCTAATGCGGATTCTGAAAATATGAATTGACAATATCCGAAAAATCCACGCTTGTGTGTGGACGCAAAATTGCAAAGAAATCCCCCGCGCTGGCGCGCCTGCCCGCCATCTGGGCAGCGTAATCTCTGAGAAAAGCAAAGAAGGCTTCATCGCCAATACGCCCGCGCAATGCATCCATGAATTGCGCTCCACGCAGGTAGACGGCGTTGGTGTAGGGGCGAAAACTGCCGAGGTCATAGATGCTGCTATCCACCCAACCTGTCGGTTGAAAATCGTAGACGCGGAAGTTCCACCACCACCTCACCAGGTTTGGATACTGCCTCTCGTAGAAGATGCGCTCGCTGTAGATGCACAGGGCTTCGTCCAGCCAGGGCTCGAGCGCCTGGTCGTTACCCACCAATCCGAACCACCAGGCATGGGCCGCCTCGTGGACGCCGATCATGATCAGGTTGTTCAGTGCCGTGCCGTCATAGTCGCGATAAAAATCCTTGTTCAGGAAGAATAAACTGCCGTATTCCATGCCATCCGGGGAATAGGCCTCCACCATGCTCAGGCTGTCGAAAGGATAAGGTGCATAACGGTCACTGTACACCGCTATTGCCTGGGCCGCCGCTTGCAGGAGCGCCTGGCCGGCGGCGTCATGCCCGGCAAAGTAATAACTGGTGACCACGACCGGGCCGACAGTCGTGGCGCTGGAAAGGTAGCTCGTGCTGGCTGAAAAGACGAAGGCGCGGGCATTCGAAAGCGTGTAATGCATGCCCGCGCCGGCAGGCTGGGCGGGCGCGCTGGCCGCAATCGTCACCGGCATGCTGGCATCGGCCAATTGGATGGTCACATCGAAGTCGGCAACATCGTAGACCAGATGCTCGCCGACTGGACGCGGCTCGTGCAGCAGCCAGCCCTGTCCGCTTACATAAGGTGTGACAAATGGATACCAGTCCGCCAGATTGGCCTGGGCGTTGTTATAGCCAAAAATGTGATTGGAAGAAATCCATGGGAGGTATATCTCAAAATGCAAAGTCAGGATGACCGCGCTGCCTGGGACGAGCGGCTGGGGCAGGAAAATCTCGAGCCGCTGCCTGCTCAAGGCATAATTTGAGGATGATTGGCCGTTCACAGCAAGCGCATCCAACTGAAAAGCCCCCGTCCACCGGTTCGGCGCGACCGCCAGGACAAGGCTGCCAAGAGAATCGGCCGACAGGTTGGGATAGTTAATGGTCTCGTCCACTGATAGGGTATGGTTGGTGTAATCCAACAACACCGAGAGCGTATACTGCGGACGTGCCGGGATCAAGCCTGGGATGGGCGTGGACGATGGAGGCAGCGCGATAGTCGGCGTTGGCGATAATGTTGGTGGAGGGACTGGAGTCAAAGTCGCAGGCGGGATCACAATTGCAACCAACCCATCGGACAAGGGCTGGAAGGGCGTCTGCGTGGGGGAAGGGTTGGGATTGGTCGTGACCGTCGGCGGCAGGGGCGTGGAAAACGTCGGGGACGGGTTTAAAAGCCCGAGACCGGCGCAACCAGCCAAAATCCAGGCCAGAACCGTCAAAAGCAGGAAAGGGAATATCAGGGATGAGGCGCGCTGCATGTCCGGTCTTTAGTGTGAGCCTTTGAAATATTTCCCGATAATATCAGAATAATCAACAGAGGTGTGCTGGCGCAGCAAGGCAAAAAAATCAGCAGTGGTGGCGCGGCGATGGGCATACTGCGCGGCGTAATCCTTCAGGAAGGCGAAGAAGGTTTCGTCGCCGATGCGCTGGCGCAAGTCTTCAAGGAAGCCGGCGCCGCGCAGGTAGACCGCATCTGTATATGGGCGATACCCCCCAGCATCATAAATGCGCACGTCCAGCCAGCCAGCCGGTTGATAGAAGTTGACCCGGTAGGACCACCACCAATCAACCAACTCCGGGTAGTACTGCGCATAAAAAATGCGCTCGCTATAGGTGCTGAGGGCTTCGTCCAGCCAGGGCTCGAGAGCCTGGTTGTTGCCAACCAAATCGAACCACCACTGGTGGGCGGTCTCGTGGGCGGCGACGATGGTCAGGTAGTTCTGCGGCGTGCCATCGTAGAGATTGTAGAAATCGTGGCTCAGAAAGTGAAGCCCGGAAAATTCCATGCCGTCATTGAAATCACCTTGAATAGCGGTCAGCGTGGTGTGAGGATAAGGACCGAAGTGTTGTGTATAGGCTTGCAGCGCCTGGGCCGTCGCATTAAGAACAGCCTCGCCAGACGATTCGTAAAAGGGAAAATAATAGCTATAGACCGTTACGCCGCCAACAACTTCGCTCTTGACCTCGTACAAGGTGCTAAATGAGAGCGCAAAGGTACGCCCATTCTCCAAGTGAAAGCGCCTGCCAGCCTCGGACGGCAACTCGAGGCCGCTGGCCGCGATTTTCGGCTCTGAGGCGTCGTCAAAACGGACGATAACATCGAAATCAGCGCAATCATAGACCAAATGCTCTCCGTAGTACCAGGGATTGTGCAGAACCCAGCCTGTGCCAGGTATGTACGGCACAATGAAAGGATACCACCCAACCAGGTTGACCTGCCGGGAGGTGTAGCCGTAAATCTGCGGGCGAACTTTGTTGGGGTCGCTATCAGCCGGTATCTGGGGCAGGATCAAGCTGTAGGTCAACGATAGGTTGACAACACTGCCTGGGTAGAGGGGCTGAGGCAAAGAGATCTCCAGGCGTTGACCCTCGAGGCGATACGTGCCGATGGGCACCCCGTCAACGGCAAGCGCCTTCAGGTTGAAAGCTCCTGTCCAGAGATTTGGCTCCACAGCCAACATCAGGTTGAGCAGACTCTCGGCGCTCAAATTGGGATAAAGGATGGTCTCCTCCACGAGCGCACTCTTGTACGTGTAGTCTATCAGCAGGTTCAGCGTATACTGCGGATGTTGAAGGGGGATTGGTGTGGGCGAGGGAATTGGTGAGGGTACAGGGGAGCTGGTGAGTAGGGACGAGGGGGTGGCCAAGGGCGCAGGGGAGCTGGTGAGCAGGGGAGAGGGGGTAACGGAGTAAGGAGCAGTGCAGGAGGCGATAAAAAGAAATGAGAAAAATGAAATAAGTAAGAAATGACGAGTGAGGCGTGATACATAATGCGTGAAATGTTCGCTGTGCGGCTCTTCGGCTGGGCTCAGGGCAAGGTTGCGAGAGGCGGGGGGCGAGGAGCGTTTCATGGTTTTCTGCTTTAAATCTTTCTCATCCGCAAAACCCCCCGCCGCGGATTGAACAGGAAAGCCAGCAGGAAAAAGGCCGTGGCAGTCAACACAATGGCCGAGCCGGAGACGATGTTGAGATAAAAACTCAGGTATAACCCCACCAGGCTGGAAGCCGCGCCGATGGCGGCCGAGATCAACATCATTGGGAACAGGCGGCGGGTTAACAAGTAGGCCGTCGCAGCCGGCGTGACCAGCATGGCCGCCGAAAGCCCCACGCCCACTGTCTGGAGCGAGATGACCACAGTCAGGGCCAGGAGCAGCAGCAGCAGGTTGCGCAGCAGTTCAGCCGGCAGGCGCAGGGTGGCGGCCAGCACCGGGTCGAACGAGATGACCAGGAATTGCTTGTAATGCACGGCAACCATGAGAAGCACGAAGAAACCCAATCCGACGGTCAGCCACAGGTCGCTGGCGCTGACGCCCAACACGTTGCCGAACAGGATGTGGGTCAGGTCAACCGCGTAAGTTTGGATGGTGCTGATGAGCGCCACGCCGAGCGAGAGCGCGGCTGCGAACAAAACGCCGATGGCAGTATCCTCCTTGACCACGCCGCCGCGTGAGAAAAAGCCGATGCTCAGCGCCACCACTGCCGCAGCGATCAACGCGCCGACCAGCAAATTACCCTTGAGCAGATAAGCGATGGCCACGCCAGGTAGGATGGCATGCGCCATGGCGTCGCCCAGGAAAGCCATGCCGCGCAGCACCACGTAAGTCCCCATCACTGCACAGATAATTCCTACCATGACGGCTGCTAACAAGCCGCGTACCATAAAAGCGTATTGGAGGGGTTCGAGGATAAAAGACATTTTGGATTTACGATTTACGAATGATGATTTGCGGTATCTTCTCAATAAGTAGGGGAGGATGGGGGGAGGCAACGGTCAATCCGGCGGGCAGCATTCATCTACCAGCAATGTTCCTGCTTCGGTGACAAGCATGGAACTACCGAAAGCTTGCGCCAGATGCTCCTGGCGCAGAACTTCGGCCGGGCTGCCAAAAGCAATCAGTCGCCGGTTGAGCAGCAGGATTGAGTCAAATCGTGAGGCCGCCAGGTTCAAATCATGGGTCGAGATAAGCACGGTGACCTGTTTTGAGCGCAGGTGGTCGAGCAGATCCAGGGTGGCTGCCTGTGTAGTGGCATCCACGCCGGTGAAGGGTTCATCCATCAGGAAAATGTGCGGCTCTTGCGCCAGAGCGCGCGCCAGGAAGACGCGCTGCTGCTGGCCGCTGGAAAGGTCGTTGATGGACTGGTTGGCGAGGTTGGCAATGCCCATCTGCTCGAGGCTTTTCATGACGATGGCCCGGTCGCCGCGACTGGGACGTTCCAGCCACTTCAGGCGGCCGTAGCGCCCCATCATGACCACGTCCCGGATCGAGACCGGGAAGCGCCAATCCACTTCTTCACGTTGAGGGATATACGCGACGCAATCCAAATGGTGTCCGAGCGGTTTGCCGTGGATGAAAATGCGTCCTTCACGCAAGGGCAGCAGGCCGACCAGCGCCTTGAACAGGGTAGATTTGCCCGCGCCGTTCGGTCCGACAACGGCGACGCGCGCCCCGTGCGGGATCTGGAAACTGACCTCGCGCAAGACAGGCGTTTCGTTGTAGGCGACGGAGATATTCTCAACGTCGAGACGGGCGGGGTCGTGAGGAAAGGAATTATTCATATTGTTCGCCAGCCGACGGCCAGCGCTAGTGCTGCCCTCAGCTCCGGCAGCCGGCCACGATCTGGCTGACATTGTACTTCATCATCTCAATATACGTCGGCGCCGGGCCATCGGGCGCGGAAAGCGAGTGGGTGTACAGGTCGGCCACGACCTTCACGCCCGTCTCGTCCGCTACCTGTTGCGCCAGTTGGGGATTGGCGCCTGTCTCCAGAAAGAGGGCTGGCGCGCCGGTAGCTTTGATCTGCTCGATCAGATCCGCCATTTGCTGGGCGGTCGGCGAAGCGCCGCTGCTGACGCTGGGGATGATCGCCCCGACAACCGTGAATCCGTACCGGTCGGCAAAATAGCCGAGGCTTTCGTGGTTGGTGACCAACATGCGGCGTTCCGGCTGGATGGTCGCCACCTGTTGCGTGATCCATTGGTCGAGGGCCTTCAATTGTTCGATGTACGCGGCGGCGTTGGCGGCATAGACTGAGGCGCCATCCGGATCAACCTGGGAGAGGCCAGCACGGATATTTTCCACGTACTGGATCACGCTGTTCGGGTCGAGCCAGAAGTGCGGGTCTCCTTCGTGGTGTTCCCCTGACGGATCGGGGCGCGGCGTCAGGCCAGCCGAGGCGGTGATGACCAGCCGCTCCCCGCCCGCGTTGGCAAGCAGAGGCTCGAGGAAGGTTTCGAACCCCGCGCCGTTGACGATCAATACGCTGCAATCCGCTACTTTAGCCACATCGCGCGGCGTCGGCTGGTAAGCGTGCGGGTCCACGCCCAGCGGCAGCAGGGTCTCGACCATGAGCCGGTCACCGGCGATGTTCTGGGCAATGTCGGCCAGGAAGGATTCCACCGCCAGGAGGCGCGGCAGGGCGGAAGTCTGCGCCTGGGGCTGCGTGGGGATTGGGGAAGGCGTTGGCGAGGCGAGAACACAGGAAGTTAGAAGAATGAGCAGGATAGAGGAAAAGTATTTTCGCATACCCCCTATTTTATCTTATATCAGCCCTCGCCGGACCCCACCCCTAACCCCTCCCCCAAGGGGGAGAGGAACAACTCCCCCTTCCTAACCCCTCCCCCTTGGGGGAGGGGAACAACTCCCCCTTCCTATTTGGGAAGGGGGCCGGGGGGTTAGGTCCCTGCTATCAACCTTTCCACCTTCATTTCCGCCATCCTCCGATGGGTACAGGCAGGCGTTAGGCACGACTCAGACATTGCACGCTGACCGGATCTTTTCCAACACATGCAGCAGGTTTTTCAAGACATCTTCATTTGGTATGTGCAAAACGCGCAAGCCCATCTCGGAAAGAACCATATCGCGCTCGGCGTCGTATTCTTGTTGCTGCTGGTGGATCCCACCCTCCAACTCAATGACCAGGCCCGTCGCATGGCAATAGAAATCCACAATGAATCCAGCGATGATCTGCTGCCTGCGAAAGTGTAACCCGCCCAGTTTGTTTCCGCGCAGAGCTTGCCAGAGCGTCTTTTCGGCGGGCGTCATCTCGCGGCGAAATTCACGCGCGCGCTGGAGTTTTTCGGGACTGACCTTTTGGCCGGGAATGATGTTTTTAATGGGCATGATTTTTCCTTTGGGGACCCCCTCCCGGCCTCCCCCCAAGGGGGGGGGAGCGTGTCCCGCCTGCCGATATCCTCC
>DYHT01000050.1 GCA_020723995.1 Chloroflexus sp.
TCCCAAAGGGAGAGGGGAGCGCGTGCCCGACCCCTCTCTCAAAGGGAGAGGGGAGAGCGTGCCTGACCCCTCTCCCAAAGGGAGAGGGGAGCGCGTGCCCGACCCCTCTCTCAAAGGGAGAGGGGAGCGCGTGCCCGGCCCCTCTCCCAAAGGGAGAGGGGTGGAAAACAAAAACAGCCTCGCCCCCGAAGGGAGAGGCTGTCAGCTTGCAAACGCTCTATTACTTGCCGAGGAAAAGGCACACCGCGGCGCCGAGGGCGAAGATGCCCGTCAACATTGCGAAAACCCCGGCCCCGAAGGCGGGCACAAACGCAGCGAGTCCTGCAAACAGGAAGAACAGGACCATGAACCAGGTGGAAAGAGCTTTAGGCATTTTCATTTGAATTTCTCCTTTGACAAAATGAGATTGGCGACCGGCCAGATTGCCAGCCTGACTATTAAACACACACCTTCACCAGAGGTTGCGCTTTGTACAAGCGAATTTTTGTTCTAGCGTGGTAGAATCGCCCGCATGACCTACGCCGAAAGAATCGCCTCCCAACTCAATGTCAAAGCGACTCAGGTCGCCGCTGCCATCCAACTGCTCGACGAGGGCAACACCGTCCCCTTCATCGCCCGCTACCGCAAGGAAATGGCCGGCACACTCGACAACGAGCAGGTGCGTATCGTGGCGGATGAAGTCATCCGCCTGCGCGCCATTGACGTGCGCCGCGCCACCATCCTGGCCTCCATCGAAGAGCAGGGCAAGATGACGGACGAACTGCGCGCCGCCATCAACACCGCCGAAACCATGACCGCGCTGGAAGACCTGTACGCGCCCAAACTCTGGACGCGTTTCCTTTTAGCATGGCGGGCGATCCCTTATGCGGTCTGGTTGCTCACGGCTTTACTGCGCTGCTGGTAACACGCCTGGAGCGCGGCTCGGATCTATCAAGCTCACCCAAAAACCTTGCAGTTTTTCCGCCACATCTTCCCATTGAAGATATTGAGGTAGAAGCGGACGCAAATCGCGTTCCCAATCAGCCTGCACCTGTAATAACGCGGCGTCAAGGACGCTCCGCGTGAATTCGATCTTATACAACGCCAGTTTTCCCGCAATCAGGTCGGGGGCAGGCCGGACACCCTGTATCATGAGCAGCCAGATGTCGTAAAGATCACGCGGCTTGGCGCGCATCAAGAAGGCGCGCACTTTTTCCGCCAGAAGGTGTTCCGGGCTCAACACGGTAACCACAAACGGGCGGATGTCGTCGTACTCGGAGGATACCAGCTCGCGCCGCGTTTCAACGTCTTCCTGGCGCAAACTTATATCCACCCGCACTTTGCCTTTGGTGCGGTCGCGCCCGTCGTAGAGCGGTCCCTGATAACTCACATCGAAACTGCAGCCTGCCTCAGACTGCCAGGCAGCGCGTATCTCGGCAGCAATTCCAAAATCGCCCAGGCCTCCAAGGATAACCTGCCACAGTTTTTTCAATACTTCGACATCCGCAGACGCGTTGAAATCCAAATCTTCGGAATAGCGGTTGCCGTGATATACCACGCGCAGGGCCGTGCCTCCCTTGAATGCCAACATTTGCGAACGACTGTAAAGCAAGAACAACAGCAGGTGTTGAATGTAATCTCGCTCCTGCGCCTGGGCGCCAATTCCATGCCGCTGTGCTAAACGTTGAATTTGGGCACGTGTAAGCATTCAGACAACTCCTTCAGGGAAAAGAATCTGTTGGGGAACATTGACATATACCTGCCAGCGGGCATTGAACGTCCCTTCCACCGGCTTGCGCGGGTCGAGCCGAACCGGACCGCGCGCCGCGGCTAGCCCGCGCAGCGAATTCGTTGTCACGCCGGTGGATTGTCCCAGCATTTCCAGCAGGCAACCAAGCCGCGAGGAAAGGCTGTGGTTATTCAGGCGTTGAGCATATTCGACCAGGGTTGGAATATCCAAAGATTGCCCTGCAATTGCATTTCGCAATGCTTTGGCGATTTCCGCCACCCCACCTGCATATTGCGGGAGAGAAAGGCTGTCCAAGATCGCCTTGGCTTCGTCTGCGACCAGCACGGGCAGACCGGCGAGTATCTCGCGACGATAGCCAAAGAAAGAAGCCGGTTTTATCTTTACAAATTTGAAGTGGATGTTTCGAAAAACCACCTCGTTTTTCCTGCGCGGGATGGCAAGAAAGACCGTTCTGGGAGCTTGTTCTGTGAAACTGTGAAAGTTAAGCGCTGACCAGAAAGAGACATAAGCGGGAGCAGCCAGGTAGCTTCCGAGATAAAGAGGATTGGAGAGCGCTTGTTCAGGCGACAGGCCGAGCAGTACATACTTGCCACGTTCGACCCGCGCAATCAATCCATCCCGTTCCAGGCGTTGCAACAAGCGGGCGGTTTGAAACTTATCCATCTGAAATAAATCAGCAACGGTTCGGCTGCTGAATGCAAACAATTCATACTGTAGCAAAGTTTGCACTATTGAAATTGTTGATTTATGTTGAGCCATTTTGTCAACTCGCTTACATAATTTCAAGTACATTATACAATTACAGAGGCGAGAAATCAAGTGGCATTTTGGATAAAGAAGAAGCTATTTGCCTGATCGGGATCACTTCACCGCCACCCGGTTGCCCCCGGCTTCCTTGGCGGCATAGGCAGCCTGATCGGCGCGCGCAATTAGCGTATCCAGATCAGGAGTGTTTTCATCCATCCCTGCCAAACCCACACTCATGGTTATCTGAATACTGCCTTTGTGGATAGGTACGCGCATCTCGGAGACCGCCTGGCACAGGCGTTCCGCCACCACGCAGACAGCCTTCTGCTCCGTTTCTGTCAGCAAGACAATGAATTCATCGCCCCCATATCGTCCAATAATGTCAATATCGCGCAGTTGCTCCCGGCACAGATCAATCGCCGCCCGCAGAACTTTATCTCCAACCGGATGCCCATATTGGTCGTTGATCTGTTTGAAGTCGTCAAAATCCAAGAAGAGGGCAGAAAGGGGACGTTTGTAGCGGTGGGCGCGGTTGAATTCCGCCTGCGCCAGGGCAAAGAAGTGCCGCCGGTTATACACGCCGGTCAGTCCATCAGTGGTTGCCAGGCGCTGGCTCTCGGTAAAAAGCTCGGCATTCTGAATGGCAATGGCCACCTGACTGGCAAAGACCGACATCGTCGGCAGGTCGCCCTCCCGTAGGCTCTTTCCCCACAGCCATATGAATCCGATCATTTGATCGGCGGCGATGAGAGGCAGGTGACAGATGATTATGTTTTCATCCATCTCCAAGGATTTCATCATGCGCTCCAGCAATGGCTTGGGAAAGCCGAAAAGAAAATCTGCCATTGAACGAGGAGGATCACGCACCAATGAAGGCTGATCGGGCTGTGTGATGTGGAGTAAAAATCTCTCGGTGGGGACGCGGAAATCAGGCATTTTGAGATTGGCTGCCCGCTCGAGCAGTTTGACAACCTTGGGATCGGCAGAAGTATAGCGGATGTTCACTTCATCCGGCGCATCTGGAACATGAAGCGCGATCAGGCAAGTCAGGCCCAGGCGCTTAAGCTCGTGGCCCAGGGTTGTCATCACACTCTGCGGGTCGGGGACAGCGGAAACACGCGTTGCCACCTGCGCCAGGACGTTGATCAGGGCGTTGGTGCGTGACATCTGCGTTGCCCATTGGTACTCGGCTGCAGCGTGCCGCAGGCGGTCAATCGCGCTGGCTAACTGGCCCGCCATGATGGTCAACAGATCTTCATCGGCCTGCGTAAAGGCATTCAGTTCTCTGCTTTCGGCGTTGATCACGCCGATCACGCGCTCTCCGGTCTTGAGGGGTAAGCATAACTCGGAACGAGTGCGCAGGTCAACGTTCAGATATTCCGGCGCCCGGCTGACATCAGCCACACGCCGGGCACGCCCGGACCTGGCGACTGTTCCCGTGATCCCAACCCCCAGCGGCACCCGGATCGGGTCATCACGCTCGCCTATGAAATAGGATGAGTGCAGGAAAAGCTCGCCGGCTGCTTCGTCAAGCAACAGGACGCCGAAGTTATCGGGATAAAGCTTCTCGCCGATCAACCGGGTAGCGCGCGCGATCAATTCATTTTCGTCATTCGCCTCGGTCGCAGCCTCGGCAATGGTATATAAAACGGCAAGTTCTTCGGCGCGCCGCCGTTCGTCGGCCAGCAAGTGGGTGTTTTGGATGACGACGGCGACCTGATCGGCAAAGACGTTCATCAGGTGAACATAGGCATCGCTGAAACCAGCCGGCTTATTGGCCGCGTAAATCATGCCGATTAGGTCGTGCTTACCGCCCCACAGAGGCGCCACCAGAATCGATTCCACGCCAAATGAGCGCGCCAGTGGTACGAACTCCGGGGGTATTTCGGAGGGCGTATTGGCACGCAGTACCCCCTTTTTGCCAAGATCCCAGACCCGTGTACCTAAGTCAGCCGGGTAGTGAAAAGCCGCCATCTCATCACTCAACCCGAAGCCGGGCAGTTGGGCACAGATTTCATCGTTTATAGGATCATATAGACCGATGACACACATCCTGGCGCCGATCAGTTCAGCCAGGTTTTTACTCAGCAGGCCATAAGTCTGGCAGGTATCGCCGTGCAGGCTGAAGGATTTCGAAATGGCATGCAGCCCGGCCAATTCATTCACGCGTTGCCGCGCCTCTTCCAATAGCAGGACTTTTGTCATGGCTAACGAAATCTGTTTGGCAGCCAGTTCGGCGTGTGAAATTTCGTCTTCTGTAAAATGATGAAATTTATCAAAACCCAGGATGACCGCTCCCAGCTTACGCTCACCGGAGATCAGCGGCAAACCCAATGCAGAGCGAATGTCCGGGAATGGAGCGATTACATCCGGGTCAAAATAAGGAGAATTGGTTGTATCCTCAACGACCAGGGCATGTCCGGCTTGCAGGACCGAAGAAGTCAACGTGCGTTGGCCCGGTTGCACAGGAATTGTGTGGTAGGTCTGGCTCATCGAGCCATAGGCAACGACGGGAAGAGTCATCTCGTTGGCTGCATCCCAAGATGTAATAAAGCATTCATGGGCGGAGAATAATTCACCGGTGCGATTGACCAGCACCTTCAAAAGTGCAGACATATCCTCGGCTTCCAGAGCAGCGCGCAGGATGTCATTGAGCAGGGTCATAAAGTCAGCCTGGGCGCGCTGCTCATCAACGGAATGTGCGCTCGCACCGATTTCTTCCGGGTAAGACTGTATTTCCTTCATTCTCGATCTCGTTTCGCCTTTACCATTTGGGTCTCGAAGAGGGTGGAAAAAAACCTTACAGGCCAATCAGATTCGGATCCAGAATGTACTGCCACCAGTTATTGGCCACCCCGCTGGTGCGGCCAGCCGCCTTTGGCAGGTGCTTCAACCACCAGACGTGATGGGCGCGAATATTACCACTACCCCATTCATCTGCATTGACCTGGCGGATGTCATTTTTGAAATTGGGGAAGTTGTACCAGTCATAGCAATTGCTGGGCACATGGCGCGGGTTGTTCCAGTCGTAATCCCGCTCGCTGTTGGGGGCGAAATGGATGTTGCCGACTTCAGCCTTTCCGGGCGCAATCTGCTCGTAGCGGGTGAAGCGCTTGTATAGGTTGGCTTCTCCCTGAGTACGTTCGAAGGCCTTGCTCAGGATGGATTCGCAGCGGTGGCCGAAGGATTCGAGCATCTCGCCCACACCGCGTTCGTAAGAAAAGCCCATGAGGACGAATCTGCGGCTGCAGCCGGCCGTGCCTGCCAGCGGCGGAGCGTTGCACCAGAAAGCGCCCGCGCCGCCCATGGTCGATTCGTAGAAGCCGGCTTGCGGGAAGGCGAAGACCCATACCTCATCAATCTCGCGCCTTGCAACGCGCGGTAGAATGTTGTAACCGGTCAGGATGGCCTGGTAATCCACCATCTCCGGCTGGTGGGATGGCTCACCTTGTAATACGGCCATATAGCTGGCCGGGTCATAACGGAAACTATCCATCTTGGCTGGGAACTCATTAACCTCGATGCGCTGGACGATCTGGAAGCGCGCCATGCCGCCGCTGGCCTCCTGGATGTCGCTCGAGAAGCCGTTGACCAGTTCATCCACCCGGTTCCATCTCAGCATCTGGGAAAGTTTTTGACCCATGGCCGCATCCATGAGCGGGTCGTAGAGTATCAAAAGGACGCGTGAGGTGACGATGCGCACCGGCTTGATGGTGTTACCCGCCGGAACGGCCGGGGGCGGCGAAGGGGTAATCGTGCCGCCCGTACCGCCGGTCGTTTGGGAGCCGCCAAAGATAACGCGCAGCAGGTTGAAAAGGATTGTGAGGAAACTACCGAGACCTTTGGATGAATTTTTCATGATAAACCCTTTATGGCACGACTGTTGCGTAATAGACCTGGTTATCCATGCTCATGAAGATATAGTGATTCGGACTGACTGCCACGGCGGTGACGGGTGAGGTGAATTGCGCCTTGAGCTGGTCAACTGTCGGCTGGAATTGGCCTTGAAAGTTGAGCGAATAGGGGCCGGCGCTAAAACGAAAGACTGCTTGGGCCTTCGAGTTGAGCATGTATAGTGAGGGAGCAGAAGTGCCGCTGAAGAACAGCTGGGTGAAGATCGCCTCGTTGATCTTCGCGCTGGATAAATGCCCGGGTGGGGGATTCTCGAACAGGGCTGGATCCTTACAAATGGGGCCGCCAATGCAGGCAGCCACGTGTCCATCCTGAAAGAGCAGGTACAGGTCACTGCCCCAGGCCGCCAGGTCAATGGCGGTGTTCATGCTCTGTGGCACCTGCTCACCGAAGAACAGGTTGGGGTCTTCAAATTTGTTCTTGACCCAGAAATAGCTCCAGACCCGGCCACCGGCCGGGTCGAGCACGTAGAGTTTATTGCTATCCGCATCCAGCGTGAATGCCGATATGTTCTTCCAGCCCAATTCCGGCGCTGGGAGCGGGACAGCGCGCGGTTCGAGGCCTTTCGCACAGTAGAGCAGCATGCCTTTGGCATCCGTCGCCAGCAGGGTGGCATTGCCATAGAGATTGGCATTCAACAACGCGATCAGGTCAACCAGTTGGCCGACAGAGTTGTTGCCGTACGTACCCGGTGCGCACTTGAAGCTGGGATCAATTTCGTAGCCCTGGTTGGTGCGAAAGGCGCGCAAGACATCCCCGCGCGACGCGTTGAGCAGGTACAGATCGGACTCGGTCGCCGCCATGCGAGTGACCCGGATGGTTTTATCCAACCCGCTGATGATCGCCGGGCGGAATTCAAGGCGGGTGATATCATCCAAGTTGTCCAACTCGGCCTGGGCCTGCCGGCGCAAGTCCTGCGATTTCTGGGTTACCTGGAATTTCTCGGCTTGGTCGAGGTAGTAGATTGTGCTTTCCCAAGCATTGCGGACGACATCCGTGTCACTCTGGCCAATCGCCCCGACCGCAGCCGATACTGCCAAATTGTAGTTCTCAACGTATTGGGCCGCCCGTCCATAGCGCGTATAGACGATACTGGCGATGGTCACGATCAGCAATGGAACGGCGATGGCAATGAAGGCCATGCTCGAGCTGGATATGCCCGGTGACTCGCCCCTTGGCTGATCGGGGAGCAGACGCGGCAGGAACTTATGAATACTGTTTGAAATGGATTGGCTAAAGCCGCGCGCGGATTGCAGCACCCCTGCCAACCGGCGGAAGAGATGCTTGCGGCGGCGGGAGGCCGGGCGGGAGATTTTGGGGAGGTTCGCCGCGTCCCGAGAGGCGAGCGAGCGGCTCGAGCGCATCCCCCCCGGCAACTGAGGCGGCGCGGCCGTCCCCTCAGCCGGCGCGGACTGAGGCCGGGCGCTTCCAATCGGCCGGACAAACCGGCTGGCGCGGATCGCCTGCGGGCGCGGCAGGGTGGATGGAGCCTCCTGCCCGGCTTGCTCCGGCGGCGCGGCCGGGGAACTTTCCTCAGAAGGAGTCTGGGCAGGTTGGCGCGTCACCGCTTCAGAGGAGGCGGTGAACGCAGGCGCGGGCGAGACAGGTGTTGTTTCGGTTTGGCCGGTTGGAGGCGGTGCGACTCGTTCCCGGGGCGATTCGGCTGCGGGTGTGGCAGCCGGCTTGATGTTTACCTTCCCGTTCCCGGCTTGCGCCTGGATCAAAACTGCGTTCAGGTCTTCGCTGGTCAGGGTGGGCAGTTTACGGCGCAAGGCTTCGGGCGAGACCGCGCCGCGTTCATTGCGCAGGGTGTTCTCCCAGCCGGGCGGCAGCGCGGTACTCAGCACGAGCAGATCCCCGGCATGCAGCTCCACCTGGGAAAAAAAGAGCGGCGTGGTCTGGCTGAAACCGAGCCCCCGGCCGGAAATCTGCGGGTCGTGGATATGCCCCACTTTCTCGCCGGTCAGGTGAAAGAGGTGCGTCGGGCCGCATTGGACGAATGTGAATTGCGTCCCCCGCAGCACGCCCAACACCAGACGCGCAAGGATATATTGGCCGCGCCCGGTGCTGCGCATGTTACGGTCTATCAAGGCCTGGTTGAGGTTTTCGGCAGCGGCGCGCAGCGCGGAGGTCAGCGAACCAGGGCTCTGGTAAAACCGCTCCGCCATCTGGGAGGTGATCTGGTCATACTCGCCGGAGGAGAATGGCGTATTACCGGAGAGGTTCAGGTAGATGATCAATTGGTCGTCCTGGCGGCCGCGCACCGCGCGGCGCGGCGGAGTGACGGCCAGAAGTCCCGGCAGAGTCGGCCATTCCTGTCCATTGATGCGATAAAAGGAAAACAGATTGAGGTCGAATTCAGCAGCCACGTACCCATTATACGGTAAAATGGACTTCCATAACAACACATCAAAGAAGGCTGATGGACTTTACCCTCATCCAAACCCCATCCGATTTCGACGCCCTGGCTGTCGGGTGGAATGACCTGCTGGCTGAAAGCGTCACGAATGTGCCTTTCCTGCGCCACGAATACCTGCGCGCCTGGTGGCAAACGTGGGGCGGCGGCGAGTGGCCGCGCGGCGAACTGGCGGTCGTCGCCGCTTACGAAAACGGACAGTTGCACGGCCTGGCACCGCTGTTCCTGACCAGTAATCTCGACAGCCAGCCGGCGCTCATGCTCTTGGGAAGCATCGAGATTTCGGATTACTTGGACCTCATCGCCCGCCCGGCGGATCTGTCCATATTCATAAACGGCCTGCTGGATTTTCTCGTTCACTCCGCACCCCTGGCCTGGCGCGCCCTCGACTGGTATAACCTCCCCGAAGCCTCTCCCACGTTGCCCGTGCTGAAGACCGCAGCCGAGCAGCGCGGCTGGAGCTTCAGGCAGGAGAATTTTCGGCCGACGCTCGCGGTGCCCCTGCCCGGCGATTTTGACGTTTACCTGAACAGCATTGACAAGAAGCAGCGCCATGAGATCCGCCGCAAGATGCGCCGCATCTACGAATCCGGCCTGCCGGTGCGCTGGTACATCGTGGAGGACGAATCTGGCCTGGACGACGAGATGGACTGCTTCCTGGCGCTGATGGCCAACGACCCGGCCAAAGTCGCCTTCTTGAGCGAGGCCATGCGCGCCCAGATGCGCGCCAGCGTCCACGCCGCCTTCCGGTCCGGTTGGCTGCAACTGGCCTTCTTAACCGTGAACGGCAAAAAAGCGGCTGGCTATTTGAATTTTGACTACAATAACCGCATCTGGGTCTATAACTCGGGGATTGACTACAAATATCTCGATCTTTCCCCCGGCTGGGTATTGTTGGGTCACTTGCTGCAATGGGCCAACGAAAACAAGCGCGCCGAGTTTGATTTCATGCGCGGGGACGAGGATTATAAATATCGCTTTGGTGGGGTGGAGAGATACGTTGTGAGGGCTATAGGAATGAAATAGAAGCCGTGTGGGTTCGCGTGTTCTACTCCCTGCGCCAGAGAACCTTGCCTTCGACAATTGTCATCACAACCTGATAGGCATCGTCCATTACAATCACATCAGCATCGAAGCCGGGCTGCAGGCGGCCTTTGCCCCTTTCCATTCTCAGCGCGCGGGCCGGGACTTCGGCGGCGCAGGTGGCGGCTTGTGAGGGAGTCAGGCTGGCCAGATGGATCAAATTGCGGAAGCCGGTGTCCAGCAGGGCGTGTGCGCCGGCCAGCGTGCCATCCGGCAGATGGCAGGTTTCGCCTTCAATCAAAAGCCTATACCCCTCCCATTGATATTCTCCATTGGGCAAGGCAGCAAATGGGGCAGAATCCGAGACCAGGCAGATGCCGAGCGGCCTTTTGGCGTTTAACAGGGCGCGCATCGCGCCGGGGTGGACGTGGTATCCATCCGCGATCAACTGGGCGGTGATCTGCGGGAAGGCCAGCACCGCGCCAATCACCCCCGGAGCGCGGTGATGGAACGGGTTCATGGCGTTGAAAGTGTGCGTGGCATGTGCCAGGCCGAGCGAAACAGCCTCGGCGACCAGTTCGTAACTGGCGTCTGAATGGCCGATGACAGGAATAACGCCTTGCTCCAAAAGATAGGGAATCAGGCGCAGGGCATCGCCTTCTTCCGGCGCGAAGGTGATCATTCTGATCTTTCCCCCCGCAGCCTCTTGCAGCGACTCGAATTCTTCCTGTGTGAGGGGATGAAACCATTTTGCAGTCGCACTCCCAGGCCGTTTCGGTGAAAGATGCGGCCCTTCGAGGTGGATACCCAGGCAGTTTGCACCACTGGGCGGGTTTTCCAGTACGGCGGCCATCTCTCGCAAGCGAGTATAGATTTCCGCCATAGGCAGAGTGACAGTCGTGGCAAGGAAAGCTGTCACGCCAAAGCGCGGCAGCGATTGGATGACCTCAGCCAGGCTGTGGCCGAAGGCATCCTGGCCCAGCAGGCCATGCGTGTGCACGTCAATGAAGCCGGGGAAGACCTTCTTGCCAGGCAGGGCGAACGCCTGCACCTCGGCTGGGATGCGCACCTCCGCCATTGTGCCACAAGCGACGATCTTATCCCCTTCGATGAGCAGCGCGGCGGCGGGAATGACCTGGCGCGGGGTGTAAAGATCAATCTCGGTCAGGACGATCATCAGTTCTCTTTTTCTCCGTTCAGGATGTCGGTTAATTCCTGCATACTTTGAGCAGAGGCGGCGCGCTCGATGAACCCTGCCTCTCCCAACCTGCGCGCGAGTTGCGTTAGCGAATGCAAATGGGAGTTCGGGTCGGGCGCGCAGAAGGCGATGACCAGCCGCACGGGATCGTTATCCGGGTTGCCGAAATTGACTCCTTTGGCCAGGGTGATGGCGGCAAAACCGACTTCCAGCGCGCCGTCCTCGGGACGGGCGTGGGGCAGGGCTAGGCCGGGGGCCAGTACCACATATGGGCCAAGTTCTTCCACCGTGCGCAACATGGCATCTATATAACAAGGTTCGGCAGCCCCGGCCGCGACCAGCAACCGGCCAACAGCTCGCACGGCCTCCTGCCAGGTCTGGGCTGTCACAGCCACCGCAGTTGTATTGGTAGAAATCCAGTCAGTCATAATTGCTAGAATGATTTTATTCGCGAAGGGTATTTCGCAGCCAGTTGAAGATTATGCTCATCCCCGCCCGGCACATTGGCGCTGATCCAGATGGGAGGTTCTGTGCCCATTTGAAGCAGACGGGCAGCCACTTCTGCGACCAGCGATTGCAGGATGGCGGCTCCGACCACCGTCGAGACGGCCGAAACCTTCGGCAAGTCGGGCCGTAATTCCACAACGGCATCGCCGGTGGGAACATGGTTGTCAATCACTACATCTGCAATTTCGAACAAGCGCTTTCCGCTAGAATGACGGCTGGGCAACAAGCGCGACTGGCCGCGCGAGGTGACGGCTACGACGTGCAGGCTTTTTTCTTTGCCTGCCAGCGCTGCCTCGACCGGCCCGGGATTGATGCCAGATTGGGAAACGATGACAAGCACTTCACCGGAGCGAAGATCGTAGTTCCCTAATAAGATTTTTGCATATCCTTCCAGCCGTTCCAGCCGGGTGCTGCGGGAGGCGCTCCCGCCCATCAACGTATAACCGTAATCCAGGATGGGGTTGACCGGCACCAGTCCCCCGGCACGGTAGGCGACTTCCTCGGCAAAGAGGTGGGCATGCCCAGCTCCGAAGACATGGAGGACGCCGCCGCTCTCCAGACTCTCGGCAATCAACCGCGTCGCAGCATCCAGGTTGGCCTGTTCATAGTGTAGTACTTGCTGAAGGATGGAAAAAGTGGTCTGTAGGTATTGTCGGGCGAGGGGTATCTCAGCCATTGGACACTCCTGATTGTTAGAAGCAGAAGGCAGTCGTGTGAGATTCCCACCCACACGACTGCCAAAGCGGTGAACTTCCGCCTGTTTAGCCAAAGAGCGGCAGAATCAACGACAGAAGAGGCTTGAAGATCCAGATGATGAGATACCAGTCGGGGTCGGCCAATTGGGCCAGTTCCGGCGCGGTATAGCTCAACATCGGGGCGGTGATGGCCTGACCGAAGGCCAGGAATAAGCCGAGGATGACGCCGCCCAGAATGGCGCCGCGCACACCGCCCACGGCATTCCCAAACACGCCGCAGGTACCGCCGGGGAAGAATAACATGATCATCGGCGGGACGATTACCGCCCAACCGATGGCCCCGAAGACCACCATGCAGATCATAAAGACCACGAAGGCGGAGAGGAAGCCAACCAGGACGGCCGTAGGTGCATAGTCGAAGACGATCGGGCAGTCCAGGGCGGGCCTGGCGCCGGGGACGATCTTCAAGGCAATGCCGCGGAAAGCAGGCACGATCTCGCCCAAGACCATACGGACGCCGACCAGCAGGACGGTGATGCCAACAGCGAAGACGAAGCCCTGCATTAGGGCGTAGACAACGTAGTTTAGATTGCCCGATGCGACCTTAGCCGGGCCGGCGACCAACGCAGCGATGACCACGACGATACCGATCACCACGGCGGTCGCCACAGTCACATCGCGGAAGAAGGTCATAGATTTGGGCAGGGTGATTTTTTCGGTGCTGTTTTCAGGCTTACCCACGTACTTACCCAACATGCCGGAAAGCCAGGCGCCGGTGGCTGATGTATGGCCGAGGGCCAGTTCATCGCTACCGGTTACTTTACGCATCAGCGGCTGCGTGAAGGCGGGCTGGATCGTCCAGTAGACGCCGGCGATGATGGAGCCTGTCACGACCATGGCGGTGATCGAGACCTTCGGGGCGACTTCCAGCATCACCGCAACCAGCACCAGCGAAATCCAGAACATCAGGTGGCCGGTCAGATAGATATATTTCATCTTGGTGATGCGCGCCAGAACCACGTGGAACAGGAAGCCAAAGGTCATGATCAGGGCCGCGGCGCTGCCGTAATTGCTCATCAGCGTGCCCAGGCCGGCTCCACCAAAGGCATCGAACAGGCTTTTCTCCATTTTGAAAGCGGCCTGCAGGATGGGTGTAAATTTGAGCAGGGCATCTACGACGATGTCCGCGCCCTTGGCCATGATGAGGAAGCCCACCGCGGTTTTCAGTGTGCCGGTGACCACGTCGCTGAAGGCCTTGCGCTGGAGGATCAGGCCGATCATGGCGATAAGGCCCACCAGGAACGCTGGTTGGCTGAAGATGTTGTCCGCGATGAACTTGGTTATGGCAATTAGTATGTCCATAGCATTCTCCTTTTAGAGGATGGATTTGAAAATCGAACTTTCGGTCGGTTGATGAAACAGCATCGCTTCACAGATATTCTGCGTTTGTAGTTTCTTTTCCGCCTCGCTTTACCTCCTTTCCTCATGAGTTGGTTTGGGAAACATTTGATCTTCGCTCGTTGATAAATTCCAAAAGGACGGAACGGATCTCTTCTTTATTGATAAAACTTTTGATCGCTCTCACCGGCGCATGGCCACCCGAACACACCTCGACCAGCGCGGTGGAGGTTAAGATGAGATCCACGCGTGCCCCACGTGCTTGCGTGGCATCCGAGGCTTCTACTCTTGCTTCTATCCCCAGATCTTTCAACACATCTTCGGTGTACATGCGCAGGAGCAGACTGCTGCCCATGCCTACTCCGCAAACGGTGATAATATTCAGGGTCATATTGTTCCTTTCCGACGCGATTGATACTCCGCCGTTATTCTTATTCAGAATTTACTGACAGGGTGGTGCTCAGTTTGTAGCGGTCTCCGCGGTAAACCGATTCGACATATTCGGCGACAGTTCCCTGATCGGTGCGGGTGGTTCGTTGCATGCGCAACACGGCCGCCGGCGACTTCAATTGGAGGATGTGCAGTTCCTGCCGATTGGCAAGGGCGGCTTCTACGGTCTGTTCAGCCGAGACCAGTTTCAAACCATAATCCTGGCGAAGAACGGCATACAGGGATTCACGAGAAAAATCATATTTAAGCAGGTTGGGGCAAAGCATTTGGGGCAGGTGGGTGGTCTCCAGGGCGATGACTTGTCCGTTGGCCTTGCGTAGACGGGATATGCGGATAACACCACTATTCGGGCTTATTTCTAGTTTCTCAGCCATGTCAGCCAATGCCGGGACAATGGAAGTTTCCAGCACTTGGCTGGAAGGCGTCAGACCAAGTTTATTCATCTCTTCACTGAAACCGGTCAGGGTGCGGTCCTGCTCAAACCGAATTTCGCCAACGTAAGTACCCTTGCCTGCTTGGGTATAAAGAAAACCATCGCGGATGAGGGGCTGAATGGCCTGCCGGACGGTCATGCGGCTGATGCCGAACTCTTCGCCAAGCTCGCGTTCCGATGGCAGACGTTCGTGAGGTTTGATGTCACCTTGTCTAATCAGCCTCAGCAATGAGTTTTTGAGTTGGATGTAGAGGGGGACAGGGCTTCCAGGGTTCAAGTTAGGTGGACTGGTCATAGGCGGTCTATGCTGGATTGTAGTCGAAAATACAGGCTTGTCAATACTTTTAACCCCGGTGCTTTTTAATAGTCGCGAGGGTTTTCGAGGAATATAGACCTGATTCTGCTTGCCTGATTCGAGTTTCTCCGCTACACTCTAGTTTGACAATGTCACATTAACCCAGAATTGTGGTAAAACCGAGCGAATGAG
>DYHT01000051.1 GCA_020723995.1 Chloroflexus sp.
TATTCCTTGACTTTTTCGAAACCAGTTCCTTCAGACACGCTAAACATGTACGATTTACTAATGATTCGCTGCCGCCCTTCCCACTCAGCCGCCCGCGCCTGTGGGAAGAAAAACTGGCTATCCAGGAGGAAGGGAAACCCAAGCAGAGTGGCTGGGCAAAACCGCTCCTCCGCCGACGGTCATGCCGAAGGTGACTGCAACGCCAACCGCCACGCCAAAGGTGACGCAAACGCCAACATCCTCCAGCGCGCTTACGTACTACCTCATTTCCCCCTGCACTCCTCGCACGGGCACAGCGCTCGCAAGTAATGCCAGTTATAAATGCCGTAATCGTGTCCATCCTCCCAAACGGGGATGATGGCGTACGAGCCGACCGGGAGCAGGTTTTTCAGCCGCGTGGCAGGGGAATCGCCCAAGTGCATTGCAAAGACTTCCGGGCTGGGTTCAGCGCCCATCTTATCGTGACCGCCGCGGCACTCCACACACGGACAGCCTGCCCGTAACAAAGAAAACGGATACATGCTGGTATGGCCGTCATCCCAGGCGACGGTCAATTCTTTGGTTTGGCGATTGGCAGTCAGGGAGGTGGGTTTTGTTGTCATTGCTGTCGTTTTTCCTCCCTCTCTCTCCCTATGGGAGAGGGAGGGGGGGGGGGGGGGGGGGGGTTCCTATGGCGATGGGATAACAGATAAATAATCCTGCACCGCCCAGCCGGAACGGGTCTGGTCGTAGGGGGCGGTCAGGTACCACCAGGTGTGGCCGTCAACCTCTTGCGGGCCGCCGGTCATCTGGTAGACCTCGGAATCGTATCCTAAAAACAACGGCGCGTTGTTCAACCCCGGCTGGGCGCGCAGGCGCAGACCCTGGCCTTGTGTGCCGCTGATCTGTACGTACGCGCCGACGGCAAACGTGCCTGGCAAGGGACTGGGGGTGGCGGCCGGCGTCGGCAGGACGGGCGTGGGGGTGGGGGCAACGTAGCGCGGCGTGGAAGTCGGAGCGGGGATGAGGGTCAGTGCGGCGGAAGCCGGCCTCAAGGCCTGCCCTGAGGCGACCGCCGAAGGGTCCGGCAAGTGAGCGGCCGGTTGTACCCATAGAATATTGACCAGCGTCGCACACAACAGTATGGAAGCCAGCACCAACGCGCCAAGGATAACCTTGATGTTCAGGATGCTTTTCATCTAAATTCCCAAATGCTAACCTGTTGCCTTATGGCCGCAGAGACGCTCCGCCGCCTGGGAGGGCATCAGCACACGCAAGGCCTGCGGCACGACGGTGAGCGTGACTTGTCGCCCGCCCAGCATCGGCTCGCCGTCCATTTGGAGGGAAAATGGCGTTTCGGACTCTATCTGCGCGTTGCGGAATGGCAGGCAGCGCGCCTGGTCCGAGGTGACATGCCGTCCGGCGGTAATATCGAAGAAATGGCGGAAAGCATCTGCCAGGTTTTCGCCGCTGAGCAGCCACAGGTCCATTTCGCTATCGTCCAGATAAGCATGGGGCGAGATCTCAGCCAGCCCGCCCAGGTAATGGCGGATGTTGGAGGCCACCGCCAGCAAGTAATGCCCCTCGACGCGCTTGTCATCCGCACAGACGCGCAGGTTCATGCCATGCCAGATGGTCGCGCTCCATACGGCGGTTGCAAAATAGTGAGGCACAGCCAGATACTTTTCGAAGCGCTTGCGCGGCTCCAGCTTGCGGACGGTCAGGGCGTCCAAGCCGATACCGGCCCACATCAGGAAGGGCTGGTCGTTGCACAGACCCAAATCAACAGCGCAGATAGGCGCGCGAGCCAAGATACGGGCATTTTCGCGGAATGATCTCAAGTGACGCCAAGTGAAGGCATTTAGCCCGATCTCGCGTGCCCAGACATTGGAGGTGCCGGCCGGCAGGACGCCCAGAGCGGTCTGCGAGCCGATCAGGCCAGCCGCCACCTGGCCGACCGTCCCATCGCCGCCGATGGCGAAGACAGCACTGAAGTTCTCCGTGGCTGACTGGCGGGCTAATTGTGTGGCATGGCGGCCGTTGATGGTTTCAGCCACCTCAACGCGCCAGCCGGCCTCATTCAAAACTCGGATGATACCGCCGACGAAAGGGCGCACTGAAAAGCGCCCGGCAGCCGGATTATAGATCAGGAGTGTGTCAACCATGTCACTATTATAAAGGGCTTTCAGAATTCCAGTAGAGAAGACAAGAAAGGCCGTATGTTATAATGCCAAAAGGGTATCAGACTTTATCGGAAATAAAGTGACTGTCACTTTACTCGCTAAAAGTGCTTTCAGCAAGGAACTATGGAAGAAGTGCGCTTGCTCAACGATCGTTATCAATTGCTCGAAGAACTTGGCAAGGGCGGGATGGCCTTCGTTTATCGGGCGCGTGACCTGATGCTCGAGCGCTATGTGGGGGTCAAAATCCTGCGCGAAGATTATTCGCGCGATCCCGCCTTCCAGGAACGCTTCCGGCAGGAAGCCAGGGCGGCTGCCAATCTCACCCATCCCAACATTGTCACCGTTCACGATTTCGGATTGGACGCCGGTAAGCTGTTTATTGTGATGGAATACGTCCCCGGCACGGACCTAAAGACGCTGCTCCAGCAACGCGGCCGTTTCACCCCTGAGGAGGCCCTGCCGCTTGTCATCCAGGCCTGCGCCGGGATCGGTTACGCCCACCGCGCTGGCCTGGTGCACTGCGACGTCAAGCCGCAGAACATGCTGGTCACGCCCGATCAACGCCTTAAGGTGGCCGATTTCGGCATCGCCCGCGCCCTGGCTTCGATCCGCCCCGACGAACAGAGTGATGTGGTCTGGGGTTCGCCGCAATATTTCTCCCCCGAGCAGGCCTCCGGTGCGGCGCCTTCGCCGGCTTCGGATGTCTACTCGCTGGGCGTGGTGCTGTATGAGATGTTGACCGGCGCCTTGCCTTTCAACGCGACCACTGCCACCGAACTGGCTCGTTTGCATATGGACGTCCAACCGCCGCTGCTAACCGAAATGCTGCCCGATATTTCGCCCATCCTGGAACAGATCTTGCTCAAGGTGCTCTCAAAAGAGCCATCGGCTCGATATCGCACCGCGGATCAATTGGGACGCGTGCTGCTGAATTTCGGTCACACGCGCGCAGCCCCCGCGCTGGCTTTGACCCCAGAAGCGGCTCCCGTTACGGAGTACACCCTCTCCCCCATAGCTGAAGAGACAGCCAGCCTGAATATTGACTGGGTTTCAGTCGGTTTGGGTTTGCTGGCTTTGCTGGCAGTCGGTGGACTGATCCCGTTTTGGGTTTGGGTGTATTTCGTGTATAATCCGCCCATTCGGTAGGAAGCGATTCAGCGATTCAGCGATTCAGCGATTCGGCGATTCAGCGATTCAGCGAGTCAACGAAAATCATGGCTGAACAAGCACATATCCTGGCCCCATCCATTCTATCCGCCGATTTTCTGCATCTCGGCGAGCAAATCGCGGCTTGCGAATCTGCCGGCGCGGATTGGATCCACGTGGACGTGATGGACGGCCACTTCGTGCCAAATCTGACGATGGGACCCTTAATCGTAGAGGCTTGCCGCAGGGCTACAAAGCTACCTCTGGACGTACATCTGATGGTCGAGTCTCCAGAGCGCGTACTGGAGGCCTTCGCGCAAGCCGGGGCGAGTCACCTGACTGTGCATGTCGAGACTTGTCCGAATTTACACAGCACTTTGCAAGAAATCAGAGCCTTAGGCTGCGCAGCCGGCGTGACGCTCAACCCTGGCACGCTCGTCACGGCAATCGAGCCGGTGCTGCACATGGTTGACCTGGTGCTGGTGATGACCGTCAACCCGGGCTATTCCAACCAGACATTCCTGCCTGAGACAAGGCCCAAGATCGCGGTCCTGCGCCGCATGTTGGATGCGATTGGTTCGCCTGCCTGGCTGGAGGTGGATGGCGGCATCTCGGTGCAGACCCTGCCCGAGGTCCGACAGGCGGGCGCAAATGCCTTTGTCGCGGCTCATGCCGTGTTCGCCTATCCAAAGGGCATTACAGCGGGTATTGAGGCATTAAGAGAGGCGCTATCTTAGCTTTGCTGCTCGCAATGACAGCCTACCAAAACAAAAATCACGGCTTGCGCCGCGATTTTGCCTGAAAATGTGACGAGTTAGAAACCCGTCTACATTATGCCGTCTTAACCAGCGTGCGGATGCACTTGGTGCAGAGCAGTTTTTTTATCTTGCTGCCATTCGCTAGCACCGTCACCTTTTGCAGGTTCGGGCGAAAGGTGCGATTGGTCGCCCGCATCGAGAAAGACCGGTTGTGACCGAAGGTGGTCGTCTTGCCACAATGAGCGCATTTAGCCATCTTGCAACTTCCTTTCATACGTTCGATAATGTCATTCGTTCGATAATGGTAGGGAACTGCCCTACCATATAGCTGACGGGCTTACCCGTTGATTTCAAGCGGCTGATTTTACCACAGTTCGCATCCTTATTCAAGCAGCGTTGTTATTAAGAATACAGAGGTTCAATTATGGGCGAAGAAACAACTACCCTGGGCAGCATTCATATCGCGCCAAACGCTGTCGCGACCATCGCTTATCACGCCACGCTGCAATCCTACGGCGTGGTCGGCCTGGCTCCCAAGAATCTGGCTGAAGGCCTGGCGACGTCCATCATGCGCGAGCCGGCGCACGGCGTTTCGGTGCATTACAACGGCGAAGAGATTTACATTGATGTTCACGTTATTGTGGAATATGGCACACGGATTACCTCCGTGGCGTCCAGCGTTGCCAACACGGTCCGCTATCATGTGGAGAAGGCGTTGGGCATGCCGGTTCACCATATCAACGTGCACATCCAGGGACTGCGCGTCAGCAACCCGGATTGATTTTAGCGTTCAGGAGATTTCAACTTCGTGGATCTAGATAATCAGACGCGGCTGGAGCGTATAAAATCCATGCCGATTGACGGGCAGGCGCTCAAAAAACTGATCGAGGCTGGCTTGCTCTGGCTGAAGGTCAACCAACAGACGGTTAACGTGCTGAACGTATTCCCCGTCCCAGATGGAGATACGGGGACGAACATGGTGTTGACCATGCAATCAGCCTGGGCGGAAATCGCGAATCTGGGCTACCGCAACATCGGCCAAATGGCAGCCGCAGTCTCCCAGGGTGCCTTGATGGGCGCACGCGGCAACTCAGGGGTCATCCTTTCCCAGTTGTGGCGTGGTTTCTCCCGCGCTCTGCACAACAAGGAGACGCTGGATGGTGAAAGTCTGGTACATGCTTTTGCTGATGCGCGCGACACGGCTTACAAAGGCGTCGTCCGCCCGGTGGAAGGGACGATCCTGACTGTTGCCAAGGATGTTGCAACCGCCGCAGAAGCCGCCCTTAAGGAGACGCAGGATCCTTTAGAGATACTGGCGCTGGTTGTTCCGGCTGCGGATGCCTCCGTCGAACACACGCCTGAACTCTTGCCGGTTTTGAAGCAGGCCGGCGTGGTGGATGCCGGCGGCAAGGGGCTGTATTTCATCCTCGAAGGAATGTTACGTTATATCTACGGCCAGCCGCTGGATGTGGCCTTGGCAACTGTCCAGCCAATCTCTGCCATGTATCTGGAGAACAGCAAGGAATCCATCGAACCGGGCCAGGATTACGAGATCGTCGTTGATTTCGTCCCAACCAATCCGCTTGACTTGCCGAAGTTCTACGAGGAACTCGAAAGCATGGGGACATCCATCCAGGTCGGCGAGGGCGAGGGGCTGTACCGTATGCACATCCACGTTCCGACCGATAATCGTTACCGGCCAATTGACTTTGCGATGACGCTTGGCACGGTTACCAAAGTTGCCATCGAGAATTTGATTGCCCAGATGGACGAGATAGACCGTAAGTCGGCTGGCGACCGGATCGAGCTGGCCAACATCGAACCAGGGCAGATCGCCGTCGTGACCGTCTCGCCAGGCCGGGGCATCTCGCGTGTGTTCGCCAGCCTGGGCGTAGCTGCCATTGTTGAAGGTGGGCAGACGATGAATCCCAGCACCCAGGAAATATTGAACGCTTTCGAGAACCTGCCTACCGACAAGGTCATCATCTTGCCGAACAACAAGAATATCATCCTGGCCGCTCAGGCAGCCAGGGATGTCACGGTCAAAAAGGTGCAGATTGTTCCCAGCCGCACCATTCCGCAGGGTCTGGCAGCCATGATGCACCTGAACCCGGAGGGGGATGTGGAAGCCGTCGCGGCCAGGATGACCAGGGCGCTGGATGAGGTGACGACTGGCGAGATCACTGTAGCCACCCGTTCGGTGGAGATTGATGGTGTTGCCGTGGAAAAGGACCAGGTCATTGCGCTGTTGAATGGCAGCCTGGTGCTTTCGGCCGCCTCGGTGGAGCAAGCCTGCCTTGGCCTGTTAGAAAAAGCGAACGCGGCCGGCCATGAATTGATCACTCTTTTCTATGGTGAAGACCTGGCGGCTACCGAGGCCAATCGCATCGTTGATTTGATCCGGGCGGCGTATCCATCTCAAGAGATCGAGCTTCAGTACGGCGGACAGCCGCATTATCAGCTCATCATATCTGTGGAGTAAAGTCATCCTGCTTTCTGCGCCAAGCAGTAATATGGCAAACGTTTGCATCCTCACCGACAGCACGGCTCAATTTACACGGCCCAGGTTCCCCGGCCATGAGCGGGTCTATGTCATTTCTTTTGGCATACAAACAGGCATAATCCGGCCAATGAATTCTCTCTTGCCTCCAGAAGCGCAATGCCAACAACTCACGCCCCCCAGCGCACGAATATTTTCAGATTATTTTAGCCGTCTAAGCCGGGAATTTGATAGCATCCTTATTATCACCCTCTCGTCGTTTCTCAGCCCGATGGTACACTATGCTGAGGAAGCTGCCTGCCAGTACGCCAATCACGTCTCCATCCATGTGGTCGATTCACAGACCACGGCCATCGGCCTGGGTTTGTTAATACAGATTGCGGCCGGGGCGGCTGGGGCCGGCGCAACCCTTGAGGAGATCGAACGGTTGGTGCGGGCGACCATCCCGCGGGTTTATATGTTGTTTTGCATCCCTGAGATGAACTATCTCGCCGAGGCCGGTTATCTCAGCCGCTCTCAAGCCTTCGTCGGTAAGATGATGGGACTGTTGCCGATCTTTTCCCTGGAAGAAGGGCGCCTGTCGCCGATGGCTAAGGTGCGCACCCAGCGCCACCTGCTCGAATCCTTTCAGGAGTTTATTGACGAGTTTAGTGATCCATATCATGTTGCCCTGATCCGGGGGACAGATCACAAGTACTTGCGCCCCCGGCCATTGCGTGCATATGTCGAGGATAGTTTTCCGCAAACCCCATTCAGCGTGCATACCATTGGAGCGCACCTGGCAGCCCTATTCGGGTCGCAGTGCATGGGTTTAGTGGTTATGGAAAAACCAGAGGTGAGGTCGAAATGAAAATATCTTTGGTAACCGATAGTACCGCCGACATCCCGGAGGAATTATGCCTCCAGCACGGTATCGCCGTCGTACCGGCCATCCTGAACCTGGGCGGAAAAAGTTACGAAGACGGTAAAGGGATTTCCCGTGAGGAGTTTTACCAGCGCCTGCCAAAATTATCCGAGCCGTCGACCACCTCCGCGCCATCCGTTGGCAGCTTCCATGAATGCTACCAACGGCTGCTTATTGCCGGAGCTTCACATATTCTTTCCATCCATCCGCCAGACAGGTTGAGCGGCATCTTCAACGCGGCTCGCCTGGCCGCCGAACAATTTGGTCAGCGCGTCTGCGTGCTGGATAGCGGTCAGCTCAGCCTGGGACTGGGATTTCAAGTGCTGGCCGCGGCTGAAGCCATTGGGCGCGGCGTCACGCTGGAGGAGCTGCTGGGTCTTGTCGAGAGCGTCAAAGGACGTGTGCGTGTTGTGGCTTTACTGGATACACTGGAATACCTGCGCCGCAGCGGGCGCGTTTCCTGGGCCAAGGCGATGGTCGGCGAGCTATTCAACATCCGGCCGATGATCGAACTTCGCTTCGGCATCATCGAGAGAATGGCGCAAGTGCGCACCCGCTCCCAAGGTATTCTTCGATTGACCGAGGCGCTAAACTCGTGGGGCCCGCTCGAACGATTGGCTATCCTGCATACCAACGCTGAATCCGCCGCCCGCCAACTGCTCGCAGATCTTAAACCGAAACTGCCCATCCCACCGATGGTGGTCAATGTCACCACGGTCATCGGTACACATACCGGACCGAATGGGTTGGGTGTGGCAGCGGTGCCAATTTCTTGACCACTCCACCTATCCTCCGTCTAAAGGAACCCGTTTTCTCGTAGAAAATGGGTTCCTTTCTAATCTGGCCCCTTTTCCCATGATAAAATAAAACCTATGCAGCCTTCACTGGAGAAACTCCGAAAATTCTTCCGCCTGGAACACGATAATGGTTATCAAGACCGTGTCGTTATCGGCGGTTTCGTCAAAATCCTGGATTTATGGCAGGCAGAAGCTCGCAATGAAAAGGTGCCGGAAGAGATCGTGCAAGCCGTTGCCGCCTGCCTGCGGGACTATCATGATCTGACGCCGGAAGCACGCGCCGAGGCGCTGAAAAAGCTCTGGAAGCAGATTCAAGGGCAAGCCGGCAAGGCTGTCTCGCCAGAGCCGCGTCCCTCACCCCAGCCTCGACCCGAGCCGGGACGTGCCGACATGCACCCCGGCGGCCGCACCAGTCAGACCCCCATCGCTTTGAACGCATCCTTGACCGTCCTGAACGGAATTGGCCCAAGGTACGCCATGGATCTCGCCAAGCTCGGCTTGCATACCCTGGGTGACATGTTATATTATTTCCCGCGCCGTTACGACGACTACCGCCAGTTGAAACCCATCCACCGGCTGTTTTATGGCGATGAGATCACCGTAATTGGAACAATCCAATCTGTGACCAGCCGCCCAGTGCGCGGCGGTGCTTCGAGCATTACCGAGGCTGTCATCAACGATGGCACCGGTGGCCTGCGCCTGACCTGGTTCAACCAACCCTGGCTCACCAACCGCCTGCATGTCGGTGACTCCATATCCGTCTCCGGTAAAATTGACCAGTACCTTGGCCGGCTGGTGATGAACAGCCCCGATTGGGAACCTGTAGAAGTCGAAAGTCTGCATACCAACCGTATCGTGCCGATCTATCCGCTGACGGCCAATGTCGCTCAGAAATGGCTGCGAAAACGAATGAATGATGTAGTCTCCTTCTATGCGCCCAGACTGACCGACCATTTGCCTGAATCCATCTGCACCTCTGCGGAATTGATTAATTTGAAAACAGCCCTCCTGCAGGTGCATTTCCCGGATGATCAGGAGAGCCTGCGCGCCGCGCGCCAGCGGCTGGCATTCGACGAAATCTTCTTTCTCCAGATGGGCGTGCTGGGCCAGAAGCGCGACTGGCAAACCGCCGCCGCCCGCGTCTTTGAAATCCCGGATGACTGGCTGGAAGCACGCATCCATGCCCTGCCGTTTACGCTGACCGGCGCGCAAGCACGCGCCGTGGCCGATATCCGTAAAGATTTGGGTTCAGGCAAGCCGATGAACCGGCTGCTGCAGGGTGATGTCGGCTCTGGAAAGACAGTGGTGGCAGCCCTGGCTGCGGCGTTCGTGACGAACGCCGGCGCGCAAGCTGCCATCATGGCCCCGACCGGTATCCTGGCGGAACAGCATTATCGCAATTTCCTGGCATTGCTCTCCTCAGAAGGGGATAAAGGACAGGGAATGGGAGACTGGCTCAAGGACGAACAGATCCGGCTTCTGGTCAGCGACACACCCGAAAAAGAGAAGGCCGAAATCCGCGCGGCGCTTGCCAGCGGTGAGATCAAGGTCGTCATCGGCACACACTCCCTGCTCGAAGACCCGGTCGCATTTGCCGAGCTGCAATTGGCTGTCATTGACGAGCAGCACCGCTTCGGGGTTGAACAGCGCGCTGCGCTGCGCTCGAAAGGAACGAATCCGCACTTGTTGGTGATGACTGCCACACCCATCCCACGCTCTCTGGCCTTGACGGTATATGGCGACCTCGACCTCTCGGTGATGGACGAAATGCCGCCCGGTCGCCAGGAGATCGAGACGCATATTCTGACGCTGCGTGAGCGTGAACGCGCCTATAGCCTGATCCGCTCCCAAGTCGCGGCCGGCTACCAGGCATTTGTCATCTATCCGCTCATCGAGGAGAGCGAAAAAAGTGATTTGCTGGCCGCTACAGCCGAGCAAACCCAGCTGCAGGAGGAGATCTTCCCGAATCTTAAGGTCGGCCTGTTGCACGGGCGCATGCGCCCTGACGAGAAGGACGCCGTTATGCTGCGCTTCCGGAATGGCGAATTTCATGTGTTGGTTTCCACTACGGTGGTCGAGGTCGGCGTGGACATTCCCAACGCCACTGTCATGCTCATCGAAGGCGCCAACCGTTTCGGGCTGGCTCAATTGCACCAATTGCGTGGACGTGTCGGGCGCGGTGCAGCCCAATCTTATTGTTTGCTCATCCCGGCTCACGAGGATGCGGTCGAAAATGAGCGCCTGGCTGCCATGGCCGAGACCAACGATGGCTTTGTGCTGGCCGAACGCGACCTTGAGCAGCGCGGCCCAGGTGAATTCCTGGGTACGCGCCAATCCGGCTATGCTGGTCTGCGCATGGCCTCGCTGAGCGACGTGCGTATGATCGAGAAAGCCCGCCTGCAAGCTCAACTCCTGTTCGAGCGCGATCCCGATTTGCAAATGCCCGAAAATCAACTTTTAGCCGAGGCTCTGAGATGCTTCTGGAGCGGCAGCAAGGGAGATGTCAGTTAATTATTATGGTACGCGCCCTCTTTCCTGGAACCTTCGATCCCATCCATTACGGACACATTGACATTGCCATGCGCGCCGCGCGTCTATTCGACGAACTGGTCATTGCCGTTTACAATAAACCTTTGAAATCGCTGCTATTCTCTCCCAAAGAACGCATTAAGCTGGTTAAAGAAACCTTCAAGGATCACCCCAAGATACGCGTTATTGGCTACAGCGGCCTCACCGTCAACATCTGCCGTCAGATCGAGGCGCAGGTCATCGTGCGCGGTTTGCGCGTTTTCTCGGACTTCGAATTCGAGTTCCGCATGGCACTGGCAAACCATCGCCTGGCGCCGGATATCGAAAGTATCGCCCTGATTACCGCCGAGGAGCATACTTTTCTTTCATCCAGCACGGTGCGCGAGATCGCCTCGCTGGATGGAGATGTGTCTAGTATGGTGCCGCCGCATGTTGAGAATGCGCTGAAGCTTAAGTTGAACGGAAAGGGCGATAGACAGACACCGCCCAATGCACTTCGGGATTAAAATAGACCTTGTTGGCAATACGCATGCGCCTTTCTTTCACATCGAATTTTTGCGCAGCGCCCACTCGGCATGAATTTCCCCCTGGCCTAGCCCGCCACATCGTCCCGATGTCCTTGGGGAGGGCAGGCTAAATAGTTCGCCCTATTCGGGTTACATCGTACCCGCAGGGTATTCGTTGCGAAAAGATTTTTCCGATAAAGTCTGATCGAGATGCGAGAGCGGAGGAACGTATGGACATCCTTCACCTGGTTGACCGCCTGGAAGAACTTTTCAACGAAAGCCGTCCCATCCCGCTGACCCATAACGTCATCGTGGACGAAGACCGCTTTCTGGATATCATTGACCAGATGCGTATTTCCATTCCGGAAGAGGTCAAGAAGGCCCAGCAGGTCTTTTCCCAAAAGGATCGGATTCTCGCCCAGGCGCAAGAAGAGGCGAATCGAACTCTGGCCCTGGCGCGCGAAAAGGCTGACCAACTGGTCGAAAAAGAAGGCCTCGTTCTGAAGGCTCAAAAACATGCTGACCAGATCATCGAACAGGCGCGCATGGAGGCCGAGAACATAAAAGTCGGCGCCGACCAGTATGCGCTGGATTCTTTGCTCAATTTGAACATGGAATTGGAGCATATTATGACCCAGATTCGTAACGGCATCCAGATACTGGAAGAAAAGCAAATTTCACCCAGTACACCAGAGAAGCTATAGCAGCAACACAAGACCTCCGTAAGAAACTACGGAGGTCTTGTGTTTGATTGCATTTTGCACGCTTTTCTAGAACCAATCACGTTTGGCAAAGATGTAGACCGCCGCTCCGACCAGCGTAGCAGCTATACCCAACGTGAAAAAGAATGCCATAGGGTGGTTTTGAAGGGGCAAGTTCACATTCATACCATAGAACGATGCGACAATGGTCGGCAGGTTCACCACGATCGTGATCGCTGCCAGGGCTTTCATGACCACGTTCAAGTTGTTAGAGATAATCGAAGCGAAGGCATCCATCATGGAACTGAGGATGTTACTGGCAATGTTTGTCATCTGAATGGCCTGCTGGTTTTCGGTGAGAACATCCTCGAGTAAATCCTGATCTTCTTCATACTGGCTGAACATTTGCGTGCGTTGGAGGCGCTCCATCATCACTTCGTTTGACCGCAGGCCGGTGGTGAAATAGACCAGGCTTTTCTGATATTTCAGCAGGTCCAGCACCTCGCGATTGCGCGTCGATTGCTGCAACTTATCTTCAAGCATCTCGACTGTTTTATTGATCTGTCGCAGGTGGTTGAGATAGCGATAAGCTGCGTTCAGGAAGAAGTGCAGCACGAACCGGTTGCGCTTGGCTGGCGTTAGTTTGCGGGAGGGTTTGTTCACCATCTCTTGGAGAATGGGATGATCGCTTTTGCAGATTGTGACCACGAATTTGTCCCCAATAATGATCCCGAGCGGGATGGTTGTATAGGGGATGTCTGCGCCTTCTCCCAGGAATTGCGGGATGCGCATCAGGATAAAGGTGAAACCATTATCCCGCTCGGTGCGCGCCATCTCATCCATGTCGAGCGGATAGGTGATCATCTCAGAGGGGATCCCCCATTCTTCCAGCCGGGCGATCTCTTCTGGAGTGGGGTCTATTACATTGATCCAGCTATCATCAACGAGACGTTCAAATGTGCGCAGACCTTCGTTGGTGTTCTTCAGGATAGTGAGCATTGGCGTACTCCTTTCGACGTGAAATGATCGGTCAGAAAGGAGGCGCATTCACATCCTTCCTAACCGTCAGGGTCTGGTGAAATTAAAACGAGCGTACGCCCGCCTCCGTAACCGGGAGGCTGGCTGTCAGCAGAGTCGCTGCAATCGCTTTCTTCGGTCAAATTCGTGTTCATCTCATTCATGATCAAATCCGGTTCAGATAGGTTAAGTTTACCCTGATTATGGCTGGCAATCAATCCATAAAACGTCCAAAAAACAAAACTCCCGAAGTTTCTGTTCTCGGGAGTTTATAATGTGGGCTTGAGTTTTCTTTACTTGCTTTTTGGTCTAAGCTGCGGTCGTTGCGACCTTGCGAATGACAACCACAACTTTGCCTTGTATCTTGACCGCCTTGGGGTTATCCACATAGATAGGCGCCATGGTGGGATTGGCAGGCTGGAGGCGAACACGATCCTTTTCTTTGAAAAAATACTTGAGCGTGGTCTCGTCTTTATCTTCCAGCCATACGGCGACCATTTCGCCGTTGTTGGCTTGCTCGGCATGTTTCATGACCACGATGTCACCGTCATTGACCATGGCGTCAATCATCGAGTCGCCTTGTACCTCCAAGGCGAAAAGTTCGCTGCCTTTTTCGCGCCGCGGAAGCAAGCTGCGCGCGATATTGATGCTGCTTTCAGCATCGAAGTAGTTGAAATCCGAGGGTGGCACCGGCACCGGCGCGCTGGCGAAGATACGACCCACGATGGGGATGCTGAGCAATTCGTCCGCCGCGGCAACTGCGCCTTGGACAGCCTCGGCGACGCGCTGAGATACGTTGAGTTCGGGTTCTCGCATCAACCTTACGGCGCGCGAGAACTTGGGGTCGCGTTCGATCAGACCCAATTCGGCCAACTGCTTGAGGTAATAGGTGACGACTGAGGTGGATGAAATCCCGGTCGCCTCGCCAATTTCGCGGATGGAGGGGGGATATCCGTGCTCACTGAGCCGCTTATCCAAATAGTTTAGAATATTATGATGTCGTTCAGTCAAACCTCTGCGCGTTCTCACCATATGGGCCTTCCTTTCCTGGTGAACCGTACATTTGTGCTAATACTATAACACGAACATACGTTCTGCGTCAAGTACTTTTTGGGAGGATTTCTGAAAATTAGACCCAGGTACGGCGGCGCATCCACAGGTACATTATGGACGGCACCAGCGCCAGCCCGCAAAGCGTCAGGGTAAAAATTGCCCGGTTGGTCCAGGTGACCAGTTGGGCCACCGGCTCAAAGAAATTCATGCCGAAGAATCCGGTCACAAAAGTGATGGGCATGAACATGGTGGTGATGACCGTCAGTGTCTTCATTACCTCGTTCATGCGGTTGTTGAGAACCGAGAGATAGCTGTCCATTGCGCCGCTGACCAGATCGCGCATGCTCTCGTTCAAGTCGTGCAGGCGGACGAGATGATCGTACACATCTCGGAAGAAGACCCGGTCTTTTGGATCAATGACCACGTAATCGTCACGCGCCAGTTTGTTAAGCACCTCGCGCTGCGGGGTAATGACACGCCGCATGGAGAGCAAAGCACGCTTGAGGGTGAAGATACGCCCCAAGGTCTCCGGCGTAGGGCGGTCGAAGATCTGGTCTTCGATTTCGTCAATTTCTCGGTCAATTTCTCCGACAATCGGTATATAGCCGGCCACGAGGTGGTCGGCTATTTTGTACATCAGATGGTCCGCGCCGGATTGGGTGTGACGTGCGTCGCGGTGACAGGCATCCCATACCTCGTCAAGGGCTGGGATATCCTGATCGTGATGAGTTTGACAATGTCACATTAACCCAGAATTGTGGTAAAACCGAGCGAATGAGCAT
>DYHT01000052.1:0-6146 GCA_020723995.1 Chloroflexus sp.
TCCGTGTCCAAAAAATGACTGCGTCTTCCCGACCACGTTTAGATGTGGTGCTACCCCTGGAAGTGGGGTTGAGATAATCTTACTCTATTCGTCCAGTTTTGAGGAGGGTGCTCAGCACCTTTTTTCAGGAGCGTCATAGAATCACACAGCCCTGGCTCTGCGAGGGCTGCAGTTGTTATTTTGGCGGTTAACCAGTCGGCAGGCGGTTTACCAACGTGCGGTTCAGGATATCATCCTGTTCCCTTGAAGAAGACATCTTATTCTTTTTGATTTTCGCAGCTCTCTTGCCTTCGGCGCGCTGCATGGCTTCTTGCCAGGCGATTTCCATAACAGTTGGTTCGGGCGTGGATGGCCCTGAATCCACTACTTCTGCTTCTGGTCTGGCGCTTTTACCTTTTTTACCGCGCCGCCTTTTGGGTTCAGTTTTGGCCTCTACCGGAACCTCTTCCGGCTTTGGTTGGGCGGCTTTGATGCTCAAGCGGATTTGCTTTTTGCGCCGATTGACTTCTAGCACCATGGCTTCGACTACGTCGCCCTCGTGAAGAATTTCGCCGGGGGTTTTAACGTAACCATGGGTGATCTCGCTGACATGTACCAAACCGGGTCGTTCAGCGCCGATGTCTACGAAGGCGCCATAGGATTCTAGCCGGGCAACCTTGCCTTTGACGATCATTTCGGGTTTAAGCTCGCGCCACTCCATTGCCAATGGCTCGATCATCGTCAACTCGATACGATCATCCCGTACACGGCGTACCCACACATTCACTGTCTGACCGGCTTGCACGACATCCTCTACCCGGTTTACAGGTTCTGCCCGCAACTGTGAGATGTGCACGACCCCCGGAACATTCTGACCGACGTCAACAATGGCCCCCGCCAGAGTGGTTTTGGTAATTATTCCTTGCAGGTGCGACTTCACTTTAACCTTAACCGCGCCTTCTTGCGCCGCGTCAATCATAGTGTCCATAATAAGATGTTCTCCAGTAATCTTGAATAATGCCGAAGGTGGATTATACCTGTTTTGGGAGAAACCGTCAAATTGAATTTGATACGCCTTGCACAAATAAAAACGGGTTCAGTTTGCGCTGAACCCGTTCGAGGGCTTCGACCTGGAATCACATTCCGGCCATGAACGCCAGCCCGACCGTGCCAGGCCCGGCGTGCGTGCCGACGACCGGGCTGACGCTGGCGAAGACGGTTTCCACGGGATGAAGTTGAGCGACAGCCTTTTCGAGTAACGTTTTGGCATCGTTCTCGGCATTGGCGTGGAGCGTGGCCAGATGGACGGGCGTCCGCCCGGCGACTTTCTCGACGACCAGTTCGACGACACGCTCCATGGCCTTGCTCTTGGTGCGGACTTTTTCGACCGATTCGACGCGTCCATCGCGTAGTTCCAAAACCGGCTTGATGTTCAGCGCCGTGCCGAGCAGGGCCTGTGCGCCGCCGATGCGCCCGCCGCGGCGCAGGAATTCGAGCGTCTCCACCGCGAAGAAGATGCCGGTATGGCCGATAGCCTTTTCGGCCAGTTTCTGGCATTCGGCCAGCTTGGCGCCCTCTTCGGCCGCGCGGGCGACGTTCAGGGCAATGAAGCCCATGGCCATGGCTATCGAAAGCGAATCGACGATGGCAATTTTGTCTTTCGCTTTCGGCAGCATATCCTTGGCTTGCAACGCGGATTGGATGGTGCCGGAAATTTTGGTCGAGACGAAAATGCCCAGCACATCATAGCCATCTTCGAGTAACTTTTCGAATATGGTCTTCAAGGTAGCCGGGGACACCTGCGAGGTGGTGGGCATGACTTTGGCGGTGGCGAGGCGGCGGTAGAACTCGTCTGGCTGAATATCCACGCCATCCTGGAAGGTTTCGTCTCCCCAAATCAAGACTTGCGGGGCGACGGTGATGTTGTGCTTCTTGACCAGTTCGTGCGGAATGTACGCGGTACTATCGGTTACAACAGCGACTTTGGACATGTTACCTCCTGGTTAATTATGGATATATTTAAATGTGCTAGTAAACTAAACCCATTTATAATCAGATAGTTACGCAAACTTTGTTGGGTGTGCACGCAAAAGGCTGTTGAGGTTTTCCTTGACCACCCACTGTTTCTAGGCTAAAATCTGACGGCTTTTACGCAAACCAACCATAAGATGAAGAAAGCACGTGTTTGAGACACTGACAGGACGGTTAAACCAGGTCTTTGACCAGTTGCGGCGGCGCGGGAAACTCTCCGTCGCGGACGTGGATGCGGCCATGCGTGACGTCCGCCTGGCTTTGCTGGAGGCTGACGTTCATTACGGTGTGGTCAAGGAATTCGTAGCCCGCGTGCGCGAACGGGCGGTCGGCGCCGAGGTTTCGAAGGCGCTCAATCCAGGTCAACAGATCATTAAAATCGTCAATGAGGAGCTCATCGCTACCCTGGGCGAGCCAGCTCCGTTGAAACTGAGTGGGCCGCGCCCACACCTGCTTCTACTGGTCGGTTTGCAAGGATCAGGCAAAACCACGGCGGCCGGTAAATTGGCGCAACTGCTGCGCTCGCGCGGCGAACGGGTGATGCTCGTCGCCGGCGACCCGTACCGGCCGGCGGCTGTGCGCCAATTACAGACCCTGGGTGAACGTCTGGACATTCCGGTGCATACCGAAAGCGGCGTCAAGCCGCCCGATCTGGCTGCCAGGGCAGTTACCAAAGCGAAAAATGGCGGTTTTGACGTAGTGATCGTGGATACGGCCGGCCGTTCCCAGTTGGATGACGAGCTGATGAACGAGCTGCGGGCTATCGTCGCGATGGTTCCACCGGCTGAAACATTGCTCGTTGTGGATGCAATGATCGGGCAAGAGGCATTGCACGTGGCCGAAGGTTTCCGCGCTGCCGTCCCGCTGACCGGTTTGATCATGGCAAAAATGGACGGTGATGCGCGCGGCGGTGCTGCAATCTCTATCCGTTCCGTTACGGGTGTGCCAATCAAATTTCTCGGTACGGGCGAAAAACTAGACGCTTTAGAGGTGTATAATCCAGAGCGACTGGCCTCCCGCATCTTGGGCATGGGTGATGTGCTTGGCCTGATCGAAAAGGCTGAAGCCGCCTTCGATGCCAAGGCCGCCCAGGAACAAGCCAAAAGGCTATCGTCGGGAGAGTTTACGTTGGAAAACCTGGCCGAGATGATGCGCTCGTCGAAGAAAATGGGACCGCTGAGCCAGATGCTGGAAATGCTGCCCGGCAGTATGGGACAAGCGGCGCGCAATGTCCAACCGCAAGATGTGGAGCGACAGTTCAAGATGACCGAGGCAATCATCAACTCGATGACACTCGAGGAGCGGCGTCAACCCGACATCCTGAACGCCAGGCGCCGCAGGCGCATCGCAAGCGGATCAGGCACACAGGTCCAGGAAGTGAACCGCTTGATGAAACAGTTCCGGGAGATGCAGCGTCTCTTTAAAAACTTACAGAAAACTGGCGGGCACTTCGGCAAGCTCAGTGCAGGCCGTGGGTTATCACGCCTCTTCAGTTAACAGGTGGATCAAGAAGGCGCGCATCCTTTCGCGCCCTCAACCTCCAAACTGCAGGGGTCAACCTTCCAGTGAAACCTGCGACCAAAACAACAATATTCAAGGAGATATTTACTGATGGTTCGTATTCGCTTACGCCGTACCGGTTTAAAGGGTCAGCCAAGCTATCGTATTGTCGTCGCGGACAAGGAAAGCCCGCGCGACGGTCGTTTCTTGGAAATCCTGGGTTACTATAACCCGCGCACGGAACCGGCTACAATGAACGTTAAAGAAGACCGCGTTTATGACTGGATGAGCAAAGGCGCTCAACCGACTGAGTCTGTAACTCAACTTCTCACAACCGCAGGTGTGCTCGACCGTTTTACCCGTTTCAAGAACGGCGAGAGCCTCGAGGCGCTGCTTGAAGAAGCCGAAAAAGCGCGCGCCGCCCGAATTGAAAACCTGAAGACCCGCCGCTAGAATCCTGACATGCAATGAAATCTCTGACGGAATACATCGCTCGATCTCTGGTCGAACACCCGGACGAAGTGGATGTGCGCGAGTTCCGGCGCGGCAATCAAGTCACGCTGGAATTGCAGGTCGCCAAAGATGATATGGGGCGCGTGATCGGTAGAAATGGGCGCGTGGTAAATTCCATCCGTACATTGTTGCGCGTGGCTGCCGAGCGCGATGGCTTGCAGGTTACGCTGGATGTTGCCGAACCCTAACTCTCATCGTAAGGCCGGCGCCATAGAACAACCGGCAGGCTCGCCATCTGCTGGCGAGCCTGCCCTTTTAGCGGTGGGGAAAATTCGTCGTCCGCATGGCCTGGCAGGTGAAGCCTTGGTGAAAATCTACACGGATTTCCCCGAACGCCTGACCCCGAATACGGTCGTCTTTGCCGGCGAGTCGCATCAGCCTCTGACCATCCGACATTGCCGGACGCACAAGGACAGGCTGCTGCTCACATTTGAAGGCATCGCCACACCGGAGCAGGTGGGACATCTTCGCAACCAAATATTACACATCCCTGCTGTAGACCGGCCTCCATTGCCAGAAGGGGAGTATTACCATCATCAAATCATTGGACTGCGCGTGGTGGACGAGAGTGGGCAGGAATTGGGTCAGTTGACCGAAATCCTCGAAACAGGCGCAAACGATGTTTACGTGGTGAAACGCAGCGACCCCCAACCCGCAGGTGCTTCGCGAAGGACGGGGGCAGGCGGACGCGAACTCCTGCTCCCGGCCATTTCCGAAGTCGTGCTGGACGTTGACCTGTCGCGAAAAACGATGCGCGTTCACCTGCTGCCGGGTTTGATAAGAGAGGAACGCGAATGACGCGAATGGACGAATTACGCGAATACCTCTTTTTTGCGTGCTGACAAAGAATATTCGCGTCATTCGCGTCATTCGCTTATTCGCGCAATTCGCGTTGAATCTTTCTTTTATGAACGACAATCGCTACTGGGTGGGCTTCAACCTGGTCAAGGGCATCGGCGCGGTTCGTTTGCAAGCCCTGCGTGAACACTTCGGCGACCTGTCCCTGGCCTGGCAATCGCCAGTGGACGCCCTGCAAGCCGCGGGCTTGAGCCAGAAGATCGCCGAACGCGTCCTCCAGGCGCGTGCCAACGTGGACCTGGAGCGCTTCATGGAGCAAATCGCTGCGCAAGGCATCCAGGTGTTAACATGGGAGGACGAGGCTTATCCATCCCGTCTGAAAGAAATTGACCAGCCGCCGCCGGTTCTTTACCTGCGCGGCGAATTGACAACTGAAGATTCCTGGGCAGTGGCCGTGGTTGGCACACGACGGGTCACCGCCTACGGCCGCCAGGTGACCGACGAGCTGGCCTCCTATCTTGCGCAGAACGGCGTGACAGTGGTCAGCGGGATGGCGCGGGGCGTGGATGCGATTGCCCACCAGTCCGCGCTGAAAGCCGGAGGCCGCACGTTGGCCGTCATGGGCAATGGTGTGGATCGCATCTACCCGCCTGAGCATCGCACGCTGGCCGAGCAAATCCTGGCCAAGGGTGCATTGCTCAGTGATTACGTCCCTGGTACGCCGCCGGAGAGCGCCAATTTCCCACCCCGTAATCGCATCATCTCCGGGCTTTCGCTGGCGGTGGTGGTGGTCGAAGCCGGTGAGACCAGCGGCGCGTTGATCACTGCCCAATTCGCGGTTGACCAGGGGCGCGAAGTCTTTGCGGTGCCGGGTAACATCCTGGCCGCGCAGAGCAAAGGGACGAACCGCCTGATCCAACAAGGCGCGCACCCGCTGCTCTCTGCCCGTGAGGTGCTCGAAGCTTTGAATCTGACGCGGGTCAGCGAACAGCGCCTGGTGCGGAAAGTTCTGCCCGTGGATGAGGTCGAGTCCAAACTCTTGAGCGTTCTTGGCGCTGAGCCGCTCCACATGGATGACATCCGCAACCAGACCGGCCTGCCCATCGAGCGCGTTTCCGCGACCCTGGTAATGATGGAACTCAAAGGCATGGTACGCCAGGTTGGTGGGATGAATTATGTTGCGGTGAGGGAAGAGCAGGCGGAGTATCGCACTTGATTTTGGAGATTTTGGAGTACGGAAGCTTGCTTCCGTTGTTGCAGGAGCAAGCTGGTTGCAGGAGCAAGCTGGTTGCAGGAGCAAGCTGGTTGCAGGAGCAAGCTGGTTG
>DYHT01000052.1:6246-14531 GCA_020723995.1 Chloroflexus sp.
CAGGAGCAAGCTCCTGCATTCCAAAACAGGAGTTGAATGAACCACACTTACGCAGTCATCATGGCCGGCGGCGGCGGTACTCGCCTGTGGCCGGTTTCGCGTAAAAAGCATCCGAAGCATACTTTGCCATTGTTGGCGGAGCGCACCCTTTTCCAGTCCACCTTCGATCGCTTGGATGGGTTGATCCCCTTCGAGCGCATCCTGGTGGTGACCGCGGCCGCGCAAGCGGATGAACTCAAGCGCCAGGCGCCCCAAATTCCCGCAGAAAACTTCCTGCTCGAGCCGGAACCGCGCGGCACCGCTGCGGCGGTTGGGCTGGCGGCGGTCGTGCTGCATAAGCGCGACCCGCAGGCTGTGATGGTCATCCTGCCATCTGACCATTTCATTCGCAACCGGGAACTATTCCACCAGATCCTGCGCGCGGCGGTGGAAGTTGCGCAGAAAGACTATCTGGTCACGCTCGGCATCCAGCCGGCTTACCCGGCCACAGGCTATGGCTATATCCAGCGCGGCGAGCGTCTGCCTGAAGGGTTCTCTCAGCCAGTCTATCGCGTCCTGCGCTTCACGGAAAAACCAGATGAAGCTCAAGCCAATCAGATGTTGGCGCGCGGCGATCATTCCTGGAACTCGGGCATGTTCATCTGGCGCGCCGAGCGGATCCTGCAGGAATTTGCCCGGCAGATGCCAGAGTTGAAGTCTGGCCTCGCCAAGATTTCCGCCGCCTGGGATACAGCTTCACAAGAGACGGCGCTGCACTCTGTCTGGCCTGGCTTGCGGCCAGAGACGATTGACTATGGCGTGATGGAACGCGCCGGGCAAGTGGCGGTGCTGCCGGCTGAAGGTTTGGAGTGGAGCGATGTCGGTGCGTGGGATTCGCTCTTTGATGTTTTGCCTGCTGATGAAGATGGAAATATCGTCTTTGGCGGGCAGCACATGGCGTTGGATACCTGTACCACGCTTGTTTATGGCAACCGGGATGGAAAGCTGATTGTAACGATTGGCGTATCGGATCTCATCATTGCGGATGCCGGCGACGTGCTGCTCGTCTGTCACAAGGATCAGGCCCAGCAAGTACGCCAGATCGTGGAGAATTTGAAGAACTCGAATAAGGAAGATTACACATAGGAGGTTCCTCATGGAAGCCTATTGCATGAAATGTAGAACGAAACGCGAAATCCAGGATCCTCAGCCATCTTTCAACGCCGCCGGTGCGCCCGTCACGCGCGGGACTTGCGGCGTATGCGGTACTGCCTTGTATCGCATCGGTAAGATGCCGGCTCACGAGGGGCTGACGCCGCCGGAGAAGAACGCCTCGCGCAGCGGCAAGCTGGTCATTGTCGAATCGCCGGCCAAGGCCCGGACGGTGGGCCGTTTTCTTGGCAAGGGATACACCGTGCGAGCTTCGGTTGGGCATGTGCGCGACCTCTTGCGTTCTCAGCTATCGGTGGATGTGGAAAACGACTTCGCGCCGAAATATCGCGTCCCAAATGAAAAAAAAGCGGTGGTCAAAGAATTAAAACAACTGGCGAAAGGAGCGGCCGAGATTTACCTGGCCACCGACCCGGACCGCGAAGGTGAAGCCATTGCCTGGCACCTAATTGAAGCTGCCACCATCGAACACAAACTGGCGCATCGTGTTGTCTTCCATGAAATTACAGAAGGTGCGATCAACGAAGCCTTTTTTCACCCACGCGCTATCAACATGAACCTGGTCAATGCGCAGCAAGCCCGGCGCGTGCTCGACCGGCTGGTCGGTTATAGTATCAGCCCGATCCTGTGGGAAAAAGTCCGCTCACGGCTTTCGGCGGGACGGGTGCAATCCGTGGCGCTGCGGCTGATTGTCGAGCGCGAGCGCGAGATTGACGCCTTCGTGCCGGTGGAATACTGGTCCATCGGCGCGGAATTGCGCCCGCAGGGCGAAAAGCAAACTTTCATCACCAAGCTGGTGAAAATTGACGACAAAGACCCCGAATTGGGCAGCGAAGAGATTGTCAAACCGATCCTGGTGGATATGGAGCAGGCCGATTACGTCGTCACGCGCGTCAAGCGCGGCGAGCGGCGGCGCAAACCCTCCGCGCCGTTCATCACCTCCACGCTCCAGCAGGAGGCTTCGCGCAAGCTGGGCTTCACCGCCAAGCGGACGATGGGTCTGGCGCAGGGTCTCTATGAAGGCCAGGATGTAGGCGAAGGCGGCACGACCGGTCTCATCACCTACATGCGCACCGACTCGACCAATATCGCCGAGGCGGCGCGCAGCGAGGCGCGGGGTTACATTGCTCAACGTTATGGCCGCGATTTCCTGCCCGAAAAGCCGCCGGAGTATACGAAGAAGGTAGCCGGCGCGCAGGAGGCCCACGAGGCCATCCGCCCGACTTCCGTCTTGCGCGACCCGGAGAAGGTCAAACCTTTCCTCGAGCCGGCCATGTTCAAACTCTACCGGCTCATCTGGCAGCGCTTTGTGGCTTCGCAGATGGAAGCCGCAGTCTACGATACGCTCTCGGTGGACGTGACCGGTAAACGTTCCGGCAGTGTGCCGAGCGGAGGCGAAGCCCACATATACACGCTACGCGCCGCCGGTTCCTCGGTCAAGTTCCCTGGATTCCTGGTCGTCTACGAGGAAGCCAAAGATGAGGATAAGAAGACCGAGGAAGAAGACGAGATGAATGTGCGCATCCCAGCCTCGATTGCCGAGGGCCAGAAGCAAGACCTCGTCCGCCTGATCCCGGAGCAGCATTTCACCCAGCCGCCGCCGCGCTTCAGCGAAGCCAGCCTGGTGCAAGCTCTGGAGGAGAACGGTATCGGGCGCCCGTCCACGTATGCGCCGATCCTTTCGACGATCCAGGCGCGCGGTTATGTCATCCGCCAGGATAAGCGCTTGTTCCCCACCGAGACTGGCATCCTGGTCAATGATCTGATGATGCAATATTTCCCGGAGATTGTTGACCTGGGCTTTACAGCTCGTATGGAAGAAGACCTGGATAAGATCGCCGAGGGCCGCGCCAAGTGGGTGAAGGTGATGCAGGCGTTTTACACGCCCTTCGAAGCGAAAGTCAAGATCGCCCAGGCCGAGATGCCAGTGATCAAGACTGGCCCGGAGCCGATCGGCCGCGCCTGCCCGGATTGTGGCAAGGAATTGGTCATCCGTTATGGGCGCTACGGCAAATTCATCAGTTGCGGCGGTTTCCCGGAGTGCCGCCATACTGAGCCGTGGCTGGAGAAGATCGGTGTGTCCTGCCTGAAGGATGACGGCGATATTGTCGAGCGCAAGACGCGCAAAGGCCGCATATTTTACGGGTGCGCCAATTATCCGAATTGTGACTTTACCTCATGGAAGCGGCCCCTGCCAAAACCTTGCCCGGCCTGCCAGGGCATGCTGGTGATTGCCAACAAACGTGAAGCGCAATGCTTGAACTGCCAGGAATCTTTCCTGCTGGAAGATGTCGTCCCCGAAAACGCGTAAATCCCCCTTCGCATCTGCACTGCAGCAGGTGACTAATGAGGAGACCCTTCACTTCGCTCAGGGTGACATGCCCTTATTTGCAATAGAGTCGTAGTTTATAGTATTGTTCTTTATAAACTCTGGCGACCGCGAAGATTTTTGCCGTAGTGCGACATTTATGTTGCACTTTGGCTGCGGCATGAATGCCGCGTTACGAAAAGGTGTTGGCTTATTGGCTTATTACCTGTATAATAGATTGTTGTACCTGCTTACGTGTTTGTCGGAGGGCAAATGATGAAAATTCTTGAGTATATTAAGAGACCAATCATCGCTGCTGTGCTTGCCGGTGTGGCGGGGATTGTTCTGGGACTGATCTGGGGTTGGGTGATCCAGCCGGTGGAGTGGAAGGATGCTCCGCCGTCATTGCTGCACATTGGCTATCAAGAAGATTACCTGAGAATGGCAATCGACTCGTTTGGGATAAACAACGACTCAGCCTTGGCCATCAAACGCTATCAAGCGTTGGAGTCAACCGGGCCTGCGGTTCTTTTGACCATTCAGAGAAATCCGGGCAAGCAAAATCCGGTCACGATTATGGATTTCTCCCGTATCGTACAACCGGCAGGCGGCGTTGTCCCTACCCCTGGGGGAACGCAAGTAACACCCACCACCGGCAACCTGCTCGTGATTTATGGTGTCCTCGCTTTCGGGGTGATAGTCATGGCAGTCGTGGGCTATGGGCTGATCAAGTACTTACAACCGATGTTGCGCCGCGATGGTGAGGAAGCGACCCCGGCTCAACAAGCGCGCCGCTTCAGCCGGCAGACCGAGGTTATTGACTACGCGGTGAGAGGTGATTCGCCTCCCATCACCCAGTTTGTTACCACCTATGTCCTGGGCGATGACCTGTTCGACGACTCCTTCGGCATCGACTCTCCTTCCGGCGAATTTTTAGGTGAGTGTGGCGTTGGCATCGCGGAGACAATCGGCGTGGGGGATCCCAAGAAAGTAACCGCCTTTGAAGTTTGGTTGTTCGATAAGAATGATATCCAAACTGTGACCAGAGTCTTGATGAGTTCACACGCTTTCAATGATGTGGCTACCTTTCAACGATTGGAAGCCAAAGGCGAGCCGATCCTGATCGAGCGCGGTAAACAGGTTGTGTTGGAAACAGCCGCGCTGCAATTGGTGGCGACAATCTCGGACGTCGAATACGGTCAGGGCGCACTCCCGGATAGCAGCTTCTTCGAGCGCGTGACGCTGGAATTAGCTGTCTGGCAGAAGGTCACGGCGCCAGCATAATAAAAAAAAAGGCGGCTGAAAAGCCGCCCTTTTTGTATTCGCTTTTATTCGATTTTCAGAATTTTCATCCTCATCTTGCCACCCGGCGTTTCAGCCTCGACCACTTCGCCGACGCGGTGATCGAGTAAGGCGCGTCCGATGGGGGACGCATTAGAGATCTTTCCGTTGCGCGGATCGGCTTCTTTCGCACCTACCATGTAAAAAGTCTCAGGCGGGAAATCTTCCTCTTGAATAGTCACCCGCGTTCCGACAGATACCCTGTCTTTGGAAATGGAATTTTTTTCGACCACGATTGCATTATGCAGGATGTATTCCAGTTCCTGAATACGGCCTTCGAGAAAGCTCTGATCCTCTTTGGCTTTGTGATAGTCGGCATTTTCTGAGAGATCGCCCATTTGAATGGCGGAGCGCAAGCGTCGAGCCAATGCCTGGCGGGCCGGGCCTTTTAGTTCTTCCAGTTCGGCCTTTAATGTTGCAGCCCCCTTGGCGGTCAAGTAGACATCGTTTTCCATTACTTATCAAATCCTTTTTCGATGAGAGCCTAAGGCTTTTCGGTGGAGACGAAGAGTTTGCTATGTTCATCCACCGCGTAACGGTCGGTCATCCCGGCAATGTAATCGCAGATCGTGCGTTCCAAGCCGCGTTTGTCAATCCACGTTTGGACGTGGTCGGGCAGGATGGCCGGTTCGGCGCGATAGGCATTGAAAAGGTCGCTGATGATGCGCTCGGCTTTGGTTTGCATGCGCACAACGCGGTAATGACGGTAGAGTTTGGAGTACAACAGGTCTTTCAATTCCCGGTTGCGGCGTTGCATGTCTTCGCTAAATCCGATGAGATTACGGGATAGTTTCTGGACATCCAGCGCGGATTTCACGCCGCTTTCGCGCAGGCGCGCATCTGTCGCTTGCACCAGATCGGTCACTTCCAGCCCGACCAGATGGCGGATCATGCGGTGGCGTTCCATGTCCACTAAAGTGGTACCGCGCCATTTGAAGGTTTCGACGAGAATTCCCCACAGGGCAATGCTTTCCAGCGTTTGCGGTGTGATCATCCCTGAACGCAGGCCATCGTCGAGATCGTGCGTTGTGTAAGCCAATTCATCAGCGACGTTGGCAATCTGCGTTTCCAGATTGCCGCGCAAGTCGGGATTAAAATCGCGTGCATCGGAGCTATCGTATTCGGATTCATGCTTGACAATGCCCTCGCGCGTTTCCCAGGTCAGGTTCAGCCCCAGGAATTCGGGGTAACGTTGTTCGAGTTCGGTGACGATGCGCAGGGATTGCTTGTTGTGATCAAAACCGCCGTAATCTTTCATCAGACGCGCCAGGGTGACTTCGCCTGAATGACCAAAAGGTGAGTGACCCAGGTCGTGCGCCAGGCAGATGGCCTCCACCAGGTCTTCGTTCGCGCCCAGGGCGCGGGCGATGGTGCGACCGATCTGTGCGACTTCCAGCGTGTGTGTCAGGCGGGTGCGGAAGTAATCGCCCTCGTAGTTGATGAACACCTGCGTCTTGTATTCTAGGCGGCGAAAAGCGGTGGTGTGGATGATACGGTCACGGTCGCGTTGGAAGGCGGTGCGGTAATCAGGCTCGTTGTCCAAGTAAGCGCGGCCTTGCGAGTCCTTACTGCGCACGCCGTAGGGCGCAAGGTTGCGGTCTTCGATTTCTTCGAGTTGTTGACGGGAGAAGAACATAGGTTGCTGATGGCTGATGACAAGTGAGTCTAATGCAAGAAAGATGGACTGTCAACGATGAAGGCGCGTTCCCAGAGATTCGCCCAGTAGCGCGCGGTGGACGTTTTCAGTCTTTTCGCCGGAGAAGACGATTACTTCCAGACCCGGGTCCTGTTCCACGAGCCGGAGCATTTGCTCGACCTTGTCCCTCATTCCACCGGTCACGTCCATGCCCGCCGCGCCGACCATACCCCCGGCAAAAGATCCGAAATTCTCAGGCGTGATCACATTGACGAGTTTGGTGCGCGCCGGGAAGTCGGCCCAGACGCCTTCTTCCAATCCAGCCAGCAGGATGCGCTGCGGATGGAGTTGCCGCGCGAGCGAAAGAAACAAATCTTCTGTGGAAAGGATAGTCCCGTTGAGGGTCGCGTCAAAGACAACATCGCCATAAATCACCGGCAGGATACCCGCTTTGAGCGCGTTTTGCAATGGCGTAAGATACCAATCCTCGATCACTCTATTTTTGACCTGGTTTGTGGCCGAGGGAGGAAAACTTATGGCAGGGACATCCGCGTTGTGCAGTGCATCCATCACCAGTCGATTCAACGCCGAGGCTCGATACCAGACCTTGGCGAAACCCCGCCAATCTTCGGCATCCCATTTATTGTTGGCCGGCCAGTTTTGGCTGGCGGCGGCGTGACCGAAGGAGCCGGAGCCGTGTCCCAAAACCAGGTACAGATCCGGGTCGAGGCGACGGGCGGCGGCGATTTGAGCCGCCAGTTCCGCCAGTTTATCCAGGCGGGGTGTATAGGGGCGTGTTTTGTCGGTGATCAGCGATCCGCCGAACTTAAGAAAGGCGAGTTTCGTCATGCCTGAAACTGTAGCACGTTCTGTGGTTGGCGTCAAGAATGGCTGTGCTATAATAATAGCCCCAGGCTACAATAATCTGAGCGTTGCCTCGTCTAGGGAAATTTATGCAACTTGACGTTCACACTGCTGTCCAGACCGCTTTTTTCCTTGCCCTGATCGGTATCGTTGCCGGGATTTGGCTGGGTGTCCGCGCCATCCGCGAAGGGCGGCGCAACCCTTTCTTTCGCATCCGCCAACGGCGCATAGCAAGCGGCTGGTGGTCAATCTTTTTTTCGATCCTGCTGGGGGTATTTGCTTTTATTCTGCAACGCTACACCGAGCCGGCTGTTTACCGTATCTTTCCCCCGACTGCATCTCCCTCCCGGATGCCAACCATCACGCTGACGCCAACTATCACCCTGACCCCCACCGTCACGCTGACTCCGACCATCACCCTCACACCCGCCATCAGCGATACGCCCACGCTCACGCCGACCCCCTTCCTGCCGCCGGCCATCGAAGCCCAGTTCCAGAGTACAGTCACGCCCAACCCGGAGGCGATCTTCAGCCGCTTGCAGTTCGCCTATCGCATCTCGGAGGGACAGCCTGTCAGCCCTGCTATCATCTTTCAGAACCCGGTGCGACACATGTACGCAGTGTTCACTTACGATAAGATGGTTCCCGGCGCGCAGTGGACGGCGCTTTGGTACCGGGATGGTAAACTGATTTGTTCTGAGACCAAACCCTGGGATGGGGCGATTGGCGGCTATGGCTTTGCTGACTGTATTGAGCCTCTCGGCGGGTGGCTGCCAGGGAATTATGAAGTGCAGATATTCGTCGGTATGGATTGGAAAGTCGTCGGCAAGTTCATTGTTCAAGGCGAGCCTCCGACCTCGACACCTTCCTTGACCCCCAGCCTGTCCCCAATGCCGACGCTCACGCGCACCCAAGCCTGACCCCGACTCCCTCGAAAACCCCCACACCTACCTGGACGCCAATCCCTTCGAGTACGCCTCGTCCGAC
>DYHT01000053.1 GCA_020723995.1 Chloroflexus sp.
GTAACACCTCTAATCTGCTAACTGAGTGTGTTGAAGACGCTAAACATGTACGAAATCCGTATAGTATGATAGACTCTCATATCATTTCGTACATCGTATTTACTTACAATCAACTTGACAATTTGAACGGCAGCAGGGAAGAGATCCTGTTGATGTCCAGCAGTTGAACTGCTGGACATCAAGAAGGGACGCCGAAGGGGCAAGTCCGAAAGCTGGCGAGACCGGATGAAACTCTCAGGCAAAAGGACCCTGCCGCCGTATTCCTCTGGAAAGTCCCATAAGGGACACCGACGGGGCAATCCTTCGGCCGCGGCCCTCGCTTTACTCGGGCCTCCGCTCAGGAGAATCTCTCAGGTGCAAATAACAGAGGGCGCACGTTCTATCTGCGTGCGCCCTTTTGCTTTCATCCTGTCATGCTGAGCACTTCGTTACACTCAGTGTAAACTTCGCGAAGCACCCCCCAGAGAATGAGAAGACTCTTCGCTTCGCTCCCTGGCCTAGCCCGCCAGGGCAGGCAGAGTGACAACACTACAACAGGAGACGAATTATGAACATTCCTTCCAATCTCAAGTACACCAAAACCGACGAATGGTTCGACCCGGCCAGCGGCAGGATGGGACTGAGCGATTACGCCCAATCCCAGCTCTCCGATATTGTTTTCGTCGAAATCGTGGTCGCAGTCGGCGAGACGGTCGAGGCTGGCAAGCCGATTGCCTCGGTCGAATCCGTCAAGGCGGCCGCGGAATCCTACGCGGCGGTCAGTGGCAAGGTGGTGGTGGTCAACGAGTCGCTGGCCGACGCCCCCGAGATACTGAACAGCGATCCCTACGGCGCGGGCTGGATGGTCCAGGTCGAGGGCGGCGACGCGTCTGGTCTGATGAATGCGGCTGCTTATGAGAAGTATTGCGCGGAAAGGGCGCATTAATTTGATAGTTGCGTAGTTTGGTAGTTCAGTAGTAGGGAAGTTCGATAGTCAGGTAATTTGCGGACTGGCCGGCTTTGGTACTACCCAACTACGAAACTGTCCAACTTCTAAACTAGGAGAACACCAATGACGTATATTCCTCACAGTCCCAAAGAACGGGACGTGATGCTGGCAACCATCGGCGTCAAAAGCCTGGAAGATCTGTTCAAGGACGTTCCAGCCAAGCATCGCTTCCCCAAACTGGATTTGCCCCCCGCGTTGACCGAGATGGAGGCCGCGGTCGAATTGCAGGAACTCGCTATAAGCAACGAAAACAACTGCACCGACCTGGTCTCCTTCCTCGGCGCGGGTGTGTATAACCATTACATCCCGGCCGTGGTTGACCACATCCTGCGGCGCGGCGAGTTCTACACCGCCTACACACCCTACCAGCCGGAAATCTCGCAAGGCACGCTGCAGGCCATCTTCGAATATCAAGGCCTTATGGCCAACCTGACCGGCATGGAAGTCTCGAACGCCTCGCACTACGACGGCGCGACCGCGGTGGCCGAGTCGGTCAACATGGCCTATGCCCAGTTCCGCGGCAAGCGCACCAAGGTGGTCATCTCGCCGACCGTCCATCCGCAGTATCGCGAGACGCTCCGCACCTATGTTCAAGACATGGGCCTCACACTTGTTGGCGACGACCCTTTACTAATCTCTAATCTCGACTCTCTAATCTCTCTCATTGACGCCAATACCGCGCTGGTCATTGTTCAATATCCCGACTTTTTCGGGCGTGTCTTTGACTTTACCGGCCTTATCGAAGCGGCTCACGCGCAGGGCGCGCTGGTCTGCGTGGCCGCCAACCCGACCGCGCTGGCGCTGTTCAAAACGCCCGGCGAGATGGGCGCGGATATCGTCGTCGGCGAGGGCCAACCGCTGGGCATCCCGATGTCGTTCGGCGGGCCTTATCTTGGCTTCTTCACCACGAAGAAAGCCTACATCCACAAGATGGCGGGGCGTCTCGTCGGCGAGACGGTGGACAACCGCGGCCAGCGCGCCTTCGTCCTGACCCTGACCGCCCGCGAGCAGCACATCAAGCGCGAGCGCGCCACTTCCAACATCTGCACCAACCAGGGGCTGCTGGCGCTGGCGGCGGCGGTTTACCTGTCGCTGCTCGGACAAACCGGCCTGCGGCAGGTGGCTGAACTGTGCTACCACAAGGCGCACTACGCCGCCGAAAAAATCAGCAAAATCAAGGGCTACGAACTGTGCTTCGATGCGCCATTTTTCCACGAGTTCTCGGTCTGCTGCCCGAAGCCGGTGGCCGAAATCAACGACCAACTGCTCGAACACGGCATCCTGGGCGGCTACGATCTCGGCCAGGATTACCCATCGCTTGAAGACCACATGCTGATTGCCGTGACCGAGATGAACACCAAAGATGAAATTGACGCCCTGTGCGAAATTTTGGCAGAGGTGAACCATGACTGAGCCGACTATCTACGAACTGTCCTCCCCCGGACGCGCCGGCGTCACTTTCCCGGACCCGGACGTGCCGCGCGCCAAATTGCCTGATTCCCTGCTGCGAGCGGATCTACCCCTGCCCGAACTGGCCGAGGTGGACGTCCTCCGCCATTACGTCAATCTCTCGAAATACAACTACAACGTGGACGGCGGCTTCTATCCGCTGGGTTCCTGCACGATGAAGTACAACCCGAAAATCAACGAGGACACCGCCCGCCTGCCCGGCTTCACCTTCACGCATCCGCTCCAGCCGATCGAGACCGTGCAGGGCAATCTGGCTTTGATGTATACGTTGCAGGAATGGCTGAAGGAAATTTCCGGTTTTACCGCCATGACCTTGCAGCCGGCCGCCGGCGCGCACGGCGAGTTGACCGGCGTGCTGATCATGCGTGCCTACCATAAGGACCGCGGCGATGCCAAACGCGTCAAGATGCTCATCCCCGATTCAGCGCATGGCACCAACCCGGCATCTTCAGGCATGATTGGGCTGGATGTGGTGCAAATCCCTTCCGATGCGCGCGGCAACGTGGATTTGGCCGCCCTGAAAGCCGCCTGCGATGAGACTGTGGTCGGGTTGATGCTGACCAACCCGAACACACTGGGTCTGTTCGATGAACACGTCGAAGAAGTGGTCAAGATTGTCCACGAATGCGGTGGGCTGGTCTACGGCGACGGGGCCAACCTGAACGCTCTGTTGGGCATCCTCCGCCCGGCGGATGTGGGCATTGACGTGATGCACTTCAACCTGCACAAGACGTTCTCGACGCCGCACGGGGGCGGCGGCCCAGGCTCGGGTCCGGTGGGTGTCACGGAAAAACTGGCAGAGTTCCTCCCCAGCCCCATCGTCGGGATCCTCGAAGAAGGCAATGATGACATGCCCCCGCTGTTCGGCTTCATCACGCAGAAGAAAACGATTGGACGCGTCAAGTCCTTCCACGGGCATTTCGGCGTCATTGTGCGCGCTTATACCTACATCGCCATGCACGGCGCGGACGGCCTGCGCCAGGTGGCCGAGTACGCCGTGCTGAACGCCAACTACCTGCGGACGCGGCTGAATAAAACCTATCGCCTCCCGTTCGACCGCATCTGCATGCACGAGTTCGTTGCCGAGGGCAAAGTTGAAGGCAGCGATATTCGGGCGCTGGATATTGCCAAGCGGCTGATGGACTACGACTTCCACCCGCCGACCAACTACTTCCCGCTCATCGTCCACGAGGCGCTGATGATCGAGCCGACCGAGACCGAGAACAAGGTCACGCTGGATGCCTTTGCCGATGCGCTGATCAAGATTGCCGAGGAAGCCAAGACCCAGCCGGAGCTGCTCCACGAAGCCCCGCACAAGACCCCGTTTGGACGGATGGACGAGGTCAAGGCGGCGCGTGAGTTGGTGTTATGTTGTTGGCTGCCGGAGGATTACGAGAAGAAGTAAGTAGTGAGCAGTAATCAGCGAACAGTGACGCCCCCGCTTCCTTGCCCCCTTCGGGGGTGCTTCGCAAAGGAAACGGGGGCGTTCTTGTTCCAAACCAGGACGGCGGGCTTGGGAAAGATCGGTCTGCAAGGCAATTGTGATATAATAATGGCGGAAATTCCGAAATTCCGCCATTCGGAGGTGCATTATGATTGCAAACATTCAAGTCCGCAGTAAGGGGACGTTTACGCTCCCGTCAGAACTGCGGCGCAAATACGGGGTCAATGAGGGGGATTTTTTCACCATCATTGACATGGGTGATAGCAATTTTCTGCTCAAACCATACCGCTCACGCGTGGACGAACTCGCCGACACAATTCGCATGGAGCTGGAAGCGCGCGGCGAGACGCTGGAATCCATGCTGACGACTCTGCGCGAAGTGCGGGAAGAATATGCTGTCAAGTCGAAGAACTCCTAAACTCTTTCTGGACACGAGTGTCATCATTGCAGCGCTTATGTCACCAACAGGGGGCGCGCGTTTGCTATTTCATCTCGGCGAGTCCAATATTCTACAGCTCACTATTGGCAAAAGCGTTATGCAAGAAGCAGATGATGCGATCAGTCGCAAAGCACAGCACCTGCTCGTTGACCTTGCCCAACTACTCGATGAAACACGAGTGGAAATCGGGGAAAATCCCTCTGACGAGAATATCAGGACAGCAAACCAATTGGTAGATTATTCACCTGACATATTGGTTCTTGCCGAAGCATTACAAGTGCAACCCGACTGGTTTATCATCCACGACCGTGAACATTTTCTGAACAATTCCAGGCTGCAGAGCCTATCTTTCCGCATCGGTACACCTGGCAATGTACTGGTGTGGCTGAGAAAGCGACTTTGATTGAGATGGAGCCACCAATCGTCAATCTGAAATCCGAAATCGTAAATCCCTTCACCTTCAGCCAAGCCTCCCTGCAGGATTACAGCGACTGCCCGCGCCGCTTCCAGTTACGCTACATCGAGGGACTGGCCTGGCCGGCCGTGGAAACCGAGCCGGCTCTGGAAAACGAGCGCCATCAACAGGAAGGCTTGTTCTTTCACCGGCTGGTCCAGCAGCGCCTGATCGGATTGCCTGTTGAAAAATTGGGGCTGATGGCAAATTCGCCCAATCTGAGCCAGTGGTGGCAGAATTTCGTAGACTTTCGATGTCTTGAAAATTTCAGAAGTCTGTATCCCGAAATGACCCTCTCCGCGCCGCTTGGCGAGCAGCGGGTTATGGCGAAATATGACCTGATCGCCGCGACGCCAGGTGAAAAAGCCGTCATCTTTGACTGGAAGACTTATCATAAACGACCCAAGGACGTATGGATGGCCGCCCGCCTGCAAACCCGCGTCTACCGCGCTCTGCTCGTCCGGGCCGGGGCGCATTTGAACAATGGACAACCCATCCAGCCGGAGCAGGTCGAAATGATCTACTGGTACGCGTGCTACCCGCAAGAACCGTCCCGTTTCCCTTATACCGCCACCCAATATAAGCGTGACTGGGATATTCTGACCAGGCTGGTGGCCGAGATCATCTCCCGGCGTGAATTTTCCCTCACCAGCGACGAAAAGAAGTGCGCCTACTGCCCCTATCGCTCATACTGCAACCGCGGCCTGAAGGCAGGCGCTGGCGGGGAGATGGAATCCGAAATCTCAATGATTAACGTGAACATCGAGCAGATTCAAGAAATTGAGTTTTAGCGCAAAGTCACTAAGAAGAATTGTGTTTTTGTGCCTTTGTGGTAAGGTTTCTCCATGCGCTGGATAGAACCGGCTCCTCCCCGCTCCCCCGTAGGGCATTCGTTGTCACTCGCTCCACTACCCGACCTGCATCCGCTTGTCAGCCAGACTTTGATTCGACGGGGACTCACCTGCGCCGAGGCCGCGCGTGCCTTTCTCTCCCCGGATCACTACAACCCGACGCCTGCCGCCGGACTCCCCGGCCTCTCCGCCGCTGTTGACCGCATCCAGGCCGCCATCCGCGCCCGCCAACCCATCTGCGTGTGGGGCGACTTCGACGTGGATGGCCAGACGGCCACGACTATTCTCGTCTCCACACTGCAAGCCCTGGGCGCAGATGTGACCTATCACATCCCCGTGCGGGCAAGAGAATCGCATGGCGTCAACATCCCCCATCTGGCCGAGATCATTGACTACGGCGCGCAGCTCATCCTGACTTGCGACACGGGCATCACTGCCCACCAAGCGGTTGATTACGCTCGTTCACGCGGCGTGGATGTGATTATCAGCGATCATCACGATCTACCGGAGTCGCTGCCCCAGGCAGTTGCTGTTGTCAATCCAAAACTACTGCCGCCAGAACACCCTTTGGCGACGCTGCCCGGTGTGGGCGTGGCCTATAAATTAGCCGAAGAACTCAGCGCTCACTTTCCCTCGCCCCCCTTCTCCCCTGCTCAAATGCTCGATTTAGTGGCATTGGGTTTGGTGGCCGACCTCGCCTTGCTCAAAGGTGATTGCCGCTATTTGTTGCAAAAAGGTCTCCACGTGCTACGCAACACGCAACGCCTCGGCTTGCAAGTCATGATGGAACTTGCCAACCTGCAACCTTCCAGCCTGACGGAGGAACACATCGGATTCACGCTTGCGCCGCGTCTCAACGCATTGGGCCGCTTGAGCGATGCCAACCCGGCTATCGAGCTGCTCACCACTCGTGACCCGGCCCGCGCCCGCCTGCTGGCCACCCAACTGGAGGGATTGAACACCCAACGCCAACTGCTGACCCGCCAGGTCACGATGGCTGCCGAAGCGCAACTGCGCGCCGACCCGGCGCTGCTTGCCAAGCCGATCATCGTTCTCTCGCACCCAGCCTGGCCAGGCGGTGTGATCGGCATCGCCGCCAGTCACCTGGTGGAACGCTACCATCGCCCAGTGATCATCTTCTCGGCGCCGGCCAATGAGCCTGCGCGTGGTTCCGCCCGCTCGATTGAGGGGATCAACATTACCGAGGCCATTGCCGCGCAGCGGGATATGCTGCTCAATTTCGGTGGTCACCCGATGGCTGCCGGCCTTTCGCTGGAGGCCGAAAAGCTGCCTGCCTTCCGCAGTGCAATCGCTAAAACCGTCGCAGGTATGACCGGCGAGGAAGAAATCGAGCCGGTGCTTGAAATTGATGGCTGGTTCGACTTGCCGGCACTGGATCTCAGCCTGTCAGAGAACATCGAACAGCTTGCGCCTTTTGGCCCCGGCAACGAGAAGCTCCTCTTAGCCACACATAATCTAAGGCTCAAGAGCGCGGCCGAGATCGGAAGAAACAAGGAACACCTGAAACTGACCGTCGAAGATGAGCACGGAAATGCTCAGAATGTACTGTGGTGGGATGGCGGCGGTGAAGCGCTCCTGCGCAGCACACTTCCTGCGGAAGGTAGATTCGACCTGGTCTACAGCCTGCGCGCCAGCGACTGGCGCGGCACGCGCCAGGTCACGCTGGAATTTGTTGATTTTCAGTTGATCGAAGAAAAGCCGGTTCAGGTTACAAAACCCCGGATTGAAATCGTAGATCATCGCAGCGCAGAAAACCGGCTTGAAATTCTTGAAACTTTGAAACGTTCCAACCTTCAAACGTTAATCTGGGCCGAAGGCGCGCACAAAAAAGAAGTCAATGGACGCGACCGCAGCGAACTAGAAAGTGCAGACGTGATAGCGATCTGGACGACACCTCCTGGCCGCGACGTGCTCCGCGTTGCACTCGAGCGCGTCAAACCACGCACCGTCCACCTGTTCGCCGTTTCCCCGTCCGATGAGACACCCGAAGCCTTTCTCCAGCGCCTGGCCGGGCTGGCGAAGTTTACCATCCTCAAGAAAGGCGGGCGTACCCGCCTCTCCGAACTGGCGGCTGCCAGCGCCCAACGCGAGATCGCCATGCGCCTGGGGTTGGAGTGGTTGGCTGCCAATGGGCATATCGTATTCGAAGCAGACGGGGATGCTTTGCATTTATCAATTGGAGATCAGGCTGCCAATTCATACCTGGGGCAAGAATTGAGCCTCTCCCTCCAGGCTCTGCTGGCTGAGATCAGCGCGTACCGCGCCTTTTTTACCCTCGCCGCCAAGGATACACTCCTCTCTTCAACAGAAGAATAGACCTCTTGCATAAGTCAAGAATTGCCTCACCGCAAAAGCTACTCGAGGGTGATGATCTATGACAGGCGACCTGCCACTTCCTGTCATTCTGAGGGCGCTCTCTGCCCGAAGAATCCCCTTCGCGTCGGGAAACCCTTCGGCAGTCTCAGGGTAAACTCTGGGAGTGAAGAATCTCCATTTTTGGCCGAATTTCCCTTGAAAACCTGAGATTCTTCGTCGCTTCTCTCCTCAGAATGACAGGTTGAAAACAGAAGTTTGAATTTTCGGATAGTTCCAAGCCAATCTGGGGATCGCCATACCGGAGCCCCTTTCCTCGGTCGCAGCTCAGTAAATCGTGGAGTGTTCCCAACGGTTAAAATTACCGGAGTCCGTTCGGCAACACCAAACAGGGCGACTACCCAAAAACCGATTACAATACCATCCAGGAGCCTTTATGAAAAATTTACCTAGTCACGGTGCTTGTTTCGTCTGCGGATCGGATAATCCGCACAGCATTGGTCTCACCTGGTATGGGGGCGATAATGGAACGATCCTCTCTGAATTCACCCTGACTGAGGCCCAGCAAGGGCCTCCCGGTCACGCCCACGGCGGCGCTGCGGCGGCTATCCTGGACGAGGCCATGGGTGCAGCCGTTTGGCGAGCCGGACATAACGTCGCAGTGGTCAACCTGGAAATCAACTACCGCCGCCCGTTGCCTTTGGGGCAGCCGCTCAAGCTGGAAGCCCGTCTCTCCGGGCAGGAGGGGCGCAAGGTTTTCGCCACTGGTGAAATCTTTTTGCAGGATGGTACAATTGCCGTGAGCGGACGCGGCATTTACGTCGCAGCGCCGCAACTCTTCGAGCTGGTTAGGTTCAGGAATGAATAACGAGTGATCAGCATGGGATTCGAGGAAATAAGACACACGGCTGATTGGGCTTTGCGGGTTTGGGCCGCTGACTTGGGGGGGCTGTTCGCGGAGGCAGCGCGGGGCATGAACGCGCTTGCGGGCGTAGTGCCGGCCAAGGGTCCGCGTTTGAAGCGGGAGTACCAGATTGAAGCTCCAGATGTCGAAAGTCTGCTGGTCTCCTTTCTATCGGAATTGGTCTATTATGCCGAGCAGGAAAATCTTGCGTTTGAACATTTTTACGTTTCAACGTTTGAACATGACAACGCGCAAACGCTGAAGGTTGACATGGAAGGCGCGCCACTGGCATCAATAACTAAGTCCATCAAGGCGGTCACGTATCACAATTTGAAAGTCCGCCAGATGGCGCGAGGGTATGAGGTGGAGATCGTTTTCGACGTTTAATCCACGAAGGTCACCCTGGCCTAGCCCGCCACATCGTCCCGACACTTGCACCTGCTGCAAGTGCAGGTGTGTCCTTGCGGGAGGGCAGGCGAAGAAACACGAAACTGACTTCATGACCTTCGCGCTCGCCTGCCCCCGTTCTTCGCGAAGCACCCTGCGGGTTGGAGGTCGTGGAAGGAGGTTCTTATGGTCAGGCTGCAAGATATGAAACGTATCAGCCCTTACGAATGGGAAATACCGCAGTCCTTCCGCCATGATATGCGCGTACCGGTGCGCATCTTTGCCACCCAGAAACTGCTCGAACAGGTCATGGACGACAAATCGCTGGAGCAGGCGGTCAATGCGGCCACCCTGCCCGGATTGGTCGGCCGGGTGGTGGTCATGCCCGATATGCACCAGGGCTACGGTTTCCCGATTGGCGGTGTGGCTGCCACCGAATTTCCGCAGGGCGTGGTATCACCTGGGGGAATTGGATACGATATAAACTGCCTGACCGGGGATGCTTCAATCCTGCATTCTCACGGCTACACGCGCCGGATCTCTGACATGGTGCAAGAGCAATCGGGTGCGCAATTAGTATGTTTGAATGTGGGGAAAGATCGCCGCGACAGCACGCGGCCTATCCGTTGGCTCAGCCGAACCTCGCATACCCCCTTGTTGCGCGTTTCTACAGTCACCGGGCACGTGATCACGGCGACCGCCGACCATCCATTCTGGACGCCGGATGGCATGGAGGCGTTAGGACGGCTGAAGGAGAATTCAGAGATAGCCGTTTCTCCTTTCAAGGGCATTGCATACAAAGAGCCATCTGCCGATATCATCGTTTCTGAAGAAGCCTTTAGAGAATACTTGAAGAAATTAGGGAAAGGATCGGACGGTAACGCCAGCGGACAAATACTGGCGCAATTGAGAAAGCGCGATCTCCTTCCATTGAGATACGACTCTGATGCCCTGCCTTACCTGTGCAAGATCATCGGCTTCGTCTTTGGAGACGGTTCAGTGCATTTCAACCAAAAAATCGGCAAAGGCACTGTCGCTTTTTATGGACAAGCTGATGATCTGGAAGATATCCGCTGTGATCTAGCGGCGCTGGGATTCAAACCAAGCCGTGTTTGGTCACGCCAACGCAAGCACAATATCCGCACAACCTACAGCACATATGATTTTGAGCATACAGAACACTGGTGTACCGTAAACAGCACGGCGTTGGCCACGCTGGTCGGCTTTCTGGGCGCGCCGGTGGGCAACAAGGCAAAACAAAACTACAATACCCCCGCCTGGTTGGATCACGCCCCCCGATGGCAAAAGCGTTTGTATCTAGCTGCGTTCTTTGGGGCAGAAATGACCACACCGCAGATGGTAACGGGGCACGGAAAAAACCTCGCAGCGCCAATGGTATCCATGAATAAGCGCCAGGGGTACGAAGAAAGTGGAAAACGATTCTTGCAGCATATCGCAGAATGGCTGAACGAGTTCGGGGTCGCTACACGTCCAATCGGCTCACGCCCCGAACAACTCAACCTCGACGGCAGCCGTTCCATCCGCATGCGGCTGACCGTGGAGGCAGATACAGATAACCTGCTTCGGCTGTGGAGCACCATCGGCTTCGAATTCAACAAGTCCCGCCGGGCAATGGCCGCAGCAGCAGTACAATATCTGATTGCCAAACAAAAGCACATCTATGCACGCCGATCCATCGCAGCTCAAGCCCGGGATATGGCGACAGCCGGTGTGGCTCGAAGCCTGATTTTCGAGCAACTGGCAGGCGAAGAAGCGAACACGCGTTTTATCGAACGCTCGCTTTATGAAGGCCGCCGTACGCCCCCTCGAGTTAATGACGACTTTCCAACATTCGCTGAATTCAACCGTGATTTATGTATCGGCAAAAGCGGATTTGTTTGGGACCGGATCGCATCTATCGAGCAACTGGAAAATACAGAGACGGTCTACGATTTTACAGTCGAGCACCCCGATCATAACTTCATCGCAAATGGATTTGTGGTCTCGAACTGCGGCGTACGCTTGCTGGCTTCGAGCATTGAGTACCAATCCGCCCTGCCCCGCCTGGATGCGCTGGCTACGCTGTTGAACAAATATTGTCCGAGCGGCGTAGGGGAGGCCGGGGTGGTGAAAGTGAACATCCCCGAACTGGAACGCGTGCTGCGTGAAGGCTCGCGCTGGGCTTTCGGAAATGGCTTCGCAACGGAGGCGGATCTTTCTCGCACCGAGGAGGGCGGCTGCCTCGAGGCGGCCAATCCAGCCAAAGTCAGCGAGCGCGCCAAGAAGCGCGGCCAGACCCAGCTCGGTTCACTCGGCGCGGGCAACCATTTCATCGAAATAGACGTGGTGGATGAAATCTTCGCTGAGCAGGCCGCGACGGTGATGGGATTACGTGTCGGTTGCCTGGCTATCCAAATCCACTGTGGTTCGCGCGGGTTGGGACATCAGATTTGCACCGATTACGTGCAGGAGCTGCAGGCGGCAGTCCGGCGTTACGGCATTGACCTGCCCGACCGTGAACTGGTCTGCGCGCCGATGGATTCGCCCGAAGGACAGGCCTACCTGGGCGCGATGCGCGCCGCGGCCAACTTCGCCTTCGCCAACCGGCAGATACTGGCTCATTCCGCCCGGCGCGCCTTCGAGGAGATCTTTGCTGGCAGGATGAGCGGCTGGGAATTGCGCCAGGTTTACGACCTGACTCACAACATGGGCAAGATTGAAACGCACGAGATAAAGGGTCAGCGCGTCAAGGTGTGCGTCCACCGTAAGGGAGCAACGCGGGCTTTCGGTCCGGGCACGCCCGGCCTGCCGCCTGAGTATCAATCCACCGGTCAACCGGTGCTGGTACCGGGCAGTATGGGTACGGCTTCATGGGTTTTGGCAGGCACCCAGGCCAGCATGGCGCGCTCGTTTGGCTCCTCCTGTCACGGCGCGGGGCGCGTCATGTCACGCTCAAAGGCCAAACACGAAATACGCGGCGATGAACTGCGCCGTAAATTGGAACAGGGTGGGATTAAGGTGCGCGCCGGTTCGATGCCGGGCCTGGCCGAGGAAGCCCCCCAGGCATATAAAGACGTGGATGAAGTGGTCGAGACGGTCACGGCGGCCGGGATTGCGCGCAAGGTGGCGCGGCTAAAGCCGGTGGTGGTGATCAAGGGATAAAGTCTGGGTTAATGCGGAAAAGATCGGGGGATTTGATTCGTAAAAAATGAAAAGGCTCGACTCCTTCAAAAAAGTCGAGCCTTTTCGTGAAAATTCGTAACCACTCAGCCGCGCAGTTCTGTCAATGAATATTCAACGAATAAACGAATAACATTCAGATCGCGGGCAATTCGTTTATTCGTTTCGCCATTCGTTGACAGCAATTGAGTAGTTACGAAATTCGTAGCCGATTAAACCGTGCTTAATGCGTCAATATCTGCGATAGGAAGAGCTTGGTGCGATCTTCCTGGGGATGATGGAAGATTTCGTCCGGTGTGCCGCTCTCGACGATTAAACCCTCGTCGAAGAAATACATCTGGTTCGCGACCGCACGCGCGAAGCCCATTTCATGCGTCACCACCAGCATGGTCATACCCGACTGCGCCAGTTCGATCATCACATCCAATACTTCCTTGATCATCTCCGGGTCGAGGGCCGAGGTGGGTTCGTCGAAGAGCATGATCTTGGGCTGCATGGCCAGGGCACGCGCGATGGCGGTGCGCTGTTGCTGGCCGCCAGAAAGATGACCGGGGTACTTCTGCGCCTGTTCCGGGATGCCTACCCGCTCAAGAAGCTGCATGGCCACTTCCTCGGCCTTCCGCTTCGTCCACTTGCGCACTTGAATGGGGGCCAGGGTGATGTTTTGCATCACGGTCAGGTGCGGGAACAGGTTGAACTGCTGGAAGACCATGCCGGTCTCCATGCGGATCTTCTCGATGTTGCGCATGTCATTGGTCAGCTCGATGCCGTCAACAATGATCTGGCCTTTCTGATGTTCCTCCAAGCGGTTGATCGCCCGGATGAAGGTGGATTTCCCAGACCCGGACGGGCCGAATATGACGATCACTTCCCCCTTCTCGACATCCATATTGATCCCTTTCAGGGCTTGAAAATGGCCGTACCATTTTTGCACATCGCGGCAGACAATGATTGGCTCGGCGCTGGTGGTTTGTTCAGACATGATCCTCTCCCGGACTGACATTTTATAATCCGGTTAGTAGAACCTGCTACCGGACAGTTCTTACGAGGCGGAAGATTTTTAACGCGAATACCCTGGCGGGTACGATGTGCCGCGAATTAGCGAATACTCTGCGAGTACGATGTGACGCGAATTTTTTTGGAAAATTAGCGCCATTCGCCATTGGCGTAATTCGCGTTGAAGCAGATAATGTATATTATAGGACAAAATCGGCGCTTTGAGAAAAGAAATCTCAAGTTTCTGGGACGCTGATCTCGGCAAAGCGCGCCCGGGTCAACTCAGCCAAAGCGGCGACCGGCAGGCGGATATTCAGCCCGCGCTGCCCGCCGCTGACGTGGACTTCGTCCTGATTCTGCGCCGAGGCGTCAATCACCACTTGAAAACCCTTGTTGAGCAGCGCCAGCGGCGAGATGCCGCCGGCTTGCAGTCCGGTCAACTGCTCGGCCTCGCGCTCGGTGGGCAGGCTCACCTTTTTCTCGTTCAAGGCTGCCGCCAGGAGTTTCAAATCTACACGGTTCGGGCCGGGGATGACGGCCAGGATCGGTTTTCCAGGTTTCGGGCGCGTCACCACGATGGTCTTGTAGACGATTTCTGGCGAAACGCCCAGCAGGCGCGCGGTTTCCGTCGCGCCGAGCTTTTCGGCGGGAAGCTCGAAGGCCGTGTAGGGGATCTTACGCGAATCCAGCAGGCGGATGACGTTGTTTATGAGTTGCATACGCATTAAACACAACCCTCAACCCGCAGGGTGCTTCGCAAAAATCTGGGGCAAGCGGACACGACCCCCAACCCGCAGGGTGCTTCGCGAAGAACGGGGGCAGGCGGGGCACAAAGGTTCGAGGGTTCAACCATCCAGTGGGCTTTTGACCGCGCCGGCGCCGCGCTGGAGGACATGGGTGTAAAAGCGTGCTTGCTAGAGTTTCTTGGAGAGCGGCCCGCGCAGGCGTT
>DYHT01000054.1 GCA_020723995.1 Chloroflexus sp.
CGCTGGAGCAAGGCTCCAAGTTTGCCATCCGCGAAGGCGGCCTGACCGTCGGCGCCGGCGTCATTACAAAGATCATAGCATAACAAAGACAGGTAGTTCAGAAATGGCTGGAAAAAAGAAAGATGTACGCCCGGTAATTACGTTGCAATGCAATGAGTGCAAGGAACGCAACTATACGACCGAAAAGAACCGCCGCAACGATCCGAACCGGCTGGAATTTAATAAGTTTTGCCCCCGCTGCCGGAAGCATACGTTGCACCGCGAAACAAAGTAGCCAATAGCAGATGGCAAATGGCAAATGGCAGATAGCAGATAAATGGCGAACAACGCTATCAGCCATCAGCCATCTGCTGCCTAGGCCAGTAGCTCAATTGGTAGAGCTCTCGTCTCCAAAACGAGCGGTTGTGGGTTCAAGTCCTGCCTGGCCTGTATCGAGCGACGCCGTCCCCCCTCTCTCCGGGGGGCAATCCCCTGTGGGATTGCTTATGTAAGGCGGCGTCTTAACCGTCAGAGCTGAGAAGGAGTAACACTTGGCTGGGAAAGAAAAAAAATCCAGAAGTCAACCGAAAGCCATCAGTCGCTTTGTGCGCGAAACGGTTGGCGAATTACGTAAAGTATCCTGGCCTAGCCGACAGGAAGCGATCAATCTAACGATCATCGTCTTGATTGTGATGGTTATCATGTCCATTTTTCTCTGGCTCGTTGACTTGGCCGGGACCGGGCTGCTGGATTTGATCATTCCGAAGTAACATATTCGCGCGTTCGCAAGAGGTTGTCGCATGTACGAGCAAGACCCGCAAGAGCATTATGAAGAACAGACTGAATTTGAGGAGAAAGACACTCGCTCAGATCTGCCTGTTTTAACCGACTCTGAGAGTGTGTCTGCTCGCCGCGCGTCCCCCGTCGAAGCGCAGCCCGGCGAACCAAGCGGCGACCAACCGGCCTGGTATGTGATCCACTGCTATTCGGGCTACGAGAATAAGGTGCGTCATAACCTCGAGCAACGCATCGAGACCATGGGCATGAAAGACAAAGTGTTTGACGTTGTCGTGCCCACCCAGGAAGAGATCGAGGTGCGGGATGGCAAGCGACGCACGGTGGAACGCCACATCTTCCCCGGCTATGTGCTGGTCAATATGATCCTGTCCGAGGAGTCATGGTTCGTGGTGCGCAATACACCCGGCGTGACTGGTTTCGTCGGCATGGGCACCATGCCCACAGCCTTGCGCCCGGAAGAGGTGGCTCAAATCCTCAAACGCATGGAAGCCGAAGCGCCGACTGTCAAGGTAACATTCAAGGTTGGCGAGCGTGTGCGTATCATTGACGGCCCGTTCAACGACTTCCGCGGCGTGGTAGCAGAAATTGACATGGAACGCACCAAGGCGCGCGTGATGGTCTCGTTCTTCGGACGCGAAACGCCCGTCGAATTGGATTTCCTGCAAGTTGAAAGAGCTTAGCAACCATCTCAAAAGAGGACGGCCGGGCTCCCATGCCCGGCAATTCGACGGCATGGGAGCCGTCTCCGCTGCGTTTTGAGGTAGTCTTTCTAACACCACAAAATACCGGTAAAAGAGTCCGGTACAAGGAGACAAAAAGTGGCAAAGAAACTAAAAGCAATTGTCAGACTGCAAATCGAGGCCGGGAAGGCCAATCCCGCGCCCCCCATCGGCCCGGCGCTGGCCGGGCACGGCATCAATATCATGGCTTTCTGCAAGGAATACAATGCCCGGACTTCCAGCCGTCCCGGCGAGATCCTCCCGGCAGAAATTAACATCTACACGGATGGGTCATTCACCTTCGTCTTGAAGACCTCCCCGGCTGCGATTTTGCTGCGCAAAGCTGCCGGTGTTGATAAAGGTTCAAGCGTGCCAAACCGCGAAAAAGTCGGCAAGGTAACCCGCGCCCAGATCAAAGGGATTGCCGAACACAAGATGAAGGACTTGAACGCCAACGATTTGGAAGGTGCGATGCGTCAGATTGAAGGCGCCGCCCGCAGCATGGGTATTACTATCGTCGAATAGCCCTGTGGGAGGGTCATTTCATGGCCCGCTTGCACCACAAAGGAGAAATCATGTCAAAACACGGAAAGAAATATTTGGCCGCCCAGGCCAAAGTTGACTTGAATAATAACTACCCGCCACGTGAGGCGATTGCTCTGGCAAAAGAGACTTCATATACCAACTTCGACGCGACTGTTGAAGTCCACATGCGTATGGGACTAGACCCGCGTCAGGCTGACCAGCAGGTGCGCGATGTGGTTGTCTTGCCGCATGGGCTGGGCAAGGCTGTGCGTGTACTGGTCTTCGCCGCGGGCGAAGGCGCCTCCCAGGCTCGCAATGCTGGCGCGGACATTGTCGCAGATGATGACGAAACCATCAACAAGATCCAGGCAGGCTGGACCGATTTTGACGTCGCCATCGCAACGCCGGAGATGATGGGCAAGGTCGGTAAACTCGGGCGTGTCCTCGGTCCGCGCGGCCTGATGCCCAATCCCAAAGCTGGAACGGTGGTCAACCCCCAGGATATGGGCCGGGCTGTCATTGAGGCCAAGGCCGGCCGCGTCGAGTTCCGTTTGGATAAGACCGCCAACATCCACGTCCCGATCGGGAAAGTCTCGTTCGATGAGCAGAAATTGTACGAGAACTTTGCATCCCTGATGGATGCAATCAAGAAAGCCCGTCCGTCAGCCGCCAAGGGCAACTATATCAAGCGTATTACCGTAGCCGCAACGATGGGGCCGGGCATCAAGATGGATGTTTTGCAGGCTCAATCAATGGAGGCAAGCGGGTAGAGATACCCATGCCCGATACAGTACATTCCTTCGCCGAAGACAGCAGGTGCTCGGAGTATAGTCGAAGAGCTTAATCCCCTGCTCAGGTGAAGACTTACGGTAAATTACCGTCCCCTTTTTTTGGGATTCCCTTCAGGGATAGAAGTCTTTGCCTGGTTTTCGGGCAAAGACTTTTTACATAGAAAGGAGGTGAAATTCTTTGGCCATTTCTAAGCAACAGAAAGAGACCATCCTGACCCGATACACGCAATGGCTCGGTCAAAGCCAGGCCGTCATCCTGGTCGAATATACCGGTGTGACGATGAAAGACCTGGACGCTATCCGAGCCAAACTGCGCGAGGCTGGCGGCGAATTCCACGTGGTCAAGAACACACTGGCAAAGCTCGCCCTCGAGAAAAGTGGCATGTCCATTCCGGCTGATTTCCTCGAAAGAAGCACGGCGATGGGCTTTGCCTTTTCGGATGCCCCGGCAATCGCCAAGTCACTCTCGGATGTCATCAAGAACATGGAAGCCATCAAGGTCAAAGGCGGCTATCTTGGTGCGCAGGCCCTTACCGCTGCGGAAATCAAGGCGCTGGCTGATTTGCCGCCGCTGCCTGTGCTGCGCAGTCAACTGCTGGGTACCCTGCTGGCCCCCGCCAGCAAACTTGTCCGCACGCTGGCTGAACCTGGTCGCCAGGTGGCTTCTGTGCTCAAAACGTATTCCGAGAAAGCCAATTCGTTGTCACCCGCCGCGGCGTAACCCTGTAGTGACGGATTTATCCGTTGCACTCAAATAAATTATAAAAAAACTGAAGGAGTTTTAAAATGGCTGATTTAGAAAAACTGGTTGAGCAACTGAGTGCGTTGAGCGTGCTCGAAGCTGCTGAACTGGTCAAGAAACTGGAAGAGAAATGGGGCGTATCCGCTGCCGCTCCTATGGCGGTGGCTGCTGTCGCAGGCGGCGCTCAAGCCGCCGCGGCTGAACCGGTCGAGGAAAAGACCGAGTTCGACGTCATCATCAAGGATGCCGGCCCCAAGAAGATCGAGGTCATCAAGGTCATCCGCCAGTTGACCAGCCTCGGCCTGAAAGAGGCTAAGGACCTCTCCGAGACTGTCGGTGGCAAGGTGCTTACTGCAGTCGGCAAGGAAGCCGCGGCAGACGCCAGGAAAAAGCTCGAGGAAGCTGGCGCGGTCATCGAAGTCGCCTAAGTTTTCAAAAAAGATATTTAATTGGCTGACCCCGCGAGCATTCGCGGGGTCAGCTAAACCAACTCAGAGGGAGGAGAGGATACTACCAATTCCGCCATAGCACACCTTTGCGCAGCACACTTCGTGTAGAACTGTCCAGAGTTTATTCCTTGTCTGACAATCCAAGTAGTGACAGGCATCACGAATTCATGTTGACAAATAGCATTTCGGATGACATATCAGAAATAAGATGTTACCTCATGGCTGATAAGAACCGGCTAAATTCGCCTGTTCACCTTCCGGCACATCCCGAGGCGCTACATCCACAATATCAGTCTCTTCGGCCGCATCGCGCCAGGTGCCAGGGATCACCTTCTGCAAGACATTCATGTGTTCCTGGACGATATCTTCGGGACACAGAGCCGTAAACAGGGAGACCCCAATCCAAACGATGGCGGCGTCGTCCAGCGCACCGATGACCGGAAGCACGACGCCCGGGAAAAAGTCGAGCGGTGAAACCAAGTAAACAAGCGTTGCAACTGGCAAGAGTTTTAGAAGAAAGTTAACGCGCCTATCGCCCATCAGACGCAGGATTAGTTTGATCTGCAGAACGAGGTCTTGAAAAAATCCACTCGGCTGCGGCCTGGTTATTTCACGAGTTTTCATTGCCATTTTCAACTCCATTCAACAAGTCAAATTGGGGGGGAAGAACCGTTCGTTTCAGCGCTCCTGATCCACAGATACCTATATATACATAAAAGGCATGGCGTGGTCTCAGTTACAAGCCATCCATCTTGGCTATCCGATCGAGCATGTTTTCCGCAATGCGTAAATGGGCAATCCAGGAAGCCATGCACGTATTATAAGGGGTTTCAGCACCGGTAACGAACAAAATAGCGGTACAATTTGTCCGCAATCGTCAATCGTAAATTGAAGAGGTTCCCATGCCCCTTGACCTACCCCGCATCCGCGCCCTGTGTTTCGACGTAGATGGCACACTCAGCGATACCGATGACCTGTTCGTCGAAAAACTGGCTCGCATCTTGCAGCCCATGCACTTTTTATTTCCCAAGAAAAACGTGAGGCACGTTGCCCGGCGCGTCGTGATGGCAAGCGAAGCGCCGGCCAACTTCCTGATCGGCCTGCCGGATATCATTGGCTTGGATAATGTGTTTGCTTGGTTGATAGATTTTCTTTATCGAAGGCTTGGCCACAAGCCAAAAAAGAACTTCCTGCTCATCCCCGGTGTGAAAGCGATGCTGCTGGAACTCAGCCAACGTTTCCCGGTGGCCGTGGTCAGCGCTCGGGGTGCCCGCTCAACACACCTCTTTCTTAATCAATTTGACCTGCTGTCGCTCTTCAAGTGCGTTGCCACCGCCCAGACCTGCAAGCACACCAAGCCCTTCGCGGACCCGATCCTGTGGGCCGCGCAACAGATGGGAGTCCCGCCTGAGGCCTGCCTGATGATCGGCGATACGACTGTAGATATTCGCGCCGGGAGGGCTGCCGGTGCACAGACTGTCGGCGTGTTATGCGGCTTCGGCGAAGAAGACGAACTCCGTCGCCGGGGCGCGGACCTGATCCTGTCATCAACTGCAGAACTATCCGAGGCATTATCCTAAAAGTACAGCTTCGGTGGTCTCCCTCTTCGGTGCAGTTTTCGAGGATAAGAAATGAACCGCGAAAGATACTAAAAGTGACTTTCTGCAACCCAGCTATCACCTCGGCGTATACTCTATTGCATTCAAAGTCACTGGCCGCTGTTCCCGGCGGCTAAAGGTTGTCAACTCAGGAGGTTTTTCATGTTCCGTAAACTTATCCCCATAATTCTACTTCTGGCGTTGCTCGTCACCGCCTGCGATCTGCGCTTTAGCCTGCCCATAACCCCCGGCCCAACCCTGACCGACGAGATCAACATCCCCCTGCCCGACTCGGCCAAGCCGCTACAATTGACGCTGGCCTTCGGGGCTGGCACGCTCAAACTTTCACCTGGCGCGAATGCCCTGGTCTTCGGCGCCGCTACTTATAACATCCCTGATTTTAAACCCGGTGTGACAGTGAAAGACAACATCATCCGCCTGGAGCAGGGGAATTATAAACTGACGGGTATTCCTGACTTTTCAAACCTCAAAAACGAGTGGGATCTGAAACTTGGGGCTGCGCCGCTGGATTTGACCATAGAAGCCGGGGCGTATAAGGCCGAGTATGAGTTCGGCGGGCTTGCGCTCACCAACCTGACGATCAAGGATGGTGCAGCGGCGGTCAAACTGGCCTTCTCGACCCCCAACAAGACCGAGATGGGCATGCTGCGCTACGAAACGGGGGCATCCAACGTAACCCTGTCCGGCCTGGCCAATGCGAACTTCGCCATTATGAAATTCGACAGCGGAGCCGGCAATTACACGCTGGATTTCTCGGGCGAATTAATGCGCGCTGCCAGCGTGAGCGTTGAGACTGGCGTCAGCAATATGATCCTGGTCATCCCAACCGACATCCCTGTCCAGTTGACAGTGGAAGGCGGTCTCTCAAACGTCAGCGTCCCGGCGGGATGGGCCAAGAACGGGAACACGTACACCCAGGCCGGCTCCGGCCCGGCGCTGACTATCATCGTCGAGATCGGGGCTGGTAATTTAACCATCAGCCGCTGAACTCTCCCCACTAACTTCCAGCCACAACTCACGCATCTTGAGCGCGTCCACCTCGAGGACGGGGCTTTCGCACAGGATGCGGCCTTGCGCCCCACAATCGTGCAGGGAGCGGAAGAGGTTCTTGAAATCCAGGTCAGCTTCTTCCATGACCAGATGATTCTTCTCACCTTTCGGCCCATACTCGATGCCCGAAAGGTGGATGTGCAAGTGATTCATGGCCTCGTCGCCGAGCGTCTGGCGGTAGGAGTCCAGCGCACGCATCCACTCGTCGTAGGTATTCATCGAGCCATCGCCGAGACGGGCGTGCAGGTGGGCAAAGTCAATGCAGGGGATAACACCGGGGATAGCCTGCGCCATTGCCAGCGTATCTGCCAGCGAGCCCAGCATGGCTGCTTTGCCGCTCGTCTCCGGCCGCAGCGTGACCGGGTTGCCGGCGGCGCGTAGTTCGTCCACGCAGCCTTGCAGGCGCGGGATGGTTACTTTCAACACCTCGTCTGCCGGGCGACCAAAGTACGTGCCAGGGTGGAAGACGATGTCACTCGCGCCGGCCAGGTTTCCGAAGTGCGCCGCGTCCATGAGATACTTGCGCAAGCGCGGCCACTTCTCCTCGTCGCCATTCAAGTTAATGTAATAGGGTGCGTGAACCGAAAGCACCACCTTGCTCTCCGCAGCAGTCTGCTTGATGGCCGCGCAGGCCGTTTCGCCGACGCGTACGCCTTGCACCCAGGCCAGTTCCAGCGCATCCAGGCCAATGGAAGCTGTATATTTTATCCCGCCCGCCGTGCCGCCCGGTTTGGGCGGCGTGGCGGCGGGAGAACCAACAGTGCCAAATTTGAAGGAGAGCACCATATCTACCTTTCCTTACGTTTTAGGCTCTCTGGGAATCGCCGTGATAAGACCTTTTGGACACGGATCCTACGGCGGACGGACACGGAACAACACGGATTGCGACTCGTAAAGCGTGAAAGGTAAAACGAAATCACCTGACAAACAAGGGGACGATCTTCCCCCACAACGGCGGGCCGAGGATGAGCAGGCCGACCAATATGGATGTCAGCGCGGCGATCAGCACGGCGGCCGCGCCCACATCCTTGCCCACTTTTGCCAATGGATGGTGGTACGGACTGGCCAGGTCCACCACCGCCTCGAGGGCGGTATTGAGAAATTCGGCTGACCAGACCAATGCAATGGTAAGGAAAAGCACGGCCCAATCGCGGGCTGGCAACTTGAGCCACGCAGCCAGGATAATGATCACGCTCGTGATAAGGGCATGGATCCAGGCATTCTGCTGCGTGCGGATGACGTACCACCAGCCACGCAAAGCGTGGCCGAAGGAACGGATGCGGGAGAGGATGAATTTCTTCATAAATTATTGGAGATTAGAGATTAGAGAGTAGAGAGTAGAGAGTAGAGAGTAGAGAGTAGAGATTAGTCTGCAAATCTCCATTCTCTACTCTCTAATTATCGAAGATGGAATGCCGATACGTTCCAGGACTTGGGCCTGGGCGGCCCACATGCGGGCTTTTTCCTGCGCCTCGGCGTGGTCATGACCGAGCAAATGCAGGACACCATGCACCACCAGCAACTGTAACTCGGCTTCCAGGGTGTGGCCTCCGCTCTGCGCCTGGGATTCGGCGCGCGGGATCGAGATGAGGATATCGCCCAAGTAGAGGCGGCCAGTCTCCGGGTCGGTTTCGCCGGCCGGGAAAGAGAGCACGTCCGTCGGGGCGTCAATGCCAAGAAATTCCCGGTTTAATTTCCGAACCTGGGAATCGCCCGTCAAAACGAGGGTCAGGTCGGTATCCGCAGAAACAGCCTGGTGAGCCAGCGCTGCTTGCGCAGTCTGTTCGAGGAGGCCAGATGGGGGCGATAAGTCCAAGTCGTGGGCAATTTCCAGAAAGATCATTTCCGCTTCTTTGCAGCGCCTGCTACCGGGGATGTGGGGGGTGTGTTTGCGGCCGGTCTTTCCTGCGGATATTCCAGACGCGGGTGATAGGTACCGCGCAGGGTGGTGAAAAAGGACTCGGTCACTTCCTGCAGGTCATGCTGGGTGAGAGGTGTATGCGCTAATTGGCCGGCCTGCTGGCGGTTTTCGATCACACTTCGCACGATGGTGAGCAGTTCTTCGTCATTCTTGGGATGCTCGGCGCGCGCCCGCGCTTCTACGCCGTCTGCCAGCATCAACAGGGCAGTCTCGCGCGAGCGCGGCGGCGGCCCAGGATAGCGGAATTTCTCGATGTCAACCTGGTTGCGCTGATCGCCAGCCGCCTCCAATGCAGAATTGTACTGAAAACGCGCCACCAGGGTACCATGATGCTCAGAGATAAAATCATGGATGCGGTTCGGCAGCCGGTACTTCTTTGCAAGTACCAACCCATCGGTGACATGACGGATGATGGTTTCAGCACTGATGGCCGGGTCCAGGTCTTTATGCGAATTGATCTTGTCGGGCGGCTGGTTTTCGACAAAAAAAAGTGGATTGGAGGACTTTCCGATGTCATGAAAAACAGCGCCGACACGCGTCAACAGGGCGTCGGCCTGAATGCGTTCAGCGGCTTGTTCAGCCAGGTTTGCCACTTGTAAGCTGTGTTGGTAGGTGCCGGGAGCGCGCCGGAGGAAGTACTTTAGCAGGGGGAAATCGGGACGCGAAATTTCAAGCAACTGCAGGGCTGTGGTCAGGCCTAAAAATTGCGCCAGCAGGTACTGGGCAGGTAAAGCCACACTGGCAGAGGCCACACCCGTGAAGACCGCCGCGCCGATCAACGTAGCAGCGCCGATCCAATCGGTGGTGGTGAATGGCAGGCGATAGGCGATCACGGTAGCGGCGCTCGCAATCGCAATCGCTCCGGCAGCCCATAGGAAATTCCCCAGCCGGCGGGCTTGTCCCAATGTCAGCACGCCGCACAAGCTGCCCAGGATGTAATACGGCATCAGGCCGAGGGCATCCGGCATGCCATAGGCGGCCATGGCGCTCAGGAGCAGGGAAAAAACCATCCCACTTTCCATCCCGAAGAGGGCAGAAACCAGCAGGCCAAAAGCAGGTAGCGGATAGAGATAAGGCACGACCGTGCGGTTGGGGAGCATTACACGAGCCCCATAGAGGAAAAGCAGAAACAGCATGGCGAGCAGGATCAAGCCGCGCAGATCGGTCAGCACCGGAGACCGGCGACGAAAAAAATACAGTACCGTGAAAGCAGCCGCAAGCAGAACCAGCGCGGCAGCTCCGATGTAGTCGAGCGTCTGATCTTTTGGGCGGATCAACCCCAACTGGGCGAGAGCTTCAAAATCCGCCGCGGAAATGACCTGGCCGCTGGATACGACCATCTGCCCCTTGACGTAAGACTGGGTCACCTGCGGGATGGCATCTCGCGCCGCCTGGCGGGCCGCCTGGGTAAGTTCCGGGCTATAGAAACTATTGGCCGCGACCAGCGGTGAAGCCAGGGCGATGACCAGCACGGCTTCTTCTTCGGTCAAGGTGAAACTGACCTTGGAGGGCAGATTTTGGCGAACGGACTCCAGACCATCCGTGCGGATCGGGGTGCGCATCACCTGCTCGAGCACATTCAGGGCTTCACTTTGGACGTTATCCCAACGAGTGGATGAAATGGCTAACAGGTATTCGATGGATTTAGACGAGAGATTGCTGTCTGCCAGAGCAGCCAGGTCGGCCTTTTTCTGGCTGGGCGTAGCGTAGGTGTCGGAACGCACTGAAGTGATATAGTTCAAGGTGCTGCTCAGTTTTTCGAGCTGGGTGCGAGCAACGAGCGGGTCTGGGGACGCGTAGATAGGATCAACAGCCCGTTCTGCCGCGGCGCGTGCTTCCTCTGTTTTTATCTGGCTGACAAAGCGAATATCACTCAGGGCGCGCAGGCTTTGCGGTGCAACGTCACCCGCCTGCAGCGGCAAGGTAGTCTGGCGAAGCGACCACTGTTGAACCAGTGCGATGAAGGCCAGAATACTGACGCTGACCAGCAGGACGAGCGAGAGAAAATTCTGCCGAGAGGCGGGGCGCAACGCACGCTGGCGGGGTTTCATCTCATTCATTGTCCAATATGTCTCGACCCTTACAACCTACTTTTGAAGCAATTGCCGCACAAGCTGGCTGACCTGGTCGCCAGGGGCGCGGCCCTGGATGCGCGGCACGAGCAATTTCATCACCTTGCCCATATCGTTCGGAGAGGCCGCACCGGCTTCGGCAATGACGGCTTCAACCAGCGCCTTCAGTTCATCCGCGTTGAGCGCCTGCGGGAGGAAACAGTTAACGACGGCGATCTCAGCCTCAGCCGCCGCGACCAGGTCGGGGCGGTTGGCTTTTCGAGCCTCTTCGAGCGATTCGCGGCGGGTCTTGATCTCCTTTTGCAGAATGGCCAGCACAGCCGCTTCGTCCAGGCTGGCCCGACGGTCAACTTTGGCCTGCTTTATGGCGGCCAACGCCATGCGCACGGTGCGCTTCTTGACCTCGTCGCTGGCGCGCATGGCTTCTTTGAGAGCATTTTCGAGTTTTGTTTTTGTATCCATGGGTTCATTATACCGCGAGGCAGTCATGAACTCACGAAGGCTATTTTAGATCCTGTAGGTCATAGATCGCCACCGGCTGGCTGCGCCCCTTGACTTGCACCGCTTCGAGCGGCTCAACGAGGACACGCCCGGCGACGATATCGTAAGTCGCCTGGTCAATCAGGATCTGGCCGGGCTGGGCCGTGACCTCCAGCCGCTGCGCCAGGTTGACCGTATCCCCCTGCTGGCTGAAAGATGGCAGGGCGTCAGAAAAGGATTTTCCAGTGTCTGGTTGAGTGTACAGCGCATGTTGGCGAAAAGCCGGGCATTCTCCAGCGCCAGCGTGGACTGCCCGGCGACGGTGGTGAGGAAATCCAGGTCATCACTCGTGTATGGATCGCTGGAGCATCGCAGGCCGAGCGCCATGAAGCCGATGAGCCGGCCCGCGTAACGCAGCGGCACAAACGCCGAACATCCCAGTTGCTGAGATATTACACGCCACAAGCCCGCGCGAGGGGGTTATAATTCCAGCATGTCCCCTCTTTTCACACGTACTGGTGATGACGGCACGACCGGCCTGCTCGGCGAAGGCCGTTTACCGAAATTCCACCCGCGCCTGGAAACCCTGGGTACGATTGATGAGGCTTCCGCCGCCCTGGGTCTGGCACGGTCGCTATGTAAGGCCGAAAAGATCGTCCCTCTTCTATTGGAGATACAACGCGACCTGTACGCCCTCATGGCTGAAATCGCTGCCACGCCGGAGAATGCGGCGCGCTTCCGGACCCTTGACCCGCGCCGCGTCAAATGGCTGGAATCCCAGGCTGAGGCAGTATCCGCCAACCTCCCCCTCCCAGAGGAATTCATCCTGCCTGGCGATTCACCCGGCGGGGCAGCCCTGTCCCTGGCGCGGACGATTGTCCGCCGCGCCGAGCGCCGTGTCGCCGAATTGCTCGCCAAAGGTGAAATCGTAAACCAAGTCTTGCTGCACTACCTGAACCGGCTCTCGTCGCTGTGCTTTGCCCTGGAGCTGCTCGAAAACCAGCACGCTGGGCAAAATATCACCCTGGCGAAAAAGGAAAAACCGGACGCGGAAACTTGGTGATTTTATAATGATTGGCACGCTGATCAACATCGCTGCTGTCCTGCTCGGCGGGACGTTTGGCCTGCTTTTCGGGGCGCGACTGCCCGAACCCCTGAAAGGAACCGTAACCGCCGGCATGGGCTTATTCACCGCCGCGATTGGTTTGCAAATGTTCCTCAAAACGGAAAATCCACTCGTCGTGCTGGGCAGCCTCATCCTCGGCGCGCTGCTGGGTGAGTGGTGGCAGATCGAGGATGGCTTGCAGAGCTTGGGGAAAATTCTCAAAAAAAGCTTCAACGGCGGAGGCGGGGAAAGCGAGAGCCGCCGCCGCTTCGCCCCCTCCGGGGACTTTGTGCGCGGCTTCCTGACCTCCTCACTGATCTTCTGTGTTGGCCCGATGACCATCCTCGGCTCGATCCAGGACGGCCTGACCGGAAATTACAACCTGCTGGCTGTCAAATCTGTCTTGGACGGTTTTATCGCCCTGGCCTTTGCCTCCACCCTCGGTGTTGGCGTTCTGTTCTCGGCAGTGGTCATCCTCGTCTATCAGGGTGGGCTAAGTTTGCTGGCCGCGCAATTGAACCAAATCGTCAATCCCGCCATGATGAATGAGATGACCGCCGCGGGAGGGGTCATGCTGTTGGGATTAGCCCTCAGCAGCATATTGGAGATCAAGCTCATCCGGGTCGGCAATTTCCTGCCGGCGCTGGTCATCGCCCCGCTGATTGTGGCAATACTCGCCTTGTTTTAATTGACTTTAGTTTATTGTTCGCAATAGAAAATCCTTTTCGTACACGGATGACACGGAATACGCGGATTCTCACGGATTTTTCTTATAAATCTCTTTGCTTTTTCTTTGAAATCCGTGTCCAAAAGTGGACTCGATGAGGGGAATAATAAAAGGGGCTGTCCAAAAAATAACCTGTCACCCTGAGCGAAGCGAAGGGTCTCCTCATTAGTCAAGGAGATGCTTCGCTTCGCTCAGCATGACTTTCTAGACAGCCCCTTTCAAGATTTTTACTTCGCTGGGATTACTGGCCGCCGAGCGCAGCTTCAATCGCTTGAGAAAGCTGATCGTAGGAGGGAATATACCCGGGCGTGATCTGCTGCCCATTGACAAAGACGCTGGGCGTCCCACTCACACCGATAGCTGTGCCGTCCGCAAAATCCTGGTCAATCTGCGCGCGGTAACGGTTTTCGTCGAAGCATGTTTTGAAATCACTCATCTTCAAGCCAAGCGCATCGGCAAAAGCGATCAGCCGCTTGTCGCTAAAAGCGCCTTGGTTTTCGCCATTCCAATTGGCAAAAAGCATATCGTGATAATCCCAAAAACGGCCCTGCTCGCCGGCGCACATACTGGCATTGGCAGCCTGGTCAGACTCTTTACCGGTGCTTCTATCATCAATGAATGGATAGTGATGAAAAGTGTAATACACTTTCCCGCTTTCCACATAATTCTGGATGACGAGCTTCTCGACATCCTCGGAATACCTGGCACAAGCCGGGCATTGAAAATCTTCCCACACATCAACCTTCACTGGGGCATCAGGATTTCCCAGCGTATTCATGTTCACTGGCGCGTTAAAGGCTTGCGGCGTAATCTGCACAATCTCTCCAACCGGACTAATAAGAGTGGGGATAATCAACGCACCAGCGATCAACAGCGCTCCAACCACTGTCATACCGATAATCATCAACCGCTGCTGACGCTGCTGCTGGCGGCGTCTTGCACGAATTTCCTGACGTTTGCTCATGTGTGCTCCTGTTTATATCCTTGGATTCAACTTGTAAGTGCAACAGACTGTTCTAAGAATACCTCAACAGGTG
>DYHT01000012.1 GCA_020723995.1 Chloroflexus sp.
CATCTCCCGTAGGGCGGGTTTCTTACCCGCCGAGAGGGGATACCCGCCGGGAGATGGCGGGATTGGAATCCCGCCCTACATCTCCCGTAGGGCGGGTTTCTTACCCGCCGAGAGGGGATACCCGCCGGGAGATGGCGGGATTGGAATCCCGCCCTACATCTCCCGTAGGGCGGGTTTCTTACCCGCCGAGAGGGGATACCCGCCGGGAGATAGCGGGATTGGAATCCCGCCCTACGTCTTTGGCATGTTCTTCTCATAAAGCGCATCTTCCAGGCGCAGGTAGCCGCGAATGGCCTGGCTGGCGACCAGTCGCAGCGGCTCCGGCGGCCAGGGGATCATCTTGCGGTTGACGAACCAGACTTCCGTCAGGTCGGTCTTGCGCTCGAGGAGGAGATCGGAGATCGTTTTTCCGTTCAGGTGCGTCATCGAGACGCCGTGGCCGACGCAGCCCAGGCTGTAGACGGCGCGCGGGTCGCCGAGGAAGCCGATGGCCGGAGCCATGTCCACCGGCACCGAGACCGGGCCGCCCCAACGGTGGGTGAACTGGATGCCTTTCAGATGCGGAAATATTCGCACCACATCCCGCTCCAGGTCGGCGAAGGTGCGCGGGTTCAGGTCGCGTTCCATGTCGCGGCCGTAGGAAATGCTTACGTCGCTGCCGCCCATCGCAATGCGATTATCGGCGGTCAGGCGGAAGTAATGCACCAGGTTGCGGGCGTCCTCGATGCCCTGGCGGTTCTTCCAGCCGATGATCGCCAGTTGCTTTTCGGTCAGCGACTCAGTGACGACCATGTGCGTGAAGGCCGGCACCTGTTTCGAGCGCAGCCCCGGGATCAGGTGCGAGTAGGCGTTGGTGGCAAAAACGACTTTAGCCGCCGTGACCGTCCCACCGGGCGTCGCAAGCGTGAACTTTGTCCCGCGCTTGATTTCCGTGACAGGTGTCTCTTCGTACACCTCCACTCCCGAATGAAAGGCAATGCGCTTGAGTTCGCGCGCCTGCTTGGCCGGGTTGAGCAGGCCGCAGCGCGGCTCCCACCAGCCGCCCAGGAAGAGCGGCGAATCCACCTCGGCGCGGATCTTGTCGGCCTCGACCCACTCGATGCCGCGGATGCCCATCGTAGTCAGGATTTCGAGATCGTGCTGGATGCGCTTGACGTAGCCGGGCGTGGTGGCGGCGCGCAGGAAGCCGGGGAACTCGTAATCGGACTTGATCTTGTGTTCCCGCACCAGCGCGTCCACGTAATCCACGGCGCGCTCCATGTAGCGGTGCGCCTCCACCGTGCGCCCCTGGCCGAAGAGGGACTTGGTCACGGCCGGTTCGAAGCCGAAGAGGGTCATCGAGAAGCCGCCGTTGCGCCCGCTGGCGCCGAAGCCGACCACCTCGGCTTCGAGCACGGCCACGCGCAATCCGGCGTTCTCTTTGCGCAAGTTGTAGGCTGTCGAAAGTCCGGTATACCCGCCGCCGATGATGGCGACATCCACGTTCAGGTCATCTTTGACGGGCGGATTGGGCGTGTATCGGCCGTAGGTGGCCAGCCAGAAAGATTTGTCAGAGTAGTCTTTTATTTGGTTATTCCTCGCCGGTGATCTTGAACACCGCATCGTGCGGGTGCGCTTTTTGGATGACCTTCAGCGCCACCTCCTGCCCCGGCCCGGCCTCGTTCACGGCCTGATGCTCGATTTGCAGCGACTTGACTTCCTGCTTGAAGTCGGTCGAACGGCCGAGGATGTGTACCGTATCGCCCACCCGGATCGTATCGGTGAGGTCGAGCACCGCTACGCAGATACGGTCGTAGAAGTGGGTTACTTTACCAATGCGAATGCCTGACATGTTTTCCTCCTTAGACTTCCGAAGTCTGAACCGAGACTCCCATTTTCTCCATATCCTTCATTAATCGCACCGGCTCGACCAGATGACCCATCATCCACAAGCCGGGACGTTTGGCGGAACACTCTAAATATTGTAACAGAAAAGCGACGATCGGGATGGCGGTGAGTTCGTAGCCATCGGGATGCGAAACGCTGGCCCGGACTTTGGCCTGCTTCCCGTTTCTCAGGCCGGATGCCTGCACCTGGAGTTCCAGCCGGTACGGCGGCTTGGGCAGGTTGAACATGCCCCACCAATACAATTTCCCCAGCGGACGGACGCCGCGCTGCGGGAAGAGTTTCAGGCCAGCCATGACCAGCATGGCGATGACCCAATCCAGCAACCAGTGAGTTTCGGAGATATAGAAGCCGACTTCCTTCAGCATTGGGTACATTTCAGGCAGCGGGCGCAATTCCTCGAAGAACATCGAGTAGCAGTTTCTCGCGCCAATCTCGCCGCCGAAGTCAAATTTGCGCATGTCGAACGAACCGACTTTCGTCCACTGGCCGTTCTTGTAGACCTGCGTCTGGAATTCTTTGAAGGCCTCCATCAACTCATCCATTGCATCAGAATATGGCAGTTTGCTGCCGCCCATGTTGAGATAACCGGCGGTGACGGCGCTCTCGATGGCATCCAGTTGCGCGGCGGCGTAACGCACCAGCGCCGAGGGCAGGCCGGGATGGAATCCGGCCTCGGTGATGAAGCATAACTTCTTGCGTTTGATTTCATCTGCCAGCGATCCCAGCAGGGCGAACTTTTTGGCCGAGATTTGCACGTCGAGGTAATCCACACCCGCCTCCAGCGCGGCGCGGATAACTGTCTCGGCGTGGGCGGTGGTCGGCGCGGCGACCAGCACGAGGTCCGCGCCCGCGAACCCCCGCACTTCGGGGGTGAAAGCCGCTTTCAGGCTGGCTGCGTCGGCGGCGTCGGCGCGCACGGCGGTCACGCGTCCGTCTTTGAATTCCGCATTCAACGCCCCGGCGAGAGCCTGCGCTTTCTCTAGATTGCGTCCGGCGAGAATGATTTTAGTTTCGGTTTGTTCGAGCAGATGGCGGGTGAGCGATCTGCCGGTGTAACCCGCCCCGCCGAGGATGAGGATGGTGGTCATGTCAACCTCCTGAAATCAGGAACCGCCAAAACTTCTTCCAACTTGGATCGTTCTGCATCTACCCGTGGATCGGCGCGCTTGGTACACCTAAACAAAACTACCCCTCTACACTGAGGCAGAGAGGCAGCAGGAAAGTATCTATTTCTCTATCCTTTCTCTTATACAACTCGCGCCGAGAGAATATAAGCGTCTCGATAGGATTCGTTTGGTTTTTGTCGAAGCTTTTTACCTTGAGCAGTGAACGTAAATGCCGCTTGTGTAGCTGTTCCGAGCGTTGAGTCCAATTTGGCGGGTTCAGGGACGGGCAGTCCATCTTCGAGAAAGCTTTCAATAAAATCCACCATTGCGAGACGTAAATCTTCAAGGGCTGCTTCTCGTGTTGCACCTTGCCCAAAACAACCTTCCATTTCAAGAACGCGGGCGAAGTAAATGGGATGATCTTCGGTCGTTGTCTCCACCGAGGTCATGATCAGATAGTGGCGTTTTGCCAAATCTTTTGCTTTCGCGTGTGTATCCATTATTTTTGTCCTTGAAGTTCTAGCAATTTGTCAACTAATTTTACCGCAAATTCTACATATCCTTTGGCCAATACTCGGTGACGCGGCAGGGTTGCCCGCAGTTGCGGAAAGTCTGGGTGTTTTACAACATCGTGATTTGACCCATGAGAAAAAATAAAGCCAAAACCTTCATACAGTTTGTCAAGGTCAGCCCGTTTCCAACTTGATTTGGAATTGCGCATCTGCTCCAAGAGTTTTTCGGCTTTGGAAGGCATACACGTCATTCCTCGGCAGGCTGGGGCGCATCCACCTTGTTTACATAGATGCTTAATTCGCCTTTGCGGTCTTCTCCCACGAGGAGAGCAAATTGGTAAATTCCCGGTTGGGGAAAAACAATATCCTTGAGTTCAAGGATAAGATTTACTTCGGGTTTTCTATCATGTTCACCTTTAGGAATCTGGATTTGACCCGAAATATCGAAAATTTGATTGCCATCTTCATCGAAAAGTTTGACTGCGAAATCTCGATTCTGTCCATATTCGCCGAGTTCTGCGCCTAATTTGGCTACAAGGTGCATTGAGGAATGACGTGCTGGAAAGTTGTAGGAGTAAATGTCGTTGAAAATGCCCATCACATTGAGTTTTCCTTCGCGCGTGATGTTTGCATAATCGGCTGCAAGAAATAACAATTGCTTCATGTTTTCTCCTTTGGTTATTATAGCGGATTTCAACATCTGCTGCTGCAATTGGTGACCAGGTCAACCGATAAACATCCTTCAATAGCCTCGTATAAATTCCTCAACAACTCCTCAAAGGTGTCGCCCTGGGTGGCGCAACCGGGGATTGCGGGAACCTCTGCCCAGAATCCCCCTTCCTCGGCTTCGTGGACAATCACTTTTAGTTTCATGGTCATAGCCTCCTTCGCGTTTCACCCTTATTTTATCACCCATGCAAAGCAAGCGGCGGTCCGCTGCCGGCAGTCTTAGTTTATTAAACCACACTCAACAAAGTCTGTCTCTGCTCCACGCTTGCGCCGGGCTTGACGCGGATGCGCTGCACCCTGCCAGCTTTTGGCGACTTGAGCTCATTCTGCATCTTCATCGATTCGAGAATCACCAGCACCTGTCCTTTTTCGATTTGCTGACCAACCTCCACCGGAATCTGGACGACCAGCCCGGGCATCGGGGCTTTGAGATGGTATTCCGCGCTTTCGCTGACCGCGCTGCCGCCCGCGGCGCGCAATCGCTTCTCGCGCTCATCCTCGACGCGCGCCGGATACAGCCGTCCCTCCATCAAAACCTGCCAGCCGTCCTCGTCGGGATAGACGTAAGCCTCGTAGGATTTGCCATCCACAATCAGCGAATAGACCGGCTGCCCGCTGACGGATTCAAAATCCACTTCCAGCCTATGCCCGTCAACCTGCACCTGCCCATCTGTAATTTCAATCGCAAATTCGCGCCCGTCAATTGTGGTGATATATTTCATTCATCATCCTCTTCTCACGCATCACGCATCACTACCGGTGTATCCTTTCCCATCTTCCCACCCACTTCCAGTTGCTGGTATCCCGCTCGCCGCGCCGAACAACCTGCGCCGAACGCTCGATGGACTGGTGCGCCACCAACGTTGCCATCAATGCGGCGATTTCGGGATGGATGGTCTTGCCTTCTTCGATGTCGTGCATCGAGAAGCGTTCCTCGACGAAGCGCGTGTCGTACTGCCCGCCCATGAAGCGGTGCGAGTCCATCATCGTTTGGTGGAACGGAATATTCGTCCGCACGCCGACGATGCGGTATTCCTCCAGGGCGCGGCGCATGCGCAGGATGGCCTGGGCGCGCGTCTCGCCCCAGACGACCAGTTTGGAGATGAGCGGGTCGTAGTAGGGTGAAATCTCGAAGCCGGGATACACACCCGTGTCCACGCGCACGCCGGGGCCAGCCGGCAGCATGGAATGGGTAATCACACCCGTCGAAGGCATAAAGTTATTGAACGGGTCTTCGGCGTTGATGCGGCACTCGATCGCCGCGCCGTTGATTTTAATGTCTTCCTGTTTGTACGACAACTGCCGCCCGCGCGCAATGCGGATTTGTTCCTTGACGATGTCCACGCCGGTGATGAGTTCCGTAATCGGGTGCTCGACCTGCAGCCGGGTGTTCATTTCGAGAAAGTAGAAATGCTTATCTTTATCCACCAAAAACTCGATCGTCCCGGCATTGACATAACCGACCGCCTGGGCAGCCTTGACCGCCACGCAACCCATGCGTTGGCGCAGGTCGTCATCTACGAAAGGCGACGGGGCTTCCTCGATCAGTTTCTGGTGACGGCGCTGGATGGAACACTCGCGCTCGTTGAGAAAAATGGTATTGCCCTGCTGGTCGGCCAGGATCTGGATTTCGATATGCCGCGCCCCTTCGACCAGTTTCTCGAGATAGACGTTGCCGTCGCCGAACGATGACTCAGCCTCGCGCCGCGCCGAATGCAGCAAGGTGGGCATTTCTTCGATATTCTGCACCTCGCGCATGCCTTTGCCGCCGCCACCAGCCGTCGCTTTGATCAGCAGCGGGAACCCGATTTTCGGCGCGATCGTGAGCAGGTCTTCGTCAGCAAGCGCGCCTTCGCCTTCCGTGCCGGGTACCACCGGCACACCCGCCGCGATGACGGTGTTGCGCGCCTTCATCTTGTCGCCCATGGCGGCAATCGCTGAGGCTTTCGGCCCGATGAAAATCAGACCGGCATCCGCGCAGGCGAGAGCAAAGTCGGCGCGCTCGGCTAAAAATCCATAGCCGGGATGGATGGCCTGTGCGCCGCTCTTTTTGGTAATTTCGATGATTTTGTCGCTGCGCAGATAGGATTGGCGCGACGGCGCCGGACCGAGCAGGTAAGCCTCATCGGCGTAGCGGACGTGCAGCGCCTGCCGATCGGCCTCCGAATAGACTGCGACGGTCTCGATACCCAGTTCGCGGCAGGCGCGCAGGATGCGGACGGCGATCTCACCTCGGTTGGCGATCAAAACTTTATTCATGAAGGCTCCACTTTATGTCTGTCATTCTGAGCGACCGGAGGGAAGCGAAGAATCTCCTCCCACCGCGAGACTGTCGGCTTTGCTGGAGATTCTTCGCCATCCTTCGCTTTGCTCAGGATGACTCAGAATGACAGACATGCTATCTCAATTCTGGCAAGACGCTCGCATCATGTTCTTCCACAAACTTGCGGAAGAACGCAATCTGAAAATCCAATTGCGAGGAAGGATTCTCAACATCCGCATGTTCGGCGACCGAGATGCAGATGTTTTCGACCTGCTCGGGCGCATAGCCGACCTCATTCAGCAGGGGACGGGCGATCTCTGCGCTGACACGTCCGTGATCGTTATCGTCCGGTAGCACATCGAACGAGGCTACGTCGTGCAGCAGGCAGGCGGCGACGACCAGTTCCACCTCCGCGCCTTCAGCTTCGGCGATGGTTTTGCCCCACTGGGCAACGCGCAGCGTATGTCACCAGTTGTTGGTATCCATAAATCTATACCTCGAATGTTATGTAGTGCGACATTTATGTCGCATTGCACGGCCAAGCGACATAAATGTCGCGGTACAGAACCTACAGCGGAATATTTCCATGCTTCTTCGACGGATTCACATCGCGTTTGTTGCTCAACATCTCCAGCGCGTTGATCAGACGCGGTCGGGTTTCTTTTGGCTCGATCACGTCGTCCAGATAGCCGCGTTCGGCGGCGATGTACGGATTGGCGAACTTCTCGCGATATTCCGCCACCAGTTCCGCTTTCCGCTTCACTGGGTCTTTGGCCTTCTCCAGTTCCTTGCGGAAGATGATATTGACCGCTCCATCCGGGCCCATCACGGCCAGTTCTGCGCTTGGCCAGGCCACGTTGAAATCGCCGCGGATGTGCTTGCTGGACATCACGTCGTACGCCCCACCGTAAGCCTTGCGGGTGATGACGGTCAGTTTCGGTACGGTCGCCTCGCAATAGGCATACAACAGTTTTGCCCCATGACGGATGATGCCGCCGTGTTCCTGACCAGTGCCGGATAGGAAGCCGGGTACATCCTCGAAGGTCAGGAGAGGGATGTTGAAGCAATCACAGAAACGCACGAAGCGCGCCCCTTTGTCCGACGAGTTGATGTCCAGGCAGCCAGCCAGGTGCGCGGGTTGATTGGCGACGACGCCGATGCTGTGCCCGCCCAGCCGCGCAAAACCTACAGTGATATTCTGAGCGTAATCGGCGTGGATTTCAAAGAATTGGCCGTTGTCCACCACCAGCCGGATGACCTCCTTGATGTCATAAGGTTTGCCGGGATCGTCGGGGATGAGCGCATCCAGCGCCTCTTCCATGCGCAGCGGGTCGTCGCTGGTCTGGACGAAGGGCGGGTCTTCCATGTTGTTCTGCGGCAGGTAACTCATCAGTTTGCGGATGAGGAACAGGCAGTCGGCCTCGGAATCTGCCGCCACGTGACACACGCCCGAGGTCTCGGCATGCGCCGCCGCGCCGCCCAGCGACTCGAAATCCACCTCCTCGTGCATCACGGCTTTGACCACGTCTGGCCCGGTCACGAACATGTAGGACGAGCCGCGCACCATGAAGATGAAGTCGGTGATGGCCGGCGAGTAGACCGCCCCGCCTGCACACGGTCCCATGATGGCTGAGATTTGCGGGATGACGCCGCTGGCCAGGGTATTTTTCAAAAATATGTCCGCATACGCGCCGAGCGAAACCACGCCCTCCTGGATGCGCGCCCCGCCCGAGTCGTTCAGCCCGATGACCGGCGCGCCGTTCTTCATTGCCATATCCATGATTTTGCAAATCTTCTCGGAATGCACCTCACCCAACGAGCCGCCGAAGACGGTGAAATCCTGTGAGAACACGTAGGCCAGCCGCCTCTCGATCGTGCCCCAGCCGGTCACCACGCTGTCGCTCAGGTAACGCTGCACGTCCAGCCCGAAGTCGTGCGTGCGGTGCTGGACGAAGGCATCCGTCTCGCGGAACGAACCTTTGTCGAGCAGCAGGTCAATGCGCTCGCGGGCGGTCAACCGCCCCTTCTTGTGCTGTGCGGAGATGCGTTCCTCGCCACCGCCCAGCCGCGATTTTACCTTGAGTTCTCGCAGGCGTTCGATTCGTTTGTGGTTGCTCATGTGCCTCTCTCTTTATTTTCACTGCCGAAGGCCTATTCGGCGCAGCACGCTGAATGCACGGAGATATTCTTGTTTTTCTCCGCGTCCTTCTCGCTCTCTGCGGTAAGATGTTTTTCCGTAACTATTCAGCCAGCGCTGATGAGTACACCGATTTGTCACTCTGAGCGGAGCGAAGAGTCCCCTCCAGCGTGGGGGATGCTTCGTCGCACACCGTCCTGGCGGTCGGTGCCAGGGAAAAACGCTCCTCAGCATGACAGGCCTAAATAGTTACGTTTTTCCAAAATAAACGATGCTGCCGCGCTGCAACAAGGTAATGAGGGTGAATGACAACAGGATAATGGTGACAGCCAGCGCGAACGGCCAATTGGCGTGCGGAGTTTGCATGAATAGTCTATCGCACCAATACCACGACGTGTAGCCGGCCGCCGTTATATAAGCCATTTTCCTGGCCCAGGCTATTCCCCGCCAAAGCCCCCCGAAAAGCAGGATTCCGGCGATGAGCCAGAACCCGCCGCTGGTGGCGATATAAAGCGGCTGTGCGCCGTATTCGGCCAGAATCTTCCAAGTGGCGATTGCCGAGCCAAGTCGCAGTCCGTTCCAGGCTGAAAGAGATAACACGAACAAAGCCAGAATGGTTACGCTGGCCGGACGATGCTTCGATTGCAACATGTCAATCAATCGCCAATGTAATCTTTCCCAATTGCTCGCTCTTTTCCAGCCGTTCCTGCGCGACGCGGGCTTCGGAAAGAGGAAAGGTCTTGTCAATGACTGGCTTGAGTTGGCCGCTACAGATTAATCCCATTACGGTCTCAAAATCTCTCAGCGTACCCATTGTCGAGCCGATGATGCTGATATGTTTGCCAAAAATAAAGCGGTTGTCAATCTCGAATTTCGCCCCGCCGGTATTGCCGACTGTCAGCAGGCGTCCGCCCTTGCGCAAGGCGCGGAAACTGAGCGGGAAGGTGATGCCGACATTATCCACTGCTACATCCACGCCTCGCTTGTCGGTCAGTTTGTAGACCGCTTTCGACCAGTCTTCTTCCTGCGAGCGGTCCACCATTATGTCCGCGCCGAGCGATTCGGCCAAGGCCAGTTTGCTTTTCCCTGAGCCGACCACTATGACGCGCGCTCCCAGGTATTTTGTCACCTGAATACTGGCCGTATTCACCCCGCCGGAGGCACCTACGACCAGCACAGTCTCACCCGCCTGCACCTTGCCGCGTGTCACCAGTGAGTGCCAGGCGGTGTGATAAACCAATCCGGCGGCAGCAGCGGCATGATAGTCGAAACCATCCGGCAAACGAAACAGTTGACGCGCTGGTACAGCCACATATTCGGCGTAGGTGCCGCGGATGGTCTCGCCGAGCAGGTGCCAGTCGCGGCACATGTTGTCTTGTTCCGCGAGGCAGAAGTCGCATTGGCCGCAGCCCAGGTTGGAATTGATGACGACGCGGTCGCCGGCCCTCACCCCTGGCCCCTCTCCCGAAGGGAGAGGGAGATTCACTGCCACCACCTCGCCCGAAGGGAGAGGGGGATTCACTGCCACCCCCTCGCCCGAAGGGAGAGGGAGATTCACTGCCACCACCTCGCCTGAAGGGGGAGGGGAATTCACTGCCACCACCTCTCCCGAAGGGAGAGGGGGATTTACTGCCACCACCTCGCCCGCGCCGTCCGCACCGGGGATGTGGGGATATTTCAGTTTCAGGCCGGGCCAGCCCTGGCGCACGAATAAATCCATGCGATTGAGGCTGGCGGCGTGGAGTCTGACCAGCACTTCGCCCGCGCCAGGTTCGGGGTCCGGAAAGTCGGCGTATTGTAAGACCTCGGCGCCTCCATGTTCATAAAAGAGAACTGCTTTCACATTGTCTCCTCCGCATAGTTACAAGCTGCATTGCTGCTCGGTCAGCTCTTATCCCAAGAATCTTCTCAAATTAGCCGCTCTCAAGATATATTCATCCAGATTCTGGGTCTTATTTTCCACTAACGACCCGACGATATATCCTGTAATCTCTTTGTGTTCCTCGTCCACGGCAAAGTCGCCGAAAAGATCCCGCAGCCTTGCTTCCATACCTTGCGGCAGCCAGCCACTGTGCGGATTGAAATATCTAAGGGCGTCCCGCAAATCCTCGTCAAAATTGAGGTATGCAGTGCGGATAAAGCGCAGATCCTCTTCGGTGAGCGCGGTCAATCCCAGTATCTCTGGCGGCAGGCCAATGGAGTACAAAGCCGCTGTGAAGGTGATGGCACGCGGCAGGGTGATGCCTTCCACGCTGCGGGAATAGCCGAAGAGGCCGATATGCAGCTTTCTTTTCCGCCGGCTTGGAACATGGCGGGCGAGTCGGTTGATCAGCTGAGCAAGGGCAAAGATCTGTCGGACGTACTCCTGCGAGTATTTCTCCATGATTTCCAGGCATCTTCCTTCTTCGACTTCCTGGGACGGCCCGCTCTCTCTGTTGCTCAATTTGGATATGGCCTGCCGCACCTCATCCGGGGGATTATCATATTTGAAAGCGGATTGAACGGTAAACGTATGCACGCTTGGATATTCTGCGACGACCCGCTCCACGGTTTGGGGCCTTAGGTTGCCCCGGAATGGCGCCGATCCCACGCCAACAATCGGATAGAGCTTCACCCCAACCTGTCGAGATAACCGCTCCAATTTCTGGAGCGCGATCTTGTTCAACAAGACAGCGCTGACCAGGCCATAATTCATGGCCGGATCCGAGCGGGCCAGGAAGACTCTCTGATGTTCCACATCTTTTTCTTGCAGGTATTGCGCCGTAATCTGATGCGCGGCGAGCATGTGTTCCCAATCTTCAAAGAGAGGGATGACATTGATTCTCTCCGGCTTGAACTCTCCAATCCACTCCGCAATGCTGATATCCCCCTCCTGGAGAGGCGCAGCCTGTTTTCCCACGACGAAATCACGATAATACCTGTAAACCCGATCCAGGCACTGGGAGGAATCCGTCATAGGAAAGATCACCTCGAAGACGGGGGGAACGTCATCGCCGAACAGCGACTTGGCTGTGTCGAAGGAGCGGGGTATGCTTTCCAGAGTTTCCAGCAGGACCTTGGCTTCCGTCCTTTCAATGCCGGGATTGGGGACCCTTAAAGTGATAAACATTTGCTGCCCCAATCTGTTCGCCTGGAAAAAGGCTTCATAGCGGGTGAGCAGTTTTTTTACAACGTAATTGTCCACCTCTTTGCCTTCGCAGTCCCACATCTGCTCATCGCATCCCAGATAAGAGAAGGCATGGTAAGCCTCTTGAATTTCATCTTCCCCGCCCAGTTCGGCGTTTTCGGCAAAAAAAGGAGGTGTTACATTATCTGGGTGTTGCGTGCTCATGCAGCGTGGGATTTTCATTAAGTGAATCCTTCAATTGTAAAAAAGAATGTTTACCGTAATCCCAGTTCCATCCGGCTGATGACCAGACGCTGGATTTCGCTCGTCCCCTCGTAGATTTCGGTGATCTTGGCGTCCCGGAAATAGCGCTCGACGGGCAGTTCCTTGCTGTAGCCCATCCCGCCGTGGATCTGCACTGCGGCGTGCGTGACGAACATGGCCGTCTCGGAGGCAAAAAGTTTTGCCATGGCGGCTTCTTGTGTGAATCGTTCCCCCGTGATTTTGGAGCGCTCCTTGGCCAGGGCGGCATTGTAGGTCAGCAGGCGGGAGGCCTCGATGCGGGTCTTCATATCTGCAATCTTGAAGGAAATGCCCTGAAATTCACCGATCTTTTGCCCAAAGGCCTCGCGCTCGCGGGCGTAGCTAAGGCTGGCTTGATGGGCTGCCTCAGCAATACCCAGCGCCTGCGCAGCGATGCCGATGCGACCGGCGTCCAGCACTGTCATGGCGATCTTGAAACCTTCACCTTCTTGGCCGAGACGATTGGCGGCCGGGATGCGGCAATCCTCAAAGAGGATCTCACTGGTGGCCGAGGCGCGAATGCCCAGTTTCGGCTCTTTCTTTCCAACCGTGAATCCCACCGTTTTCGTTTCCACGATGAAGGCGCTGATACCCTTGTGCTTCTTTTCCGGCTCGGTCATCATAAAGACGACCACGTAGTCTGCGACCGGCCCGCTCGTGACCCAGGACTTGCGCCCGTTCAGGATGTAGAAATCACCCTCCCGGACGGCGCGGCTGCGCATCGTCCCGGCATCCGAGCCGGACATCGGTTCGGTCAGCGAGTAAGCGCCAATGGCCTGGCCGGAGGCCACCGGGCGCAGGTATTTCTGTTTTTGTTCCTGTGTGCCAAAGTGGAGAAAGCCGTATGCGTACAGGGAATTATTGACCGACATGACCACGCCGTGCGCCGCGTCAACTTTGCAGATTTCCTCCAACGCCAGGACGTAGGAAAGAGTGTCCATTCCAGCCCCGCCGAACTCTTCGGGCACTTCAATCCCCATGAAACCCATTTCGCCCATTTTTTGGATCGTTTTGTGCGGGAATTCGCCGCTTTCGTCAAATTCGGCCGCGATGGGAGCGATCTTTTCCTGGGCGAAGTCGCGTGCTGTCTGGCGAATCATCTCATGCTCTTCACTTAAAGGGAATAATATGCTGCTCATACTCTCCTCTATTATGGGTTGGTGTGATGTTGTGATTATAGCATACCCCCTTATTTGTCTTTCCCCAGGAGTATACGCCAGAGCATACGTCGCAGGATATTGCCGAGCAATGCGCCAACGGCGGCAACGAAGGCCAGGCCGCCGAAGAACGCGGCGCACATCACTGGCGTCAAGCTGTTCGCAGAATTGGCCTGCTGGATGCCGGAACTCTGGAGTGACAAGAAAACGATGACCCACGCTACCAGGCATAGGAGGGTGGCCAGGAATGTGCTGATTCCGGCCAGCCGGCCCAGGCAGCTACGTCGCAAGGCTGGATGGATTATTTCGGCTTCCCTGAGCGCGCCGATTTTTCGTAAACGGTTCAGATGGTACCTCATCGGTCCGGTTTCCTGAATAATTTTAGTATCTCCTCAATAAGTAGGGGAGGAATGGGGTGTGTGCGGGCGGCTTCGCCGCCGATTGACCCTAATCTGCCTTCGTGTTAGACTCAATTGTTACGAACCAGTTTACCCGAGAGGAGAATGCAATTATTTTAGTATGCTTCGTTCGGTTGTGAGTATTTCCCCGATCTTATTCTTCTTGCTGACAGGGTCGCTGCAGACGGGATCTATGGCGGCCCAAGCGACCGGCTCGGAAGTCTCGCTTCGCTCTCCGCAGGCCGGAGAGGTGTTGCAGGGTCAGGTGACGATCACCGGCGATAGTGATATTACCGGTTTTGTCACGGCCGAGATTTCTTTTGCCTACGCGAGTGACTCGACTAATACTTGGTTCTTGATCGCTTCGAGCAGCCAGCCGGTTACCGACGGCACGTTGGCCATCTGGGATACAACCACCATCACCGACAGGACATACACCCTGCGCTTGCGCGTTCAGCGCGCGGATGGGACTTTCCTCGACGCCACAGTCCCGGACTTGCGCGTGCGCAACTACACACCCATCGAAACCGCCACCCCGACCGTCAGGCCGCTTGTCCCGGACTCGCCAACGGCCACCCCCGTCGCGACGGCAACACCTGCGCCAAATCCGACTCCCACGCCCATCCCGCCCAATCCCGCCGCGTTGACAGCACGCGCTATTTATGTCAACCTCGGATATGGCGCATTGGCGGCAACACTCTTTTTCATTCTCTTTGGCTTGTACAACTACTTTCACCACCGCTGACTATTACGTTTTACATTTCTCGTTTTACTTCACTTATGCCCGAAAACCTTCCCTTTCTCATCTTCGGCCTCGGTAACCCCGGCCACGAATACCGCGGGAACCGCCATAACTTCGGTTTCATGCTGATAGACCGGCTGGCGGTGCGTTTGAATTTGCGTTTCAGCCGCCTGCAGTTCAAAGCGCTGACCGCCTCCTGCGAATATGCCGGACACAAAGTTATTCTCGCCAAGCCGCAGACGTACATGAATCTTTCCGGTCAGTCGGTTGGCGCGCTGCTGCGTTTCTACAAACTCCCGCTGACCAACCTGCTTGTTGCCCACGATGACCTCGACCTGCCGCCCGGCACGATTCGCATCCGCCCAGATGGCGGCTCGGCGGGACAGCAGGGCATGAATTCCATCATCGAACGGCTTGGCACGGACGAGTTCGCCCGCATCCGGCTCGGCATCGGCCATCCGCCCGGGCAGATGCAAGCGCCAGATTATGTTTTGCGGGATTTCTCGAATAGCGAGATGACGGTCGTCTCCGAGACGCTCAACCGGGCTGTGGATGCCGCGTTGACCTTTGTAACCGAAGGTTTGGACGCGGCGATGAATAAGTACAATAGGCAGGGAATAGGGAATAGAGAATGGGGAATAGGGAATAGAGAATAGAGAATAGAGAATAGAGCTTCGTCCTTCGCGGGCTTCGCGGTTTAATTTCTATGGAGTTCTTGTTCGAAAATATTCGTAAGTTGGGAGCATACCAGCAAGTGCTGGAAGCATTACGGGCAGGGAAGCAACTTCCCGGCCTGGCCATGCCGCGCGCCGCGCGCCTGCCGGTGCTGGCCGCCTTGCACGCCGACCTGAGCCAGCCGATCGTCTTGGTCACCGACCGCGCTGACCGAGCCCTGGCGCTGGCCGACGAACTGGCCTTCTGGTTGCCGGATGCGCCGCGTTATATTTTCTCCGAACCCAATTCGCTTTTCTACGAAGATGCCGCTTGGGGCAACACCACCCGCCGCGAGCGCCTGCATGCCTTGACCGCGCTGGCGGCGTATCACCTGCCGTTTGCAAAAAAGCCAGGCCAACGAATGCCGCCGGTCATCGTTGCCTCGGCGCGCGCCCTGATGACGCGCAGCCTGCCGCGCCGTGACTTTCTCAAGGCCTGCAAATTGCTAAAAGTGGGTCAAAGCCTCCCGCCGCAGACATTACTGGCAACCTGGGTCAGAATAGGCTATCAGCCTGCCAATACGGTACTCGAACCCGGCCAGTTCTCACATCGCGGCGGCATCTTCGACCTCTGGCCGCCGCCCGAGCCGCATCCCGTCCGCCTGGATTTTTTCGGGGACGAGATTGACACCATCCGGCGATTTGACCCCGGTTCTCAGCGTACGGTGGAGAAATTAGAAGCAGTATTGGTGACGCCAGCCCGCGAGTATCTGATTTCCAGTAATCAGTCATCAGTAATCAGTGACCAGTCCACTGGCGCCCAATTTACTGAATTCCACATCCCGATTTTGCATCCATTCGCTTCCAGCTTGCTTGACTACCTTCCGCAAAAGGCGCTGGTGTCAGTGGATGATTTGTTCTTGCTGGAGAGCACAGTTTCCGAAATCGAAGAACAGGCTGTCAAGTTGCGCGCTGAATCCATCGCCGAAGGGACGCTGGCCGAAGATTTTCCGATTCCTTATTTGTCGTGGTCGGAGTTGGCAGATAGTCTGCAAAATCGTGTCTGTCTGGAACTGGGACGCTCGACAGCGTCAGAAGAAGTCGTCAGTGGTCAGTCGTCAGTGGTCAGTCTTTCAACGCAGTTCGGTCACATCGAACGCTTCGGCGGACGGCTAAAGCCGTTCATCGAGTATCTCGGCAAAATTGTCGCGGATGGTATTTCTGTCATCATCGTCTCGCGCCAATCCTCCCGCCTCGAAGAACTGTGGGCCGAACACAATCCACAACCCACAACCCGCAACCTGCAACCCGCAACTCGCAATCCGCAATTCATCGAATCTTCCCTCTCCACAGGCTTTACCCTCGGCAGTTTATATCTCATTACTGACTCTGAAGTATTCGGTTGGGAACGGCCTCAGCCGCGCCAGCGGCCGCGTCCCGGCGCGGAGACCCCCGAAGCGGCCTACGTCGACCTGCATCCCGGCGACTTGGTCGTGCACGTGGACTACGGCGTCGGGCGCTACACCGGTCTCTTCCAACGCACCCTCGAAGGGTTGGAGCGCGAGTTCCTGTGCATCGAGTACAAAAACGGCGACCAGGTGTACGTCCCCATCCACCAAGCCGACCGGCTGACGCGCTACATCGGGCCGGATGGCTTGCCCCCCGCGCCCGGTCATCTCGGCACGCAGGAGTGGCCGGAAACAAGGCGCAAGGTGCGCGCAGCCGTGCAGGAAGTAGCACATGAACTGCTCGATTTGTACGCCCGGCGGCAAACCGCGCAGGGTTTCGCTTTCTCTACCGATACCGCCTGGCAGGGTGAGTTGGAATCGTCATTTCCGTACGTAGAGACCGAAGACCAGATCAAGGCGCTGGCCGAGATCAAGCAAGACATGGAGACGCCGCGCCCGATGGACCGCCTGCTGTGCGGCGACGTGGGCTATGGCAAGACCGAGGTTGCGCTGCGGGCGGCGTTCAAGGCAGTGATAGACGGGCGGCAGGCGGCGGTGCTGGTGCCGACCACCGTGCTGGCGCAGCAGCACTACGACACGTTCCGACAGCGGCTCTCGGCCTTCCCGGTGACGGTCGAGATGCTCTCGCGTTTCCGAACGCCGCGCGAGCAGAGCCAGATCTTGTACGCACTGTCACAGGGCGCGGTGGACATCGTCATCGGCACGCACCGGCTCATCTCCGCCGACGTGACGTTCAAGGACCTCGGGCTGGTCGTCATTGACGAGGAGCAGCGTTTCGGCGTAACGCACAAGGAGCACCTGAAAAAACTGCGCACCGAAGTGGACGTGCTGACGCTGACCGCCACGCCCATCCCGCGCACGCTCTACATGGCGCTGACTGGCGTGCGCGACATCTCCAACCTGAACACGCCGCCTGAGGAGCGCCTGCCCATCATCACCCACGTCGGCCCGTATTCGCCGAAACTCGTCCGCCAGGCCATCCTGCGCGAACTGGAACGCAGCGGGCAGATCTTCTTTGTCCACAACCGCGTCCAGACGATTGACGCCATGCGCATGCACCTGGAGAAACTCGTCCCCGAGGCGCGCATTGCCATCGCCCACGGCCAGATGCCGGAGACCGAACTCGCCAGCGTGATGCACCGGTTCACCGCCGGCGATGTGGACATCCTGCTCTCCACGTCCATCATCGAATCCGGTCTCGACATCCCCAACGCCAACACGCTGATCGTTGACCGCGGCGACGCCTTCGGCCTGGCGCAACTCTACCAATTGCGCGGACGCGTCGGACGCGGGGCGGCGCGCGCCTACGCCTACTTCTTCCGGCACAACAAATTGCGTCCCACCCCCGAAGGCCAGGAGCGGCTGGAAATCATCGCCGAGAATACCCAACTGGGCGCGGGCTATTCGATTGCCATGCGTGACCTGGAAATGCGCGGGGCGGGTGAACTGCTGGGGACGCGGCAGACGGGGCACATCGCCGCGGTAGGTTTCCATCTTTATACCCGGTTACTAGCCGCGGCGGTCCGGACCCAGCGCCTGGCGCGCGGATTCCCGGACTCTCCCACCGCCGCGGCCATTCTGCAAGATGTTGGGCTGCCGGTCAACGTGGACCTGCCGCTCGCCATCGGCATCCCCGCCGACTACATCCCCGACACGGACCTGCGCCTGCGTCTCTACCGCCGCCTGGCCGACCTGACCGACGAGTCCGCGCTGGAGGCCCTCGCCGCCGAATTCACCGACCGCTTCGGCCCGCCCCCGGAGATGGTGACAGACCTGTTCTACCAGATGCAGGTCAAGATGCGCGCCGAGAAGGCCGGACTGGTCTCGGTCGGCATGGATGCGGGACAGATTGTCCTGCGCTACCCGGTCCCGGCGGAGGAGAAATCGGCCAAACGGCTGCCGGATCTCGGTCCCGGTGTACGCGGAGGAAAGAACGCGTACTGGTGTATGTTTGGGAAGGATGCGGATTGGCGGGAGAGGCTGCTAGAAACGCTGGAAAGATTGGAGAAGTAGGCGAACTTGATTCGTAACTATTCAGCCAGCGCTGAGTACACCGATTTGTCACTCTGAGCGGAGTGAAGAGTCCCCTCCAGCGTGGGGGATGCTTCGTCGCAAAAAACGCTCCTCAGCATGACAGGCCTGAATAGTTACCTTTGTACAAGAAAAGTGGCAGATTTCCAGCGATTATCAAGGCAGTTCCAACACGGCAAATATCGGCAGCATTACCAACATCAGCGATATTTTGAGCGGGAACAGCGTTTTCAAAAATTTAGGCGAAAAATGGTTTGACGACTATTGGATAAACTATGGCAAAATCCAGATGACCATGCCCGATGGCAAGGTCAAGAAAATCACCACACTCATAAATTACTTGCTGTATCGCGGACAAGACCCAAAACTTGCCCACTCGACGCCACGCCGGCCTGCCCGAAAGAATAGACGAGCGCAGAAATGACAGTAAAAGTACCGCCTTTGAAATGCCAGGGGATCAAAACCCGATTGGCAGAATGGATCAAAGATCATTCCGCGTTGGATGATAATGGCACTTGGTTTGAGCCGTTCATGGGTTCCGGCGTGGTTGGGTTCAACGTGCGCCCACGTCGGGCAGTGTTTGCAGATATTAACCCGCACATCGTCAATTTTTACAATGCCATCAAGGACGGTAAAATCACGGCGGGGATTGTAAAAGAATTTCTTGAACACGAAGGCGAAATCCTACAAACACAGGGCGAGAGTTATTATTACGAAGTCCGTGAGCGGTTCAACAAGGACAATAACTCGTTGGATTTGCTATTTCTTAACCGCGCTTGTTTCAATGGTGTGATGCGATTCAATAAAAAAGGTTTCTTCAACGTTCCATTTGGACATAAACCCCAGCGTTTTGCCAAGGCCTACGTCACGAAAATTGCTAATCAGATCAAATATGTCGTGCAGGCAACCAGCCAATACGACTGGACGTTTGTCTGTGTTGATTTTCGCACAATCATCCCGACTGCCGCCCAGAGCGATTTTATCTACTGTGACCCGCCTTACATCGGCAGACATGTGGATTATTTCAATTCGTGGGGCGAACAGGATGAGCAGGAACTTTACGAATTGTTGAGCACCACGCCCGCAAAGTTCATTCTCTCAACGTGGCACAGCAACCGTTACCGCAGCAATCCCGCCATTGAAAAATACGCGTATTGCTTTACAATCTTGACCCGTGAGCATTTTTATCATGTTGGCGCAAGTGAAAGTAATCGAAACCCCATGCTTGAAGCGATTGTGTTGAATTACAATCCCCTGCTGCCTGTAGAAATAGAGGCAGAAAAACAGTTGGCATTGTTCGAGAAGCCAAAAGAACAGTATGTGGTGTATTCGTCACCATCAACGAATTAATTACAAGGCCTCCTGATTCGGGGAATCGCGGGGGCGACTTTGGGAATCTCCCTTTCTATAAAACCTCGCCGCACTTCGCCTGTATTCCTCGTAATCCGCCCATGCAATTTCAGCAGCCACGCCCGCTCCGCGAATGGCGACAACACCAGCGCAACCATCCCTGCCAACATAGCCTGTCTTTCACGCAAACCTACAACACGAAAACAAGACTTCCGAAGTGACAGACTTCGGAAGTCTTGCTGGGTGGAGCCACCGAAGGGATTCGAACCCTTGACCTGGCGTTTACGAAACGTCTGCTCTACCGACTGAGCTACGGTGGCGGTAGCAGCGGGATTATACCAGGACAATCCGTAAACAGGCAAGTTATTATTGAAATTTACTTCACTGCTTTCAGTGTAAATGTAAATTTGCTGCCCTTGCCTTCGCCGGTACTCTCGGCCCAAATCCGCCCACCATGCGCCTCGACCAGATGCCTGGCGATGGTCAGGCCGATGCCGCTGCCTCCACCCGCGCGGCGCGAGCGCGAGCGGTCTACACGATAAAAACGGTCAAAGAGCTGGGGAATATGTTCGGTGGGGATGCCGACGCCTGTATCTGTCACCCCAATATTCACTTCATCGCCGTTACGGGCCGCGGAAATTTGAACATTTCCGCCCTCAGGGGTGTATTGCAGCGCGTTGCCGATCAAATTGAGCAAAACCTGCCCGACACGATCCTCGTCAGCCTGGACAAGTGGAAGGCCTGCCGGCAGGCTGGAGGCCAGGGTGACACCCTTCTCCTCGTATTGGCGGCTCAAGCGCCTCAGGGCGGTATTCACCAAATCCGCGACCGCGACCGGCCTGAGGTCCAGTTTGAACGTCTCCGCCTCGACGCGGCTGAGTTCCTGCAAGTCATCCACCAGACGGCTAAGCCGGTCGGCTTCCTGATGTATTTGTCCAAAGGTTTCACTCGTGGCCGGCAAGACTCCATCCATCAGGCCCTCCATCGAGCCTTTAATGGCGGTAAGCGGCGTGCGTAGTTCATGGGCCACGTCACCGATAAGCTGGCGGCGCATCGTCTCAATCTGTTCGAGCTGGCCGGCCATGGTATTGAAACGTACCGCAAGCTGGCCAAGCTCGTCCGCACCGCCGACATGGACGCGCTCATTGTAATGGCCCTCGGCGATGCGTTGGCTGGCAGACATCATCGCCCGCACCGGCGCAATCACCCCATGACTGAAGATCATGCTTACCACCAATGCCAGAGCGACGGCCGCCAAGACCGCCCAGGTCAAAGCCTCATTGAACGAAGCCCGGAAAGTGGTGTACAGGTCTTGAGCCTGGTCTCTTCCCTGGCCGAATCCCGGGCTTCCCATCATCATGCCAGGCCCCATCCCACCATCCATATAGCCCATGTGGCGGTTGAAGGCGCCCGGAAGGGTAAATTGCGTGGTGCTTGCCAGGACGAACACACCGACCAGGATGACAATCAAATATGAGAGAAAGAGCTTGATACCCAAATGTTGGCGAACGTAAGCGATCATATTTTTTCATCCTCGAACCGGTAACCCACTCCACGGATGGTAACGATGAAGTTTTCGTCTCCCAACTTTTGGCGGACATGACCCAGGTGCACATCCACGACACGGGTATCGCCAAAATAATCGTAGCCCCAGACTTTTTCGAGCAACTGTTCACGCGTCAGGACGCGACCGCGATTTTCCGCCAAAGCTCTGAGCAGGTCAAATTCGATGGCGGTCAACTTGACTGGCCGCTCGTCCACTGAAACCTGTCGTGCTCCTATGTCTATACGCAGCCGACGAAAAGCCAGCACGGCGCGCTCGGAGCCTGAGCTGGCTCCCGTTTGCAGGCGGCGCAGCGCGGCCTTGATCCTGGCCACCAATTCGCGCGGGCTGAACGGCTTGGTGACGTAATCATCCGCGCCAACCGTCAGACCGACGATCTTATCTGTCTCTTCCGTTCTGGCAGTCAGGAGAATTACGTAAACGTTGGATTCACGGCGTAGGCAGGCGAGCAATTCAATGCCATCCATGCCGGGCAACATAACGTCGAGCACGACCAGGTCGGGTTTGTAGACACGCGCCGCCTTGAGGCCAGATGGCCCGTCACCGGCAGTGTATACCTCGTAGCCATCCGCCTTCAAATAAGAAGTGACCAGGTTGAGAATGCTCGGTTCGTCGTCAATTACAAGGATCTTTGCCATCAATACCTCCGTAGGGCAAGATGTTATTTTGCCCTACGGCTATTGTAACAAATTACTTGTCGCCCGAGGTCATTCTTCGCTCATCTCGATAAAGTTGCCATGCCAAGTGTGGAGGAAGACCTGACCGGAAAAGCCATTGACGCTGAGCATACCGGTGATCTTGCCATCCCGTAACGTGTCAATCGTGTAGTAGCCATAGAACGGACCAGCATCTTCGGCAACTTTCGTGCCGGGCAGGTAGGCATCCAGATATTTCTGCGCGGTTGCGAGCGCCTGCGCGGCGGTCAATAGTCACAGTATAAAGGAGAGAGATAAAGTGATCATGAAATTTGTATAAAGATTATGTAAAGAAGCAGTATAATCAAGACATGCCAGAAGAACAATACACTTCTCTCTCACGGCGCAAGATCGCCATCCTGATTGACGGCGACAACGCCCAGGCCAGCCTGCTGCCGCAGATGCTGGTGGAAGCCGGCAAGTACGGCATGGTGACCGTCCGGCGCATCTACGGCGACTGGACTACCAATTCGATGAATTCCTGGAAGGATATTTTGAATTATCATGCCTTTCAGCCGGTGCAGCAATTCCGCTATACGATTGGCAAGAACGCCACCGATTCGGCGATGATCATTGACGCCATGGATATTCTTCTTTCCGGCGTAGTGGATGGATTCTGCCTCGTCTCCAGCGACAGTGATTACACGCGGCTGGCAACTCGCATCCGTGAATCAGGCACATTCGTGATGGGCATCGGTGAGAAAAAGACGCCCAAGCCCTTCGTCAACGCCTGCGATGTGTTTGTCTATACCGAAAACCTGGTGGCCGAGGAAAAACCCGTCAAAACCAAAACCAAAAAGAAACAGGTGAAGAAAAAAGATGAACCAGAGCCCATACCGATGCTGCGCAAGGCCTTTGAAATGGCCGTGCAGGAAGATGGCTGGGCGCGCCTGGATTCGATGGGCAACGCCCTTTACCAGCTCGACCCCGGCTTTGACCCGCGCACTTACGGCCACCGGCAACTTTCGCGGCTGATTGCCAGCAATAAAAATCATTTTGAAGTGCGAGGCGTGGAAACCGGCGGGTTTACGTTGTTTTATGTGAAGATGAAGGAATAGTTACGCTTAACGCAAACCGTTAGCCTCTCCCTATGGCTTTATTTGCCAACTCCTCGTACACCCCCACAATCTGCTCTGCAATTTTTTCCCAGGCGTAGCCGCGCGCGTAGGCAGCCGCCTGGCGGCCCAGCTTGGCGCGGCATTCCGGGTCGCCCAGCAGCGCCGACAGCCGCGCGCACAGGGCGTCGTGGTCGCCATCCGGGACGGTATAGCCGGTGACGCCATCTTGAACTAAAAAGGCCAATCCGCCCACCTGCGAGGCGACGACGGGGGTGCCGCAGGCCATGGCTTCCAGCGCCACCATGCCAAACGACTCGTAAAGCGAGGGCATCACCAGCACCTCGGCTGCAGAATAGTAGTAGGGCAGGGTATCCTGGCTGCGCTTGCCGAGAAAGATGACCAGATTGCCCATACACAAGTCGTCGCACATTTTTTGCAGACGCGCCATTTCCGCGCTCATCGCCTGCGGGCTGACATCCGGATCGCCGCCGATGATGGCCAGATGCACGGGCCGCGTCACCTCATTGACCTGTAAACAGCCCATTGCCCGGATGAGTGTATCCACGCCCTTGAGCGGTTCGATGCGCCCGACGAACAAAATCATCCGGTCATCCGGCTGGATGCCGATAAACTGTTTGGCCTCATCCGGCGGAATCGGGTAGAAATGACAGGTGTCCACGCCGGGCGGGATGACGGTCATCTTGCGGACATCCGCCTTATATAGCCATTCGAGTTGGACCTGCTCGGCCACGGTCGAGACGATGAGCCGGTCGGCGCGAGCGATAACGCGACGCTCGCCATCGATTCGGTACCCCCCCTCCCGTTCGCTGCTGGAACGGGCGACGCGGTTTTTCATCTCGCCCAGGGTGTGGAACATGTGCGCAACCGGTACGCCGCCCCAGACGTCTGAAAGCGACCCGGCTGCCAGCCCGGACATCCAGTAATGGCTGTGGAGGATGTCGTAGTGAAGTTCTTTTTCGGCAGCAAATTGTTTAATACCAGCCACAAACTGCGGGATATGACCGGCCAATTCCTGTTTGGGAAGCGGCACCTCCGGCCCGGCCGGCACGTGGACGACGCGGTTGCCATAGCCGAGGTCGTGCAGCACGTGCGGCACATGCTCGTCCTGCGAACGCGTGAACACATCCACGTGCAGGCCGATGCGCCCCAACTCACGGGTCAGGTCGCGCACGTAGACGTTCATCCCGCCGGTATCTTTGCCACCCAACGTGGCCAGCGGGCAGGTGTGGTAGGACAGCATGGCGATGTGGAGCATAGTCATTTCTTCCAGGATTTTACCGCAGCCTGCCCTGACAGGCTAGGCCAGCCCGACTTCTGACTCCGTTCTCGACAGAGAACCTTTGTTATAATAACCCATCCAAGCCGTCCGCACACCCCCATCCACCTCTACTTATTGAAAAGATACAGTTTATCAGTGAAAAGGATGTCACCATGGACGTGAACGATCCCCCCAAGCCCTTCGATTCTCCTCAGGGCAGACCCTTCGATGATACTCAGGGCAAGCCCAGCGACTTTATCCGCGAGGCCGTCGCCGAAGACCTGCGCACGGGCCGCTTCAAATACGTCCGCACCCGCCTGCCCCCGGAACCTAACGGCTACCTGCACATCGGCCATGCCAAGGCTTTTCTGATTGATTATCTGGTTGCCAAAGAATTCGGCGGCCAGTTGAACCTGCGTTTCGACGATACCAACCCGACCAAAGAAGAAACCGAATACGTGAACGCCATCAAGGAAGATGCCCACTGGCTGGGCATTGACTGGGGTGACCGCGAATTCTACGCTTCGGACTATTTCGACGAGTTATACGAATGGGCCACCCTGCTGGTCAAAAAGGGCAAGGCCTACGTGGACGACCAGAGTGCCGAGGAAGTGAGCAAAAGCCGCGGCACGCTGACCGAGCCGGGGGTCGAAAGTCCGTTCCGGGATCGTCCCGTCGCAGAAAATCTCGACCTGCTCGAACGCATGAAGAACGGCGAATTCCCCGAAGGCAGCCGCGTCCTGCGCGCTAAATTGGACATGGCCGATCCCAACATGGTCATGCGCGATCCGGTCATGTACCGCATCCTGCATGCCACGCACCACCGCACCGGCGAAAAATGGTGCATTTACCCGATGTACGACTGGTCGCACGGCCAAAACGACTCGATGGAAGGCATCACCCACTCGCTGTGTTCGCTGGAATACGAAATCCACCGCCCGCTCTACGAGTGGTTCCTGGACGAGCTGGGCGTCTTCAAACCGCGCCAGATCGAGTTTGCCCGCCTGAACCTGACCTATGCCATGATGAGCAAGCGCAAATTGCGCAAACTGGTGAAGATGGGCATCGTCAAAGGCTGGGACGACCCGCGTCTGACCACCCTGCGCGGCCTGCGGCGGCGCGGCGTGACCCCCGAAGCCGTGCGAGATTTCATTGCCAAAGTCGGCGTCGCGAAGACCGATAGCTGGATTGACATGGCCCTGCTCGAAGCCTGCATCCGCGACGACCTAAACAAACGCTCCCCCCGCCGCATGGCCGTCCTGCGCCCGCTCAAACTGGTCATTGACAACTATCCCGACGGCCAGGTGGAAGAGATGAACGCCGTCAACAACCCCGAAGACCCGCCCGCCGGCACGCGCAAAGTCCCCTTCTCGAAAGTAGTATATATCGAGCAGGACGACTTCCGTGAAACCCCGCCGCCCAAGTATTTCCGGCTGTACCCCGGCAACGAAGTGCGCCTGCGCTACGCTTACCTGGTCAAATGCACCGGCCTCATCCGGGACCCGGTCACTGGCGCGGTGAGCGAGGTGCATTGTACCTACGACCCGGCCACGCGCGGCGGCGACGCGCCGGATGGGCGCAAGGTCAAATCCACCATTCACTGGGTCTCGGCGCAACATGCCGTAAAAACCGAAGTTCGTTTCTACGACCGCTTGTTCACCGTGGAGCGCCCCGACGAAGGCGAAAATGTCAACGAAATCATCAACCCTCATTCGCTGGAAGTGCTGACGGATTGCTCCATCGAGCCATCCCTGGCCGAGGAGGCCAAACCCGGAGACAAGTTCCAGTTCGAGCGCATCGGCTACTTCTGCGTGGACCCGGATTCTGCCCCCGGCAAATTAGTATTCAATCGGACGGTGACGCTCAGGGATACCTGGGCGAAGATAGAGAAGAAGCAGGGATAACTTGTATCATTTACGTTTGTCAACCAAATCGGCAAAGCGGACTTCACCAGCATCGAAAAACTTCTCGATGCGTTCAGCGTGGAGCCTGTCACGCTCGACACACTGTTTTTCATGGGGCTGAACAATGAATACGGGCGCAACCTGCTGCAGAGCGACCCGCAGTATAAAATCCTGCGCGACCAGATTGGCGAAGTGTCATTCCTGAACGGCGGTCTGTTCGATAAAGAGGCCGACGATGAAACATGGGTTTTCCCCGATTCCATCGTCGTCAAAATCCTGAACGATTTGGTCTATCATTTCAACTTCACCGTGACCGAATCCACGCCGCTGGATGTGGAAGTGGCGGTGGACCCCGAAATACTGGGGCGCATTTTCGAGGAATTGGTGACGGGCAGGCACGAGAGCGGCTCGTATTACACACCCAAGCCTGTAGTGGCGTTTATGTGCCGCGAGGCGTTGAAGGGCTATCTGGAAACGGCGATGCCCGCCGAGAACGCGTAGTCGCTGGCGCTCTTTGTGGACAAGAACGACGCGACGGGGTTGAAAAATCCCGAAGCCGTATTGAACGCCCTGCGCGCGGTGAAGGTGTGCGACCCCGTCTGCGGTTCGGGCGCGTACCTGCTGGGGATGCTGCACGAACTGCTCGAACAGCGCGAGTGCCTGTTTGCGGCGCGCTCGCTGGATGCGAAAACCGTCTACGACCGCAAACTGGAGACCATCCAGAATAACCTGTACGGCGCGGATAAGGATGACTTTGCGGTGAACATTGCGTGCCTGCGGCTGTGGCTTTCGCTGAAAGCAAATTCAAGACCTGAAAGAGAAAATCAAAAAATGGGCGCACCCTGTCAACAATCGAGTAGGGAGCGGCGGCTAACCGCCCCCTACTCGATTTACTACATCTTTTCCAACATCTCAATCGCCCTCTTCACCCTCTCCAGCACCTTCTTCTTCCCCACGATCTCCATGCTCTCGAACAGCGGCGGGCTGACCGACTGACCGGTCACGGCTACGCGCAAGATGCCAAAGACCTGGTTGGCGCTCAGGCCGAGTTGCTCCACCAGCGCACGCATGGGCGGCTCGGCCAGTTCCGGCGTGATTTCAGGCAGGGCAGACAGGATTTCATATGTTTTGCGGGCAATATCGGCTGATTGTGAGGCGGTCAGGTTTTTGGCGACCAGTTCCGCCGGATTCGGCTCGACCGTCTCTTTGAAGAACCAGGCCGCAAAGGGCAGGCAATCATCCAGCGTTACCAGCCGCTCGCGGATGAGCGGGACGATTTTCAGCAATTTGACATCCTCCACGCGGTAACCGGCCTGGAGGAAGTAGGGCTTGATGCGCGCGGCCAGGTCCTCGCTCCGCAGCGCGCGGATATGCGTCCCGTTGAAATGATCGAGTTTGGCAAAATTGATGGCCGCTGGCGAGGGAGTCAGGTTATTGATGTCGAAACGGGCGATCATCTCGTCGAGAGTCATCACATCCTCTTCCGAAACGCCCCAGCCCATCAGAACAATCCAATTCAGAACACCTTCAGGGATATAACCCAAGTCGCGCAAGTCGGTGATGAATATCGAATGACCATCCTTGATCGCCTCAGCAACTTCGCGTTTGGACATCTTACCCTTGCCGGTGGGCTTTAAAAAAACCGAGAGATGCACCCAGACCGGTTCCTGCCAGCCGAAGGCGCGGATGATGTTGACATGTAAAGGAAAAGTGGACAACCATTCCGAGCCGCGGATGACGTGTGTGATCTTCATCAGGTGGTCATCCACCATCGCCGCCAGATGATAAGTGGGCAGGCCGTCGGACTTGAGCAGGACAGAATCGTCGAGGGCCTGATTTTCGGTGGTGATGGCGCCGCGCAGCAGATCCAGCGCGGTGGTGTAACCTTCTTTTGCCATCTTGAACCGAACGACATATTTCTCTCCAGCAGCGGCGCGGTGGCGGGTTTCGTCAGGGTCGAGTTTGCGGCAGGTGCCATCGTAGCGCGGGTTCTCTTTGCGCTTCAACTGTTCCTGGCGGATTTTTTCCAGCCGATCGGAGGTGCAGAAGCAAGGAAAGGCATGGCCTTTTTCGACCAGTTCCCAAGCATGCTGATGGTAAATCTCGCGTCTTTCGCTCTGGCGGTATGGGCCGTAAGGGCCGCCAATATCCGCACCTTCATCGTAATTCAGCCCCAGCCAGCGCAGACCTTCAACAAGCTCCTTTTCTGCACCCGGGACGAAGCGTTTTTGGTCGGTATCTTCGATGCGCAAAATAAAGGTCCCGCCAGTGCGGCGCGCCAGGAGGTAGGGGTACAGGGCGGTGCGGGCGCTGCCCAGGTGCATACGCCCGGTCGGCGACGGGGCGAAGCGCACGCGCACAGGTTCGACATCCATGATGGTCTCCAGATTATTTAAATTCCAGCGGCTTGTGACGCACAGCGACGCTTTCAACCAGGCCAATGCCCAACATCAGAGAAAGCAAACCGCTGCCTCCATAGCTGATGAACGGGAGAGGCAAGCCTGTGACTGGAATCAGATTCAGGTTGACGGCAATATTGACCGCGGACTGGAAGAAAATCAGAATCGCGACGCCATAAGCAAGCATGGAACCGAAAGTATCGCGCGCCAGTCGTGCCGCGCGTAAACAGCGGAAGATAATAAAGAGCAGCAGCGCGATGGTCAGCACCGCGCCGATCAGGCCAAATTCCTCGCCAATGACCGAGAAAATGAAATCGGTATGACGCACTTTCATAAACCGCAATTGGGTCTGTGATCCCTGACTATATCCCTTGCCGAACCATCCCCCGGAGCCAAGCGCGATTAAGGCTTGCAATACATTATAAGTTGCACCATGACGGACATTCGGGTCAGGGAAGAAAAAGGTCAGTACACGCTGCTGCTGGTAATCCTGGAGGAACGGAAAGCCAATCAGCACAACACCCAAACCCGCGGCGATAATTGCCGCCAGGTGTTTGATCTGTAACCCGTTGACCCACACCATAGCCACCCAGATGACCATGATAACAATGGTCGTACTCAGGTTGGGTTGCAAAAGGATCCATATCATCAGACCGAAAGCAATGAGCAGGCTTTTGGCGATCCAGAACCAATCGCGCCGCGCATCCTGACTGCGGGCAAAGTAATCGGCCAGGGCGATGATAATAGCCAGCTTGGCAATTTCACCTGGCTGGATCAATATCGTGCCAACCTCGAACCAACGCGCCGCGCCAAAACGGGCAATACCCGAAAGAAATAGAATTATTAGAAAGAGCATCGTCCCGAAATAGAGCACCCGGCTCAGAGACGACCAGTAGCGATAATCCAATATCGTGGCCACAATAACGACAACCAGGCCTATGCCGGCATACAGGATCTGACGGTTGATTTGTGGCAAGAGGGTCTCATTACCGGCAATTGCCGAGCGGATCATGGCAACGCCAAAGGCATTGGCCAGGATGACTGCACCCAGCAGCCAGAAGTCGAAATGCCGCCAGAATTCACCACGTAACATTAGATTATCTAGCGCGAACGGCGACGGGATGCGCTCCGCAGGGGGATATCTGCCACTAGGCGCTGAGAACGCCCATCCTGGGCGACGCTGATGCGGACCGCCGCGGAATCAATATCCACATGGCGCGAGATGGCCTCGATCAAGTCGTCCTTGAGGGCTTCCAGTTCAGCCGGCGTCAGGTCGGTGCGATCGTGGATCAGGACAAGTTGCAGGCGCTCCTTGGCACTGCCGGCGCTTTTTTTACGTCCTATCATGCGGTCAATGAAGCTCATCTTATTTCCTCCCCAGAAGACGCTGCCACAACCCCTGGGACTCTAAGTCAAGGAAGGGCACCTCTTCACCCATCAAGCGGCGGGCGATATTTTGAAAGGCCTGCCCGGCTTTGGTCTTTCCATCCAGCGCCAACGGCGTGCCCTTATTCGAAGCCACGATGACGTTTTCATCTTCCGGGACAATCCCAAGCAATTTGATCGCCAGCAAGTCGAGTACATCATCCACCGAGATCATATCGCCGCGCTTTACCATAGCTGAATTCAGCCGGTTGATGATGAGTACGGGTGAACCTTTTTCTTCCGCTTCTACTATACCGATCACTCGATCGGCATCCCGCACCGCCGAGATCTCGGGATTGGTCATCACGATGATTTTATCGGCCCCGGCGATTGCATTATAGAAACCACGTTCAATACCAGCCGGAGAATCGATCAGCACCCAGTCACACTCTGGTCGCAGTTCGTTGCAGAGTCGCACCATATCACTAGGCGAGACAGCGCTTTTATCGCGGGTCTGCGCCGCCGGGATCAAATACAGTTCGGGGACGCGTTTGTCGTGGATCATTGCCTGGCGTAACCGGCAGCGTCCCTCGACCACATCCACAAGATCGTAAACGATGCGGTTTTCCAAGCCCATCACCACGTCCAAGTTGCGCAGGCCAATGTCGCTGTCCACGCAAACTACTTTTTGGCCAGTAGAGGCCAGCGCCACGCCAATATTGGCAACGGCTGTCGTCTTGCCGACACCGCCTTTTCCAGAAGTTATCGTCAGCACCGTGGCTGTCATCTCACCATCCTGATTATTCTACCTTTGAGGTTATCATATCTACGCCTGCCAGGGTTCGGCCACAAGAATTCCATCCTTCAAGCGGGCAACCTCTGGTTGAGCCTTACCTTTTCGTTTCGGTGATACCGCGATCACACCGGCTATACGCAATTGAGTTGGGTTTAGTTCCAATGCACACACCACCGCATTCACCTCGCCTTGCGAGCCGGCATGCACGACGCCACGCAACCGCCCCCAGACCATGATACTTCCGCTGGCTACAATTTCCGCGCCTGGGTTGACATCCCCCATCACAGTTACGTGACCAGGAAATTCGACCAGCGTACCCGAACGGAGCGTACGCGGCAGCCACAGGGCAATCGCGTCCATCACCCCGTCCGGAGCAGGCTGGACCTGGCTTGGTCGCGGTTTCGAGATGCGGGTTGCCAATCCGAGGTTTTGCGCGGTTTGCTCGGTAGTTGAGGAACTGCTCAAGACCGCCCAAAGAAAGATGCCGCGTTCCGAAAGCATTTCACGCAGCGCAACCAATTCGGCAACATGTAAAACCTGATCGCCCACATCCAGCGCCAAGCGCGCGCCTTTATAGAACGCGCTCCGATCGTCTATGGCATTGATCAGCGCAACCTGAAAGGTGGGCCAGGCTGCATCGCCCAGCTTGACCAGCAAGCCATCCCGAATACCTTTAATGTCAATCAGCGAAGCTACTTTGCTCATTTCTGTCCGTGATTATACTGCCTTTTATTGGAAGGTGAAGTGGCTCAAGGCTGCTGTCCCCCGGAGAGACCTTGAGCGATGTTGATTGCTTTGATCTCGAAGTAGGCGTCCATAATCTTTTTTACGATCGGGCCGGCCACGCTAGCACCCTCACCGGCGTTATAGGCAAAGGCCACAATGACGATTTCCGGATCATCAAAAGGCGCGTAGGCTACCGTCCAGGCATGGGTCGGCCATTCACCGTACCGGCAGCGGTTGTTCGCCAGGGCTACATCGTCACAATACTCGGCCGTACCCGTTTTACCGGCTACGGCAATCGGGTAATTCTGGAAGGATGTCTCGCGATTGAGCGTGCCGCGCGCGTCGACAATAGCCAGCCGCATCCCCTCCTGGATTTTGCTTACCACCCAGGGTTGGACTGTCTTCATCAGACCGGTCTCAGCACAAAAGCCACCCTCGCAGCGGTAATCTTTTATGATCGGATCAGTTGTGATATCCCAGCGGGCGTGAGGTTGGAAAGGAGACATCTGCCAACTGCCTGAAACCGGCGAATTATAGAAATTTAGCTGCGAGTCACGCCACATTCGCACGGTGTTGCCATCCCCATCAATGACAGCCCGGATGATCGTCGGCTGCATCAGCTTGCCGTTATTGGCAATGGTGGCAGCCGACATCAAAACCTGGATCGGCGTGGACGCAACGTAACCCTGCCCAACGCCGGCGATGTAGGTATCGCCGGTGGACCAGTTCTCGCCTTTGTTGATGCGTTTCCAAGTCGGGTCGGGGATCAGGCCGGAGGCTTCACCCAACAATTCCACGCCCGAAGGCTGATCGTAACCGAGGGCGCGGGCATATTGTTTCAGGCGCAAAATCCCAAGACCCTCCGGGATTTCATCCTCAAACCCGCCGGCGAGTTTATAAAAACAAACGTTGGACGACCAGGCAATGCAATGCAGGAAGTCAATCTGTCCAAAGCCTTCAGGGTTCTTGTCGAAGATCCAATCCACGAACGGACGCTGGTTGCGCTCGGTACAGGGTTCATTGGGCGAATATTTCTCGCAAAGAAATATCTGGCCGGGCGCAGAGATTATCTGATCGAGCCTAACCACACCCTCATTCAAAGCGCCGGTCGCGGTGGATAACTTGAAGACCGAACCCGGCGGGTAAGTCGCAGAGACTGCGGTATTGAGCAGCGGGTGGCGCGGATCCTGGCTGAGTTGCTGGTAATAATAAGTCGGGATGAAGCGCGCCATGCGGTTGTTCTCATAGGTCGGGTACGAGACCATCGCCAGAATTTCACCTGTCTTCGGGTTCATGGCAATGGCCACCCCGCTGGAGATGCGCAGATATCCGTGCCAGGCATTCCAGGAATCGATCTCACCCACCAAGGCGGCCTGGGCAGCAGCCTGCAAGCGGGTATCAATGGTCAGCATCACGTTATCGCCGGCAACCGGCGCAACCGGCGGCTGCAGGTTGCCGAGTTCCTTTCCGGCCACATCCACCTCGACCACGCGCTTACCGGGTTGACCGACCAGGATACTATCCAGCGAGGCCTCGACGCCCGCGTAGCCAACCTTGTCGCGGCCCGGCCTGAAGCCCTGGTCGCGATAATCCTGTTCCAGGATGGCCGGTATCGGTCCCAGAAAACCAACCAGGTTGGCAGTCAACGAGCCGGTTGTATAATCGCGCACCGGCTCGATCTCGATGCTTACACCCGGCCAATCCACAGCATGTTCGCGGATGATCAGCGCGGCTTCCTCGCTGACGTTGCAGGTTATCTTGACCTGGTCATAGGGCGCCAGCGATTCGCCCAGCGCGACCAGTTGCGTGATACCTGGCCCGGGCGTACAGGGGGAAATCAACTTGGCCTCTTCCACCGTGCCTTGATTGACCGGCACACCGCTGAGCTGCGAGAGTTCCCGATATATGCGCTGGATATCGGAGTCGTCGTCGGGTAGATAGGCCGGGATAATGACAATATTGTACGAAGCGACGTTACGCGCCAGCACAAAACCGTTGCGGTCATAGATAATCCCGCGCGCGGGTGGGACGCTGATCGCCCGCGTGTGGTTTTTAACCGCCTGAACCGTCCAGTCCACGCCTTGAAGAATTTGTAGATTGAAGAGGCGACTAAAAAAAACCGCGAAAACCAGGCCGATCACGATATAGATCGTGAGCAAGCGCCCGCCCAGGAAACGGGAATGGGATGTCACCGTGCTCATGCTTCCACTTCCACCGGATAGATCCATCCGGCCAGGTCTCTAAACAGGGAATAAACCGGGATTGCCAGGAGTAGATTGAGCAGGATGCTCGGCAAGGTGATAAGACTTAAAGAAACCACGAATGGCAAGGGATTGCCCGCAAGGCGAAGCGTGACTAGTGAGAGTAAGTGCATGGATAAGGTACCTATAAAACTAACCGTAAACATCGCCAGGAGCGGCGCCTGCCAAACGTGGCGTCGTAAAAGACGCCCGGTGACGACGACGAGCAAATAACCCGCGAGCGGGACGAACCACGGCAGGCCGGAGACAAAACCGACCAATGCGCCGGCCCCCAAAGCCCACTGCCAGGATGCCTTGACACGCGACTGTAAGGCCCAGGCAGCCAGGATGAGCAATACGATATCCGCGCTGCCATGAATGAGATTGAGGCGGCTGATGACGGCTGTTTGGAGCACCAGCGCCAAAACGAGAACAGGGATTGCAACCAGATTCGCCATAGATCAAGGGGCCGGTGTCGGGACGAGAGGCGTAATATCCACCGGCTTGAAGTTCGTGATGACCAGGACGAAGTGCAGTTGATTGTAGTCCACAATCGGCTGGACGGCGGCCTGCTGGAACAACTCGTAATCCAATTTACGGACGCTGACCACCTGTCCGACCAGCAGATTGGGAGGATAACCGCCGCCCAGGCCCGAAGTCAAAACGACATCGCCGGGTTGAACGGTGACATCCTGGGAGATCATGTCGAGCGAGAGATCTCCGGTGATGGAGCCGACCAGCAGCGCTTCGGTTTTGGAGTTTTGCAGGTTGACGTTGACCGCCGAGGCTGGATCGGTGATGAGTTGGATGCGGGACGCTTCTCCGGTGACCGCGTCCACGCGCCCGACCAGGCCCTGATCAGTGACAACCGGCATGCCCCGGCGGATGCCATCGTTTGAGCCGATGTTGATAATGACATAACGGAGGAATGGGCTGGGGTCGCGCCCGATGACGGTGGCAGCTTTGTAGGTGCTCTCCGGGCTGGCGCGCGCAAAATCCACCAGCGCGGAAAGGATTTGCGTCTCGGTCACCTGTCCTTGAAGGTCAATGACCTGGGTCTGCAAGCGGGCAACCTCGGCTTCCAGTTCGACATTCCTTTGCCGCAGGGAAGCCACATCGCGGGGTACGGTGAGGAAATCAACCACGGCCAGGTAACGGTTGGAAATCCAGGTTTGCGCCCCCACAACAGATTGGCCGATAAAATTGCTCAACGAGGAAAAATATCCGCCCAGTGCAAGCGACACCAAACCAAAAACCACCAAGGCGATGACGATGGTTTGCAATGATGGTTGCCGAATGGGCGACCATAAACGTGGAAAGGATTGTTTCATCTCAGAATTGACTCACGAACACCGCGCCAGGCTGACGCAGCCACGCGCTTACGAATGACGCGTACTGCCGCGTTCCAGGCCGACCAGATAACGGCTCAGGCCGGGGAAATCCTCGAGCACTAACCCCGCGCCGCGCACGACGCAGGTCAGTGGATCTTCGGCTACCCAAACGCGCAGGTTCAATTCGTCGCTAAGGCGTTCAGCCAGTCCCAGCAGGAGCGACCCGCCGCCCGCCAGACATATTCCAATATCCATTAAATCAGCCACGATCTCGGGTGGAAGTTCATCGAGCGCACCTTTTATCGTATCCACGATGACTTGCGTGGAAGCCGACAGCGCCTCGCGCACTTCGACCGAGGAAATTTCAATCGATTCGGGCAAGCCGGTAACCAGGTTGCGGCCGCGCACTTCCGCCGTCTTTTCCACCGGAAGCGGAAAAGCCGAGCCGATATTCCACTTGACCTGCTCGGCAATGCGTTCACCAATCAGCAGGTTGTACTTGTTGCGGACGTACTGGACGATCTCCTGATCCATCTCATCCCCAGCCACGCGCAAGGACCTGGAGACGACCACCCCTCCCATCGCCATGACCGCCACTTCGGTCGTGCCACCGCCGATATCCACAATCATGCTGCCGCGCGTTTCACCAATTGGCAGCCCTGCGCCCAACGCAGCGGCGATCGGCTCCTCGATCAAGAAAGTTTCGCGCGCCCCGGCCGACATGGCGGCATCGTAAACGGCGCGCTTTTCCACCTCGGTCACACCGGAGGGAATACCGATCACGATACGCGGCCGCGGCAAAGGCACCACAGTCTGTTCGTGTACTTTACCGATAAAATATTCCAGCATGGCTTCGGTGATTTCGAATTCCGAGATCACGCCATCACGTAAAGGCCGCACGACCACGATTGCACCGGAGGTCCTGCCTATCATCTCCCTGGCTTCCAGGCCAATCGCCAACGGCTGGCGGGAGTGCTTATCTATCGTGACCCAGGACGGTTCGTTGATGACAATTCCTTTTCCACGTACATTGATGAGGGTGTTTGCTGTCCCCAGATCAATGCCGATATCCAATGAAAAAAGGCCGAGTAGCCAGTTTATGGGGTTGAAAGCCAAGATCTGCTCCTGAATTAATTTTTGACGAAAGTATTATACCATGAGGCATTATTTGTCGAATTCATTACTCGTGGGCTCTCTGGAATTTACCGTGATGTGCTGGCAAATGTAGGACAAATTGGCAATTTGTCCCACGCTTTGACGCCAAATGGCGGTGAGTCACGGGGATTCCCAAAGGGACAGAGTCGAAGCATTGACACGGACTTTCTATTCGGGTATGCTTCATGCGTCCGGGTGGGCCCGGCGCGGCAGAGCCCTGCGAACCCCGTCAGGTCCGAGAGGAAGCAGCGGTAAGGAGGTGTATCTGGGTGCCGCCGGTCAACCTGCCCGGATATTCTATGCGCCAGATGGGCGACAGTTCAACTGTCGCCCATAATGATATTCTTATTGACACCACCACCCTACCAATATAATTACACCTATGGCAAAATAACTCCATGTCGCGTTGGCACAAGTTCCTTGTCATGATCGCCCTCGGGCTGGCCGCCGGCCTGGTGTATGGCTGGGTGATCAGCCCGGTCGAATATACAAATACCACGCCCGACACCTTGCGCGCCGACTATCGCTGCGACTACATGCTGATGGCAGCCGAGGTTTTCAATGCCAACCAGAATGTAGACCAGGCTGCCCGACGACTGGGGATACTGGGCAGCGAACACCCTGCCAAGATCGCGGCGCAGGCGTTAAATTACGCTCAACAGGCCAATTTCCCCGCATCCGATCTCGCCCTGCTGCAGAGCCTGGCGACTGCCCTCCAGACCTGGCAACCGGTTTCAGGAGGCGTCGCGCCATGAGCGGCGAGCCGCGCCGCGGTCCATGGTACCTGCTGACCGGCCTGCTGATCGGTCTGGCGCTCGGTTTGCTGGGCGCGTGGGTCATCGCGCCCGTCCAATACGTGGACACCGCGCCGGCTTCGCTGCGTGCAGATTTCAAGGATCAATATCGCAGCCTGATCGCCTTCGCCTATCTGGCCAGCGACGACCTCGGGCGGGCGCAATCCCGACTCGCGCTCCTGGGCGATGCCGACCCGGCCGGGGCGTTGAACCTCCAGGCTCAAAATGCCCTGTCAATTGGCGATCCGAATGGTTCTGCTTACGCGTTGGCGCGGCTGGCCGACGCATTAAGACAATCCCCGGTTGAGAATAATATTACACCGACGCCTACGCTCCTCGCTCCGGCAACTGAGCGGCCGACGAGCGGCGCGACCATCACCCCGACCCGCCGTCCAACCGTTACTTTCACGCCCATCTTCACTCTCACCCCGCGCCCAACGCGCACCCCCACCCCAACAGTCGGCGCGGCGTTCATCCTGGATTCTCAAGAAAGCCTGTGCGAGGCGGGCCGATTGGAGGGGCTTTTGCAAATCGAAATCCAAAACGCAGCCGGACAGCCTGTCCCCGGCGCTGAAATCGTCATCTCTTGGGCTGCTGGCGAGGAGCATTTCTATACCGGTCTGAAACCGGAACTTGGGAATGGTTATGCGGATTTCGTCATGAAGCCCGAGGTTGGGTATAGCCTTCGTCTGGTTTCCGGTGGTCAGCCGGTATCCAATCTGAGTGCGCCCCTTTGCCAGACAAGCGGGGGAGATACCTACTACGGAGGCATAAGACTGCTGTTCAAGCAGCAAAAATAAAGTGATTTATTTTAGGGCTGCCAATCGCCTCGCAAGAAGATGACCACATCCGCTTGCGCGTTCGGGTCAAATTTAGTCCTGATCTGGCCTGAACTCATCCTCATCAAAGACATCAAGTAACGCATGGCATACGGTTTACCGCGATAATCAACCACCGTTGTATAGCCATCCGCGTACCAGGAGGCAGGAAATTCAGGGTGTTCATTGGCATTGCCAATCAAGACAACATTCATCCCCTGGGAAGTCAGATAGTCACTCGCCCTTTGGGCCAGGCCAGAAATTCCAGAGGCATTCAGCACCGCCACGCGCGCCGCTTCAGCATGTAACAATTGCGCCTGGTCGCCAACGGCCATGGGGCTTATTGCGCCGCCGCCGAAAACCTCATCTCTCAATACGCGGATCTTATCCGGAATGGGCTTGAAAATATCCAGGTTATCGGGTGAAACCCCGATGGTCATCATGCTGTAATCAATTACGCCCTTCTTGATATTTGCCTGGGGAATCTGCAATCCCAACATGCCCAGCTTGACAGAATCGTCCAAGGCCAGATTGGTATGGATGCCCGTGGAAAGCTCCTGGTAAAGCGCCGGAGCTTTGGCAACCAGCGTAGGCAGCATATTCAATGATAGGACTTTATCGCGGATCGCAAAGATGACCTGCTGCTGGCGATTGGCCCGGTCAACATCGCCGCCTTCGGTATGGCGGGCGCGGGCATAGGCCAGAACCATCGGGCCGTCAAAATGGTAACGACCGGGGGGCATATCATAAACAGTATTATGTTGGCCGAGCGGGTCAAGGGTGATGGTTTGGGTGACATCCAGATCCAGGCCGCCGATCTCATCAATCATGCGCTCAAAAGCAGTGAAATCTATTTGCGCATAATATTGAATGGCCACACCCAGAAAATTTTCAACCGTCTTTACCGCCAGGCTGGGACCGCCTCCGGGTAATTTATAGGCCTCGCCCAAAGCATAGGCAGTATTGATCTTGCCATAACCGAATCCGGGAATATTCACCCACATATCGCGCGGGATGGATAACATGCCAGCCGTTTTGCTGAGCGGATCTATCGTCAGCAATATCATCGTATCCGAACGCGGCGGGCCTTCCCCGGAAACCCAGTCACGATAATCCAAACCGATGACCAAAATCGTGACGCGGCTGGCGCCATCCCAGGGTGGGGGCAATTGCACCTGGGGAGCGCTGGAAGTTGCCAAGATATCCGGTGTGAGGGGCGTGCCCTCAGCGTTTACGGCGGGGGTGCCTTGTGGATTGGCAGCCGCAATGCCACAGCTCGCCGGCGGGAGGCCGGGCAGCGAGGTCAACTGCCAGCAGGCGACAAAGCCGCGCAAGAAGATGAACGTGGCAATTGCCAGGATCAGGCCAACGCCCAACAGGATCAATTGCCCGCTGGACGGGCGCTTCAAACTGCGCATGGTTTTTAAAAAATCAAATTTCTTTACGGTCATACTTGTCTTTCACTCAGGTTTTAGATATACCATTCCCAGGCCGAGGCGTTCGAGACCCTCCTCAGCCCAGAATTGCATGGATAAAGAATCTTCTTCTAGAGCGGCCATCAAAGCCGGGATGGCGCGCGGATCGCGGATGCCAGCCAGGGCGCGGACTGCCTCCAGACGTGCCTTATTCGGCCCCTGCTCCAGCGACTCGATCAGCGCCGGCAGCGCCTGGCTGCCAATCTCGATCAGGGCGCTGGAGGCCAATTCCGCGCTGACAGGCTCAGGGTCGGCGAGCAGGCGGATCAGCGCGGGGGTGGCGTTTTCGTCGGGGTGATGGCAGAGGGCTAGCGCAGCGCACTGGCGCACCTCGCCGGCCGAGTCGTCCAGCGCGGCGATCAACCAATCCGCAGGCGGTGCGGACATTTGCGCCAGCGTGCGGATGGCCCACCAGCGCGCCTCCACCTCCGGCGAGTCCAACAACGCTTTCAGGGAAGGCAGGATTTCGGGGCCAAGCCCGGCCAATTTAGATACGGCGGCTTCGGCGCGGGTATCATCCCCGCAGATCAGTTCAGCCAGCAGGGAGCGGAGTTCTACATTCATGCTATTTGATGGCTGGGGGCGGCAGCGGCAGCTCTTGCTCGGCTACCTTGACCCACTTATCGCCTTCATCAATCAGCATGACCGGAATATCGTCCACGACCGGGTATTTGCGGTCGCAATCCTGGCAGATCAACCAGAATTCCTGGTAGAACTCGAGCAGCCCATCCTTTTCACGTACGCAGGCCGGGCAGCGCAGGATTTGAAGCAATTCTTGACTGAGCATAGTGTTTTCTCCGCGTAAGGCTTTGGCTGCCGTCCCCGGCGGCCGCGCCTGCGCCGCCCACAGGATACTTCGCGAGGGACGGCGCAGAAATATCTTTGACAACAGACGGCTATTTTACCACCTCTAACGTTGACACAAACCTTTCTCCTTCGCCAAAGACTGCGGGTTTTCCGTACCCGGGCCATATTCGCAGATCGCCTGCCAGGCTTTGTAGTGGGTGGCGAAGGTGTCACTGTATAAGACTTGACCACCTCGCCAAACGGTGCGCGTCACGGTGACATTGGCGCCATCCGCCGACCAGTCCACCTGTTTGATTTCACCCGGCTCGAAGTCGGAATTTTCCTGGAAGAGCGGTTCGGGCGCCGGGACCTCGTCGCGCGGGCCGCTGGTATTCCATGTGACGCTGCGGCCGTCACTGGTCGAGTAGAATTTCCAGGTGATCCGGCGCGCGGCGACGTTGACGTAAGTCTCCATCAGCAGCCAATAGGGTGTATCGTTGGTGAATCTAAAATCAACCAGCGGGACAAAGACGGTCGCGTCCAGTCCGGCCAGATTGGGATTATAGCCATTGGCGATCTGCTCATAATAGGAGACCCGGTAGGCGTGGGCATGGCGCTCGACGATCGGATAGCCGCCAAAAAAGGCGGTGCGGAACAGAGTAGTGCTGACTTGGCAAACGCCTCCACCCACGCCCTTGATCGTGCGCCCATTCGAAATGATCCAAGCTTCCTGGAAGCCGTTTTCCAGGCTGATATCGCCCAGGGCATCCGCCATTGAAAACGTCTCGCCGGGCGCGACCATCAGCCCGTGGAAACGAGCGGAGGCGGCCTGGATGTTTTGGATACGCTCGGCGCTGGAGCCGCGGAAATAGGTGGCTTGTTCGCTAACCAGGCCGGTGATGCCCAGGGAGGCGGCGGTGGCATCGTTCCCCACCGCCGGCGGAGTATAGGTCAGCGTCAATGGGATGTTATGCTCACCTTGCAATGTTTTCTGCTGAATGGCGGCGAGGCTGCCGGCCACATCCAGCGTACGGCCGATAACCGCAGACTGGTCCAAATCCAACTGCCGCGTTTCATCGTTGAAGATGAAACGGGCATTTTCGGGATCCCGATCCAGGCTGGCAGCCAGTCTTTCCAAGAACGGCTGCAAGGCGGTGGCGTTCAGCGAAATCTGGTACTGCTCGCCACTGCCGGACGGCACGCGCTCGACGAGCAGCATGTCCGCCAGGGTCTGGACATCCACCACCCACGGGCCGGGGTCGCCAGCCTGCATATCGGGGAGGCTGAGGGTCAGCGGCGCACTGAGCATCTGGCGGGCAATCGCAGCCGGGGCGCTGGCATCCAGGATTTGCGGGGCTTGCGCTTCGATGACTAGCGGCACCTCGCCATCCTGGAAGGATTGCAACTGCGCCAATAAGTTGACCATGGTGGCGTCCACGTTGAGCAAACGGCCAACCTGGCCGGGCGTGTCGTCCACCTGTGTCCCCTGGATCGTCAGGCTGGCCTCGACCACCGGCGTGTCAATCTGGGCGGCGATGGCCTGCAGATAGCTGTAGGCTACGCGTCCGTCGAACAGGATGACCGGCGGGAGGTTCACGATCCCCTGCCAGGCGTCCACCTGAGCCGCAAAGCTGCCAAACAACCCGCTGCCGCGTCCAACCCGATATGCGGCCTGGAGGCTGTCGCCCACGTCGAATACCATGCCGAGTTGAGCCGGGGTTGCCAGCCAGGCTTGATCGCTATCGCGGAAGAGTATGCGGCCGGCGTAAGGATAGGTCAGAGTTTGGTTGAGTTTCAAGGCAGCCGCTTCGGGCGTGAGGCCGGATATATCCACTCCGGCGACAGAGACGCCTGGCAGGATGCGCCCGGAGTACCATAACTGGTAAGCACCGGTGACCGCGCCGATGGTCAGGAGGAACAAGAGCAAGCCGCCCAGCAGGGCAGCCAGTATCTGGGGGATAGGATTTATGCGCCGGGGAAGTGGATAGGAGGTTGAAGTCATCGCAGAAGATTATACCTTGTGAATCTCTACCAAACAAATTTTCAACGTAACTGCGCAGTTCTGTCAACGAATATCCAACGAATAAACGAATGACGATACAATCGCGATCAATTCGTTTATTCGTTTCGCCATTCGTTGACAGCATTGGTTGAGCAATTACTTTTCCGCTTCAGGTGCAGGCCGGGGATCAGCATGGGTGTGACGGCCTGATAAGCTGCATATCCCACGCCGAATACACGGCGCAGTTTGCGTTCCTCGAAGTACGCGCCGACGAGGATGTAAGCAGTTAATCCGATGTTGGTCGCCAGCAGGTTGAGGGTCATGACCGGCGAAAGCCAGATGAAGACCAGGCCGGCGGTATACAAAGGGTGGCGGACGTAACGATAAAGGCCGCTGATAACCAATTCGGCCGGCTGCTCAACTTTTGTGGTCAACTGGCGCAAGCCGAGTAAATCCCACGCGCCGGTTTCCATCGAGATAGTCCCTTACTCTTGACCGAAAGCAGGCAGCTCGATCGTCTCTGCGCCAGATTGCACCAGGTAATAGGGCATCCAGGCTACGCCAAATATACTGACGTAAAAATCCGCTTTTTTAGGCGTGAGGGTGATCTCGGTAATGTCGTTGACGGCATCGCCCCAACGCGAATTGACTGCTTCAATCGCCTGCTGGCGGGCCTTTTCCAGGCCGGCCAGTTGCTGTTGACATTGCTGGATGACATCGAGCGACTCTTGCACATCTTCCTTGGCCTGTTCGGTCAGGCGGCGCTTGGTCAGCGAAGTGGACAGCCTGCGGCTGGAACGCCGTCCGCCAAAGACGCCGAGTAGATTCTCGGCATGGGTACCCAGTTCTTCCACTTTGCGGGCGCTTAGTTCAGCCTCGTCCATCTTCAGTTCGCGCTGCTCACGGGCAATTTTATCCTGCAACGTCTTGATCTGACGGTCAATCGTCGCCGTGACCTTGGCAGTTTCGGCATCGCGCTGCTGGCGGGCGGCCTCGGCGCAAGCCTTCATGAACTCCGCCTGGGAGACATCCGGCGTGGCATACAGGCCCAAGGCTTCGTTGGCGCGCACGGTCAGCTTACTGGAGTGGCGAACCCAATCGGTGAAATCACGCTGCAAATTTGCCATCAGGCGGGCGTCCGAGAGGGGCGCATCCAAAGCGGTGAAACGCGACCCCAGCGCGGGAGAAGGATCCATTTTGCTGACTTCTGGTACGTGGGCCACGAAATCATCCCAGCGTACCACGCCGCGCTTATCCGGGGCGGTCACCAGCGCGGATTTTGCGGTTTCGCTATCCACGCCGTACTTGCGCTCGAGAAAACGCATCTGGGCCGCGGCGGCCAAAGCCGGACGGTAAAGCACACCGCTCAACAGGGCTTCTTCGGGCATGGGTTGGACGGAGGCCGCCAATGCTTCTGTAAAGGACATATGGAGAGGCAGGAAATATTCGGCCATACCGGTTGGCACGGGAGGGCGGGTGAGGGAGGATTGACTGGCGATTTCCGATTGACGATTTACGATTGACGATTGACCGACGACGGACGACGGAAGTGGCACTGGCACAACTGGAACGGAGGCAGGCGCGAGGTCCGGAGCGGGAGCGGGCGAGACCGGATGCTGGCTTGCTGCTTCGGGAACCGGCGCCACATCGGTAGAGGCGGCGCCTCGCGAAGCACCCCCTGTGGGCACGCCGCCGAATGACGGGCGTGGGAGCCCGTCCGACAGAAATTGAGCGCCGGCCAGTTTGTTTAGCGCCGGGATCTGCGTCCGGGTCAGCGGGCCGGCCAGGAAGTTCATCGTCCAGCGGGTATGGAAGAGGACCGCGCCCCCACCCCCGGCCCCTCCCCCGGCGATGGAGGGGGGCAGGTGGACATTGTGTATGATGAAGATGCGTTTGCCCAGGCTGGAAATAAGCCTATCGTAGGCGCGGCGGTCAAGGGCCCCGGAAGCGGCGCTTTCCAGGCCATCCAGCAGGCGTTGTTTGTCCTGGTCGGTCTGGAGTTTGCCGATGAACCAGGAACCGGCGTTGGAGAGGGCTTTGTAATCCAAGTCAACCGGGTTCTGGGTGGCGAGCAGCAAGCCCAGGCCGAAAGCACGCGCCTGTTTGAGCATACGCAAAAGCGGCGGTTTGGAGGGCGGGTTGGCCGTGGGCGGCAGGTAGCCAAAAATCTCGTCCATGAAGAGCAGGGCGCGCAGGGAGGCCGTCCCGCTCTGCGTGCGCATCCAGGTTTCAACCGCCGAGAGCAGGAGCGTGACGAAGAACATGCGCTCGGAGTCGCTCAGGTGCGCCAGGTAGAAGAGGCTGTGACGGGGGCGGCCATCCGGCATGGTCAGCAGGGCGGCGATGTCCAACGACTGGCCCTGGCGCCAGATCTCGAAGGCCGGCGCGGCGAGGATGTTATTCAACTGGAGCGCCAGACCCATGCGCTCTTTGGGTGGGAAGAAGGTATCCACCGGGAATGCGCCCAGCTTGTCGAAAGGCGGGTTTTGGCTCTGCAGGATGAGTTCAGCCAGGTCGAGGGATTGGCCTTTGCTCCAAGCATTTTCGAAGATGTTGGCGAGCAGGATGTGTTCACACGAGCGCAGCGGATCAATATCGGTCAGACCGACCAATCCAAGCAAAGCCGTGACCGTGCTGCCGATCCGTTCGCGCAGCACCTCCCGGTTGCCCTCCCACGGGCTTGTCCCGAGCGAAGCCGAGGGAATGCCAGGTGCGGACAGCGACGAAAGTACGCTGACGGGGATGCCGGCATCCGAGCCGGGTGTGTAGATGGCGAACTGGGCGGCATTCTCGAGCGCCAGCAGTCGCTCGCGGTCGAGACCCCATTCCGCCAGGCCCTTACGCCAGGCCTGGGCAGCCTGCGCGGCGACAGTTTCGAGGCTCTGCCCGGCGCGGCGCGCCACCTCAGGGTCAAGCCAGGGCTGGAAATCCTGGGGCGCGAGATCGGGGAAGTGGAGCAGCAGGTTGGTCAGGTCGCCCTTGGGGTCAATCATCAGGGCCGGGATGCCCTGCAGGGCGGCTTCTTCCAGCAATGCGATACACAGGCCGGTCTTGCCGGAGCCGGTCATGCCGGTGACCACGGCGTGGGTGGTAAGGTCGGCGGGGTCGTAAAGGAGCGGCTGGTTGAGGGGTTTGGCGGTGGTGGGGTTATAGAGGCGGCCGAGGTAGAATTTGTTTTCGGGCATGAAAGACTCCTGCGTGGTTATCAACACAAAGGGTACAAAGTGACATAAAGGAAGAAAGAGTGGAGAGCGTTCGGTAATTCATTTCCTTATCAATCATGGCTGCGCCTGGGCGTAGACTCGCTGGAACTCGGCCAGGTACTGCGCGGCTACGTCCGGGTTGAAAATGATGATCACGTTCTCGTCGTTGCGCGTCTCGGCGCTGGCGCTGAAGTTGTACGAGCCGGTGATGACGATATTCCGGTCAATGATGAAAACCTTGTGGTGCATCAGGCCGGGGTTGCCGTCCAGGCGAATGTCCAAGCCGGCCTGGCGAAAGGGGTCGTATTCGCTGCCCTGGTTGGAGTTGACCTGCCCGGCATCCATCACGCCGGCCACGGTCACGCCCGCTTCGGACTGTTCCATCACGGTTGCGCCGATGTCGTTGGAGGTGAACGAGTAGGCCATGAAGTAGATGCTTTCCTGCGCGTTCTGGATCAACGCCACCAGGCGGGCAGCGACGCCGTCATCAGGGGAGAAATAGATCTCGAGCGGGGTATCGTCTACCATCAGGTTCGGATGCGGGGTATCAGCGACCGTATCCGCGCCGAACTTGTCGGCAACGAACATCTCCTCGAATTCACGGGTGTAATTCTGGGCGACTTCGAGCGAGCGGATGCGGAGCAGGTTGTTGTCATCTTTGTATGCGCCGCCGGTGGTAAAGTTCAACGAGCCGGTCCAGACTTCCTGCCGGTCAACGACAACGAACTTATCGTGCATCAGGCCTTCGCGCCGGTCGCCCAGGATGGGGATGCCGGCGGCGATCAATTCCTGGGCCTCGTCGCTGTCCATGCTGTCGCTCTCCATGACCATGCGCACGACCACACCGCGATGCCAGACATCCAGCAGGGCGTCGCGGATGCTCCACAGGTTGAGGCTGTAGATGGCCACGTCCAGCGAGAGGCGCGCCGAGCGAATGGCTTGCGCCAGGGCCTCATCCGGCCCGCCGGCGTATTCTTTGGCCCTGGGGCTGGCCGGGTCGGTGAAGTAGATTTCCAGCCAGACCGGCGCGGTGGCGGATCCTTCTACGTGGCCCGCGGCAAAGGTGAGCGGCAGCGGGGTAGTAGTGACACTATCCAGCGGCTCACAGGCGGGCAGGGAGAGGAGGAGAACGGCGAGGAAAGCGAGGAGGCGCCTGAACATGGTTCTCTTTGGAAAGGCGAGAGGTTGAAGCATTCGTGGGCCTATCCAACGTCGGAGACGTTGGACTCCGGTGAAGCTGAACATTTAATTATCCAGCGGGTTTTTGACCGCCAGTCCGCCGCGCTGGAGGACGTGGGTGTAGACCTGCCCTGAGCCTGTCGAAGGGTCATGGTGGTTTTCA
>DYHT01000055.1 GCA_020723995.1 Chloroflexus sp.
TGCGCCGTCGCCACAAGGCAGCAGCGCCAACTTAATGTGACATTGTCAAACTAGGTAACCAATCTTTTGTGAGATACACAATGCAGCAGATCACCCTAAAAGTCGTCAACGAAGTCGGCCTGCATGCCCGGCCAGCAGCCGCGTTTGTCAAACAGGCCGGCCAGTTTGTGTCCAAAATTCAGATGCAGAATGTCACCAATAACAGTCCGTGGGCAGATGCCAAGAGCATCTTGAGCGTGCTGATGCTGGGCGTGGAGAAAGATCACGAGATTGAACTTCTGATCGAGGGCAGCGACGAGCAGAACGCCCTTCAAGCCCTTCGAACGCTGATCGAGACGGATTTTGCCGGAAATCTTTAAGACGATGGTGTAAATGGTTGAACTAAAAGGTATCCCGGCCGCGCCGGGACTGGCGACAGGCCCAGCGGTACGCTGGGAGCAGAAACGCCTTGAGATTCCGCGCTACCCGATCAGCGATGCGGCTGGCGAGAAAAACCGCCTAACAGCTGCCCGCGCTCGTGCCGCGGAGCAATTGCATGCTCTAAAAGCAAAGGTCGCCCGGCAGGCCGGCGCAGAAGAGGCCGCTGTTTTTGAAGCCCAGGCAATGTTTCTGGACGACAGCGTGTTGGTCGGCAAAGCAGAGGATGCCATCCAGAGCGGTCAAAACTCCGAGGCTGCCTGGTTGGATGCAGTTGAGTTTTTCGCCCGGCAACTCGCAGACCTGACGGCTGAGACCCTGCGGGCCAGGGCAGCGGATGTGCGTGACGCCGGCCAGCGAGTTGTCGAGATTTTGCTTGGCGTCAAAACTCAGGCCAGTTTGGTACTGTCTGAGCAGGCGGTGCTCATCGCCCACGACCTGACGCCCTCCCAGACCGCGACCCTGGATGCTTCCAAAGTGCTCGCATTTTGCACCGCGGAAGGCGGCCCCACTTCGCACACTGCTATCCTGGCCAAGGCGTTGAGGATACCGGCGGTGGTGGGACTTAGCGAAGAGATTCTGAATATCGCGGATAAAACCCTGCTGCTTGTGGACGGGATTGCAGGCAGTGTGACCGCCCAGCCGGATGAAGTGTCTCTGCGAGCCTTCGAGGTAAAAATCCGCGAGTACGGGGCGAAAGTCGCTCGTGACAATGAATTGGCCGGGCAACCGGCTGTCACGATGGATGGACATCGGGTTGAGATTGTGGCCAATGTGGGCAGTCTCGAAGAGGCGCGCTTGGCACTCCAATACGGGGCGGAAGGCATCGGCCTGTTGCGGAGCGAATTTCTTTTCATCAATAGGGAGCGGCCTCCCTCCGAGGAAGAACAGCGGGAGGCCTATGCCGCCATCCTGGATACGATGGGAACACGCCCTGTGGTGGCGAGGACACTGGACGTGGGCGGCGACAAGGAAGTACCTTACTACGATTTCGGCCGCGAGGCTAATCCGTTCTTAGGATACCGGGCAATCCGCATCTCGCTGGATCATCCTGAGGATCTCAGTACCCAACTGCGGGCTTTGTTGCGCGCCAGCTCGGGTCATGATCTACGCATCATGTTCCCGATGATCGCCACATTGGAGGAAATCCGCCGCGCCAAATCCTTGTTTGGTGAAGCGCGCCGTGAGATCGCAACCAGAGAGCTGGAAATAGCCTCGAGCCTTCAGTTGGGGATGATGGTAGAAATACCCGCAGCGGTTTTGCTCGCGGAGAAATTTGCCGCCGAAGTAGATTTCTTCAGTATTGGCACGAATGACCTGACACAATACACTATGGCCGCGGAGCGCGGTAACAAACGCCTCTCGCACCTCAACGATCCCTGTCATCCCGCCGTTCTGCGGCAGATCGAACGCGTGACTCAAGCGGCCCATCAGGCCGGAATATGGGTGGGCGTATGCGGCGAGATGGCGGGAGACCTGGATGCCATCCCTGTTCTTCTTGGCCTGGGGGTGGATGAATTAAGCATGGCTGCGGGCTTTATTTCAGCGGCCAAGCAAGTCATCCGTCGCTGGGCGCTTGCAGACGCCCAAGCGGCAGCTAATTTGGCGCTCGATCTTGATACTGCGGATGCCGTCCGGCAGGCCATGCGTTCATGCAGAAAATAATGCTTGTTATCTCCGGTCGAGTAGGGTCGTGTCCATGTCAACTCCTCATCACCGCACGTAAAGCACGATAACCGATAACATGGATACCGGCATTCTTCAGGAAGTCCTTGAACTCCCGGCTGATGAACGCCTGGTAATTTGCCACGCGGCTGGGCCAATCGGGTGTGATGGCGCGCAGTTCCGGTGTGTCAATCGAAGGATGGAGGACGAAATGCGTCAGGCCGGCGGGTAGTTCTGCCAGCATCTTCTTCGCAAGTGCAAGTTGCCCGTCTGGTTGGTCTAGGGGCAAGCCGGTGGCGTTGTCCACCATCGGTAAACCCTGTTCCTCCAATTGACCGATCATGCTGGCGAGAAACGAAGCCGTTTCGCCATCGAAACCCAGCCTCTCGAACCCGGCCGCATTCAGGCGGGGAATCAAGGGTGGGATATGGAATTTATGCCCAAGCTGGATATAAGTCGGGATGAACCTCGGGTGCGCGATCGCGCCCATGTGGGTATCAATCGTTTATCCTTTTTGTAATAAGCTTCACTGCCAAAACTGCGGCAAATACTCTCTATACGCTGTAAGATAATCATCCAAAACCTGCTTTGCCGTCTCGATATCCGTTATCACCGGGTCGAGCAGCAGGCATTGCAGCGCCTTTTGCCGGTCGCCTTCGACTGCCGCGTCCACGCATAATTGCGCCACGCTGATTTCGCGACGACACAACTCGGCAACCGGTTCAGGTAAAGCTCCGACATGGACGGGATGGATGCCATCGCCATCCACTATCACCGGCGTTTCCACGGTCGCTCCAAGCGGCAGGTTAGAAACCTGCCCTACGTTGGGTAAATTCGCTGCTAAATGATAGTGATTGCCCGCCCCGGCGATGTTCTCGATCATCTCCAGTGCGCCCTCGGAATCGGTCTTGAGCAGGCCTTCGATGGTCATGTCGCCATCCGCCATCTTGCCGAGCCGGTCGAGTTCAAACTCGCGCACCGCAGCCATCAGTTCCCAATCGTAGAGTTTAATGTCGTATTTTTCCCAGGGCTTGGTGAGTGGGTCGTTGAGCCAGGGCAGGTACTCGCACAGGTGCGTATCGCCGGGGATGGGGAACAGGCCAAAGATCTCGAAGACGCGGCGGGTCAGCGGCTCGAACTTGGCATCCAGCTCGAAGAAGCGCTGCCGGAAAAGCGGATACAGGTCCTCGCCGGTCTGCCGGTCACGGATGGATATCATCCACGAGAAGTGATTCAGCCCGGCGGCGCGGATGTCGACGCGCGGGACGATCTGCTGCCGGACTATATCGTGGGCGGCGTATTGACTGACGGCGGCCTCCATGCCGGTCAGTTCGGGCGGGACGCGGATGCCGTACTCCGCGCCCAGCGCCACGCCGACCATCACGTAACCGGCGAAAATCTGGTGACACAGGCCGACGGCCTGGATGCGGCTGTGGCGGTTGACCACCTCGCAGATGCGGATCATCGGGTTGGTGAAGTTGATGAACCAGGCCTCGGGGCAGGTCTGCTCCATGTCCCGCACGATCTCCATGAGCGGGCCGATGTTGCGGGCGGCATGGGCGAAGCCGCCTGGCCCGCCGTTCTCGGCGTATGGCTGGCGGAGGCCGTATTTGAGCGGGATCTCGAAATCTTTTTTCCACAGCCCTTCGCGCGCGCCAACCTCGATGGCCGAGATGACGAACGCTGCGCCTTCGAGCGCCTGGCGGTGATGGGTGTGGGTTGTGATGGTCATTTGTGAGTCCCATTCGCGGTTGAGCCGCTGCGCCAGCCGCCCAACGATATCGAGCGATTCGGCGTTGCGGTCAACCAGGGCCAGAGTGCTGCCGCGCAGACTCTGGCTGCGCATCAGGGCAGAAAGGGTGTTTTCACCGAATGAGGCGCTGCCTGCACCGATGACGACGATCTTGGTTGGGATGGACATGGGGACTCCAGTTTTGCTGAATGATTTTTCTGATAAAGGGTATTCTCAGAGAGTCTAATTTTACTTTAGTTCATCACCCTTGACTGACATTTTTTCCCATGATAGACTTCGCCCATCCTAAAGAAAGGAGGCGCACTTCATGCACGACAGCTTGTATCGCAGTCTTCGCACCGACGCTGGTAGTGGCGTTGTTGTCATGCACCCGCGGAGTGCGCCTGTTGACCGCTGAGTCACAAGCATAGCTTGGGGCGGCCACGGAGCACTCCTGCCCGTGGCCTTTTTCTTTGTCATTTCATGACGCGGCCAAGGGCGAATCCCGTGGCCGTTTTGTTTCAATTTAGAACTGGAGAATGACATGACCACACAATTAACACACGAAAGCATCATTTTGCCCGAGGCCCCGGCCATCCCCGGCCTGACCTTGCGCGGGTTCCGGGGCGAGGTGGATTATCCGCTCATGCTGGCCGTGATCAATGGCAGCAAGACTGAAGACGGCATCGAGCGCACCAATACGCTGGAAGAAGTCGCCAACAATTACCGGCACCTGCTCAACTGCGATCCCTACCGGGACATGCTTTTTACCGAAGTGAACGGCCAGGTGATTGCGTACAACCGCGTCTTTTGGGAACAACTGGAAGATGGAACGCGCCTCTACAACCTCTTTGGTTTTCTGCTACCCCAGTGGCGGCGGAAGGGGATCGGCAGCGCGATGTTGCGACATGCCGAACGCCGCCTGCGCCAGATCGCAGCCGGACAGCCACAGGACGGAGAGCGTTTCTTCCAGTCCTTCGCGGCGGATACCGAGAAAGGCACCCTGGCGCTCCTGGAGAGCCAGGCTTACCAACCGGTGCGCTACGAATTTGATATGGTGCGCGACCTGAGCGAGCCTTTCCCGGAGACGCCCATGCCCGAGGGGCTGGAAGTGAGGCCGGTCGAAGAGGCGCACGTCTGGCCGATCTTCGACGCCATGAACGAAGCCTTTCGCGACCACTGGGGCTATCGCGAACAGTCCCGCGAAGAACGCGAAGGCTGGATGAAAAGCCCAACCTTCAAGCCCGAGTTCTGGAAGGTGGCCTGGGAAGGCGACCAGGTGGCAGGTATGGTGTTGAACTTTCTCAACGCGGCCGAGAACGAAGAGTACAAACGCAAGCGCGGCTACACCGAGAGCATCTGTGTCCGCCGCGCGTGGCGCAAACGCGGCCTGGCGCGTTTACTGATCGTGCAAAGCATGCAAATGTTCAAGGAGATGGGCATGACCGAGACCGCGCATGGTGTGGATGCTCAAAACCTGAGCGGTGCGCTGCGCCTGTATCAAAGCGTCGGCTACCGTCAGGTCAAGCAGCGCACGATCTTCCGCAAGCCGATGGACTGAATCGGGCTAAAAATCAGTGTACAATCAGAAGATTACCAAACGAGGACGATGATAGATCATAGAGGATTGACGGTCGTCCGTTGTCCATCGCTTTTAGCATTAAGGAGAGACTTCAATGAACCTGCGTTGCACTTACTGCCAGACCATGTTCGCGTTGAGCCGCGAGACCATCCTTGCTGCTCTCGAGCAGATGGAAGTTGAAGGTTTGCATCACTACGACGCCCACTGTCCAAAGTGCCGCCGCGCCAATAGCATGTCCGGTGAACGGCTGGAGAAGGCTCATACCGGTTGGCGGGAGGCGCGCAAGGAAATGAGAAAACAAACTGCCGAGACGAAATGAACATACCCCTGCAGAGTACTATCCGCGCGCTGTATTTTGACCTGGGCGGCGTCATCGTCCGCACCGGTGATCGTGAGCCGCGCACCAAACTGGCCGCACGTTTCGGCTTGAGCTACGACGAACTGGGCAAAATCGTCTTCGAGAACGAGAGCAGCGCCCGCGCCAGCCTGGGCGCGATCAGTACGGTGGAGCACTGGCTGACCGTCGTCCAGCGCCTGGGGCTGCCTCCCACCGAAGCCGATACCGTGCGGCAGGAGTTCTTCGCCGGCGACAGCGTGGACCTCGACCTAATAAACTTCATCCGCTCGCTGCGCCCGATGTATCGCACTGGCTTGATCAGCAATGCCTGGCCGGATCTGCGCGCTTACATTCTCAGCCAGAAATTCGAGGACGCCTTCGACTGCATGGTCATCTCGGCCGAGGTTGGCCTGGTGAAGCCCGATCCGCGCATCTACCATCTGGCGCTGGAGAAACTGGGCGTCGCGCCGGGCGAGGCGGTCTTCGTGGATGATATGGACAGGAACATAGCAGGCGCACAGGCAGTGGGTATGCACGGCATACAATTCACCCAGCCTGATAAAGTGATCAGGGAACTGAAGCAATTATTCGTAAACCACAAGTAGGGAGGCTTTCACACTTATAGGGATATGGGCGTAAGGGAAAGGTATACCTCCCTGCTCCCGTATCTCTTTTTCCTTGCTCTGAGAAAGTCAACAACCTTTTTTTTGATCTCTATGAAACTACTGAATGTGTTCCTCTCACAGTTTATGCAAGTCCGCAAGTTGGGCCGCCCGGCAAAGCTATTTCTCCTGGCGCTCTTGTTGGATGGCTTTTTGATCAGCGGTTGGAGCCTGTTTTTCAATTTCTACATCCTGGAATCTGGCTTCAGCCTCGAATACCTAGGGCTGATCAATGCCATGCCGTCCATTGCAGCATTGATCTTCGCTGTCCCGATGGGCATGCTTTCAGACAAGATGGGACGCAAGCGCGCCATGCTCCTGGGGTTCCTGGCTGCCAACACGGCCATGCTTCTCATCCTCGTCGTGCGCCAACCTCTTTTTATGTTGAGCATGGCCTTCATCTGGGGCATCGGCGGCCAGTTGTTTTTCCTCAGCCATGCACCTTTTATGATGAAAGTTTCGGATGATTCCAGCCGCGACTTGTTGTTCAGCGTGAGCTTCGGTGTGTTCCCACTGGCCAGCACGCTCGGCAATGCCATTGCAGGCCTGCTCCCCGGCCTGTTTGGCCGCTTGCTCGGCGTGGTAGTCCACAGCTCGCTGGCTTATCAGGCTGTCTTGCTCGTCAGCGTCATCTCAAGCTTCCTGGTCATGCTGCCCATTGCTTTAATTCGCGAACCGCAGACCCGGCCAGAGGCCGAGCGGGCTGTGATGCCTATGGCACCCCGCCAATCCATCTGGAATGTCCTGCAACGGCCGCTGACTCTGAAGCTGGCGCTGCCAAACCTGATCACCGGCTTTGGCGCGGCGATGCTCATCCCGTATATGAATGTGTTTTTTGCCGAACGCCATCACCTGGGCAACCAGCATCTCGGTCTGTTGTTCAGCCTCGCCTCGCTGCTGGTCGGCCTGGCTACTTTCATCGGGCCGCGGCTGGTTGGCAACTTGGGCGGCAAGATCCGCATGATCGTGCTGGTGCAGTCTGCCAGTCTGGCCTTCCTGCTGTTGCTGGGTTTCTCCCCGCTGGTCTGGCCGGCGGTGGTCGGCTTCCTGGTGCGCGGCACGTTGATGAACATGGCCGCGCCGCTCTTCAACGCCTTTGCCATGGAGCAGACGCCCGAAGCTGCGCAGGGCGCGGTCAACAGCCTCCGCGCCTGGGTCTGGAACGTCGGCTGGGCGGTCGGGCCGTACATTTCCGGCGTGGTGCAGGAGCGTTACGGTTTTTCACCACTCTTCATCGCTACCGGCGTGCTTTACGCCGTGGCCATCACGCTGACATGGGTCTTTTTCCATAAATACACCCGCCGTGAAGTCATTCCGGCAGCGGCGTATAGCGACTAATTTGGGACAGCAAACGAGAAAATTCACCCGGCAAACGAGAAAGTTGGGACGGCAGTTGAACTGCCGTCCCAACGCGTTTCTGATAGAATAATGTCAATGGGAACTCTGTACCTCGTCGCCACCCCGATTGGCAATCTGGAAGACCTCAGCCCGCGTGCCCTGCGGATACTCCGTGAAGCGCGCCTGATCGCGGCCGAAGATACGCGCGTGACCCGTAAACTACTGACCCATTTCGACATCCACACCCCGCTGACGAGTTACTTCGAACACAACAAACTCAACAAGCTGGATGCCATTCTGGCCGCGCTGGCGGAGGGCGACGTGGCGCTGGTCTCCGACGCCGGTACGCCCACGCTCAATGACCCAGGCTACGAATTGGTGCGCGCCGCGCTGGAGGCTGGGCACAAAGTCAGTCCGATACCCGGCCCGTCCGCGCCGGTGGCGGCGCTGGCTGCGTCGGGGTTGCCAACCGATTCGTTTTTGTATCTCGGCTACCTGCCGCGCAAATTGTCCGAGCGGCGCGAGTTTGTAGGGCGAATTGCCAATTCGCCCTACACCTTGATCTTCCTCGAAACCCCGCACCGCCTGCTCGACTCCCTTGCGGACCTCGAAACCATCCTCGGCGACCGGCAAATCGCGGTGGCGCGCGAACTGACCAAAGTCCACGAAGAGATCTGGCGCGGGACGATTGCCGGGGCGCGGGAATATTTTGCCGAACACGAGCCGCGTGGTGAGCTTACACTGGTTATTCATGGCAAAGAGCCTGCCCTGAGCGAAGCGAAGGGATGGTCAGAAGATAAGGTGATGATTGCGCTGAAGATCGGTCTGAAGTTGGGCGAAAGCCCCTCCGCGCTGGCGAAGCGGGTGGCGTGGGAATCAGGTTGGCCACGCAAGGAAGTGTATAATTTGATCATCTCTCAAGACCACACGAACCAATAGCCAGAGAAATGCCATGCCCCTATCGAGACGATAACTGTGAAGAAGGTTTACGAGAAAGCCATAGCAAACTGGCCTGCTGAAGATCGCCCCCGCGAAAAATTGCTAATTAAGGGGGCAGAGACTCTTTCAGACGCAGAGCTATTGGCAATCTTTCTACGCGTCGGAGTAAAGGGCAAAAATGCCATAGATTTGGCACAGGAACTCCTTACAAAGTATGGTTCTCTGCGCAGTCTATATGCTGCTCCGATTGACGAACTTCGGGCAGTTTTAGGAATAGGTGACGCGAAGATTGCCCAGTTTAAGGCAGTTATTGAACTGAGCAAGAGGTATCTTTTGGAGAGTATTCAGGATCGTCCTTTCATAGAATGCTCAGATGACATCTTTAAGTTTCTCTACCAAGAAATGCGAGATTTGGACCATGAGGTTTTCAAGGTTATCATGCTCAATGGTCAGAATGAAGTGCTGACCATTGTTGATGCCTTCCATGGCACATTAACGGCCAGCGCGATCTATCCACGAGAAGTAATCAAACTGGCCTTGCGACATTCGGCAGCAGCACTGGTTTTTGCCCATAATCACCCCTCTGGCAAAGTTGCCCCAAGCAGTGAGGATAAGCGGATCACCCGTGACCTTGTCTTTGCAGCGCGGGTTATGGGGATGAAAGTCCACGATCACATCATTATCGGGAACAACCAAAAATTCGGTTTCGCTGATGCAGGCCTGATTGAACAATACGGCGCCGAATTCGATAGGAGAAACGAGGCATGACACAAAAGCAGTTTCCAATACTCGAAGAAGCCGAAAAGCACGAAGGCGAAATCCAAGACTTCATCTCCAACCAATGGATCAAAGCTACACCGGAGGAAGTTGAAGCCGTACAAATCCTGTCACGTCGTTTGGTCGAAGATTACGGTTACAACAAGCAGCAAATTCAGACTCGTCCGCAATTCCGAGTGCGAAAACGCCCGTCGGATGAAGAGAAATCTTATCCGGTGGATATCGCCTTGTTCAAAACCGGCCGTAAGACAGAAGACAACTTATTCCTGGTCGCTGAGTGCAAGAAGAAAAATCGTAGAGATGGACTGGAGCAACTCAAGCGCTACTTGGAAATGTCACCTGCCGAGTTGGGGGTGTGGTTCAACGGCCAAGACCATGCTTATCTGCGTAAAGTTCTAAGCCCAGATGGCAGCGTGTCCTGGCAAGAGCTCCCCAATATTCCCCGCACGGGACAGCGGGTTGAGGATATTGGGCTTTTCCATCGCCGTGACCTGAAAGCACCCTCGGATCTCAAATCAGTCTTCCGAGACATCCGCAACCATTTAGCAGGTAATGTCACCGGCATTACACGAGATGAGGCCCTGGCGCAGCAGATTATCAACGTGCTCTTCTGCAAAATCTACGATGAGATCTGCAAGGGGCCAGACGAAATCGTGACATTTCGCAGCGGCACAGGCGAACCCACCGAAGACGTCAAGAAACGCATTACCAACCTGTTCCAGGATGTGAAGCGAGAGTACGATGATGTTTTTGATGATGGCGATGTGATCACCCTGGATGCGGAGAACCTGGTCTATGTGGTGGGTGAGCTGCAAATCTACTGCATCACCGAGGCAGCCCGCGACGCGGTTGGCGATGCCTTCGAAGTGTTCATCGGGCCGGCGTTGCGCGGCAGCGAAGGGCAGTTCTTCACTCCGCGCAATGTGGTCAAGATGATGGTGGATATCCTGGACCCAAGGCCCGGAGAGATGATCATCGACCCGGCCTGTGGCAGTGGCGGATTCTTGATCGTAGCTTTGGAATACGTTTGGAAGCAACTGGAAAAGGAAGCCAAAGAGAAAAAGTGGAGCGCGGTGGCATTGGATCGTAAGAAGCGTGAGGTAGCTTCCAGATATTTCCGTGGCATTGACAAAGACAGCTTCCTGGCGAAAGTGACCAAGGCTTATATGGCGATCATCGGCGATGGGCGCGGCGGCGTCTTCTGCGAGAACAGCCTGCTCCCACCTGCTGAGTGGTCGAGTCGCGCTCAAGAATCCATCCGACTTGGTATTTTCGATGTCTTGTTCACCAACCCGCCCTTCGGCACAAAAATCCCCATCAAGGGGCAGCATGTACTATCGCAGTTCGATCTTGGCTACAAGTGGAAAAAGAACAAACAAGCCGGGGTGATGGAAAAAACCACTGTGCTGCCTGAAGATCAACCGCCACAATTACTCTTCCTGGAACGCTGCTTGCATCTTTTGAAACCAAGGGGACGCATGGGGATTGTGTTACCCGAAAGCGTATTTGGAAACCCCACCTATGAATATATGATCGCGTATATTCGTTCTCACGCCAAAATAATCAGCATTGTCTCCATGCCTGAAGAATTATGTAAGACATCTGGTAAAGGTGGTACTCATTGCAAGACCTGCGTGTTGTTCTTGGAAAAAACTGTCCCGGAAAAAGAATACGAGTTTTTTATGAGTGTTGTGCGTTGGTGTGGACATGATTCGCGTGGTAATCCTACTTTGCGCCAGAATCCTGATGGCTCCGAAGTGCTTTTGGATGATGTGCATAAAGTGTCGACACAATATAAAGAACTGGCAACTCAGGATACACCAAAGGCTTTTACAAAATTAGGTTTTAGGATCCAGTCGTCCCAGGTCAAGAACAATATACTCGTTCCCAAATACTACGATCCGGATTTAGAGCGAGATATTCAAGCCTTGGCTGAAACTCACGACTTGGCAAGCGTTGAGGAACTTATGAGAAGACAGATATTGTCTATTGGAACAGGCGACGAAATCGGCAAAATGACTTATGGAACGGGCAATATCCCATTTATTCGAACATCCGACATTTCAAATTGGGAATTGAAGGCTGATCCCAAACATGGCGTTAGCGAAGATGTTTACCAAGCCCACAACAAAAGGAAGCAAGATGTGCGACCTTACGATATTCTCGTGGTTCGGGACGGCACTTACTTGATAGGGACGAGTGGAATGCTGACCGAACAGGACACGAAAATCGTGTACCAAAGCCATTTGTATAAAATCCGAGTGCTCAAGCCACAAGAGTTGGATCCTTTTTTACTATTGGCTTTAATAAATGCTCCCATTGTAAAACGGCAAATACGTTCAAAACAATTCACACAAGACATCATTGATACCCTAGGCAAGCGCATTTACGAGGTGATTTTACCGATCCCGAAAGACGATGCTTTGCGGAAGAAGATTGCTCAGGAGGCACGCGAGGTTGTGTTGGGGCGAGTGGGATTGAGAAACAAGGCCAAATGGATTTCGTTAGCGGTTGAGGGTATTGAAGAGGTAGCCGAAGTTGACGAGGAGATATTGGAGGTTCTCTGAGCAACATGGCCAATCATCCCCAACCTGGGCGTTTCCTCCACATTTATTGCGACGAAAGCCGCCAGACCGCTGACCGGTATATAGTCATTGGCGGGCTGATTGCCACGCGTAAGAACGAGGCGTCCTTTGCCCAAGCCATGAATCTTTATCGGCAAAGCAACAAAATGTTCTCTGAGCTCAAATGGACAAAAGTTTCAGATCAAAAACTGAAGGAATACCTTGCGTTGGCGGATTTGTTTTTCAGCGTCAACCAGGCTTTTCACTTCAAGGCGATTGTGATTGATACGCAGGAGATTGACAACCGCCGCTATAACAAGAGCGATGCCGAACTCGGCTTCTACAAACTGATGTATCAATTCCTTCTGCATAGTTTTGGATCTTACCTTCAGCCGGAAGATGAGTGCATTATCTTTCTGGACGAGCGTACAACGAAACGCTACAAATTATCCACCCTATGCGCTGTTCTGAACAATGGCCTGTGCAAAAAGTATGGACTTTCCCACCAACCTATAAGAAACATCCAACCAGTCGAATCAGAAAAAAGTGATTTGATCCAAATTGCTGATGTGCTCATGGGCGCAATCGGCTACGAGATGAATGGCGCTCATACTCGCACGGGGGCCAAACGAAGCAAAATTCTCCTCGCCGAACACATTGCTCGCAAAGCCGGGCTGCTCAACCTTCAACAACAAACTCCCCGTAGTTACCGCCACTTTTCGATCTGGCATTTTCATTACCGGGAATACTTACGGAAATGAAAACGCCTCAAACCCTACGCCCTTGCGGGCTACCCTCGAGGGGTTTCCGTGACATCATCACGGTTTTCGAGTTTGATGGCGTCTCACTCTTATTGTACAGCAATCTTGACAAATGTCAACAGCCATTTTAGCTATAATTTTACTCAAATGAAAAAGCCAGGCATCGCCTGACTTCTCCACGCTGACCTTTGCGGTCATCCACCTCCAGAGACTGGATTGCTTTTATTATACAGCAGATAGGTGAAAACTAACATGAACCTCGATGACTTCCATACCTTCAATCACCTCGACCCCCAAAACATGCTGGCCGAAATAGATGGCCTGCCCGACCAGTTGCAATCCGCATGGGAACTGGGGCTGGCGCAAGAGACCCGTTCCCTGCCAGGGAACGGGTCTCTCAAACAAGTCGTCATCGCCGGCATGGGCGGCTCGGCCATCGGCGCAGACCTGCTGGCGGCCTATCTTGCCCCCACCTGCAAAATCCCCATCCTTGTCCACCGCGACTACGGTCTGCCGGCCTGGGCGCGCGGCTCTGAGACGCTGATTATCGCCTCCTCGCATTCGGGTAACACCGAAGAAACCCTCGATGCGTTCGAAGTCTCCCTGAAAAACGGGTGCCGCCTGATGGCGATTTCCACCGGCGGGAAACTGGCCAAGCGGGCTGCAGAAAACAACATCCCGCTTTGGACTTTCGAGCACAAAGGCCAGCCGCGCGCCGCGGTGGGGTTTTCGTTCGGGCTGCTGCTGGCGGCCTTCGCCAGGCTGGGGCTGCTGGATGAGCCGGAAGAGAAGACGGCTGAAGCCGTCACTACGACAGTCATGGCAATGAGAACACAACAGGTCAACCTGGGCGCGGCTGTACCGGTGGTCAAAAACCCGGCCAAGCGCCAGGCCGGGCAACTCATCGGGCGCTGGGTGAACGTCTTCGGGGCGGGCTGCCTGGCGCCGGTGGCGCGCCGCTGGAAGGGGCAGATCAACGAACTGGCGAAATCCGGGGCCGCCTTTGAGGTCCTGCCCGAAGCGGATCACAATACGCTGGCCGGGCTGTGCAACCCTGAAGAGACTCTGGGCCGCACCATTAGCCTGTTTCTGCGCGTCCCTTCTGACAATTCCCGC
>DYHT01000013.1 GCA_020723995.1 Chloroflexus sp.
ACTTTATTCCTTGACTTTTTCGAAACCAGTTCCTTCAGACACGCTAAACATGTACAAAAAAAGAATATCGGTCAAGGTGCCTTTCCCCCGGATGGGAAGGCTCAAAGGCGAAGCCGGTGCAAGTCCGGCGCTGTCCCGCAACTGTGAGTTCGAGACTCGTGAATAGAGAATAGAGAATAGAGAATAGAGAATAGAGAATAGTAAAAGAACCTGACACTAATCTCTCCTCTCCAATCTCTACTCTTTGAAAATCGAACAAGTCAGGCCGCCCGCCCTGGCCGGTTCACCATACTCCCGTGGAAAGGAGGTGGGAACGGCTGCGTTGGATTGCCTCTCCCCCCTCCCCTGTCCCTGCGGCAGGGGATTTTGATTTGACACACACTACACTATTAGGAGATTTCGCATGTTCCGCAAACTGCTTTTTACGCTTTTGACCTTTGCTTTACTGCTGACGGCCTGCGGGCCGGTAGCAACCCCGCTCCCCGTTGCGACCGAACTACCCGCCGCGCCGACCCTCGCGCCCACGCTTGAGCCAATCACGCTAACCGACGGCCTGGGTCGTACAGTCACCCTGACCAGCCCGGCCCAGCGCGTCGTCTCGCTGACTCCGGCCACGACCGAGATTCTCTTTGCCGTAGGCGCCGGTTCGCAGGTCATCGGCCGCGATATGTTCTCGGACTATCCCGCAGAAGCCCAAGCCGTGGCCGACATCGGCGGCTCGATGGGCGAATATAACCTGGAAGCCATCCTTGCCCTGCAGCCCGATTTGGTGCTGGCCGGCGGCATCAGCCCGCCCGAACTGGTCGCCTCGCTGGAGCAACTTGGTCTGACGATCTATTTCGTTTCCAACCCAGCCACGCTGGAAGAAATGTATAGCACGCTGGAAACCGTCGCTAAACTGACCGGCCATGAGACCGATGCCGCCGCGTTGGTCGAGTCGCTCAAGGCACGCGTCGCCGCGGTGGACGAGAAAATCATGCCGCTCAGTTTCCATCCGTCGGTTTTCTACGAACTGGATGCCAGCGCTGACTCGTCCAAGCCCTGGACCTCCGGCCCCGGCACGTTCGTGGACCTGCTGATTGCCCGCGCCGGCGGCTTCAATATCGGTGGCAACCTGCAGGGCGCTTGGGCGCAAATCAGCCTGGAAGAACTGGTTGTCCTCAACCCCGATTTCATCATCTTGGGCGATTCCAACTGGGGCGTGACGCCCGAATCGGTCGCCCAGCGACCCGGCTGGGAAGCCCTGACGGCCGTGCAGAACGGCAAGGTTTACCCGTTTGACGATAACACCGTCAATCGCCCCGGTCCGCGCCTGGTGGACGGGCTGGAAGAGCTGGCCAAGTTGCTGCATCCGGAATTGTTCAAGTAGGCAAGTAGGCAAGTAGGCAAGGAAACAAGTAGACAAGGAAACTACTTGTCTACTTGTCTACTTGTGTACCTGTCTACTTGCCTACCCTCCCACCCATGCGCAAATCATCCTTCCCTTACGCCGCATCCCTTACGCTGCTTGCATTGGCGATCCTGATCTCCATCGCCATCGGCGCGGTATTCATCCCGCCCGCCGACGTGTGGAAAGCGCTGACCGGACTAATTGCCGGAAACCTACCTGCCAGCCTTGAGACTTCCGCCTTCATTCTTTGGAAAATCCGTCTGCCGCGCACCGCGCTCGTCCTGCTGACCGGCGCGGCGCTGGGCGGGAGCGGAGCGGCCTACCAGGGCCTGTTCCGCAACCCGCTGGCCGACCCGTATCTCATCGGCGTGGCCTCCGGCGCGGGACTGGGCGCGGTGCTGGCGATGAACGTCCGCTGGCCGTACACCTTTTGGGGGCTGATGGCCGTCCCGGCGGCGGCCTTCATCGGCGCGCTGCTGACTGTGTTCGTTGTGTACATGCTGGCGCGTATCGGCAAAACTGTACCGACCACCAATCTCATTCTCGCCGGCGTGGCCTTCGGTTCCTTCGCCACCGCCCTGATCTCCTTCCTGATGCTGCGCTCAACCGGCGAACTGCGGCGTGCCATCGCCTGGTTGCTGGGCGGCTCGTCGCAGGCCGGATGGGGGCCGGTCTTGACCATCCTGCCCTATCTCGCCATCGGATTAGGGATTTTACTTCTCAGCGGCCACGCCCTGAACCTGCTGCAATTTGGTGATGACCAGGCCCAGCAATTGGGACTGCCCGTCACGCGCACGAAGACCCTGATCCTGATCGCCGCTTCTCTGGCGACAGCCGCCGCTGTGTCTTTTTCCGGCATCATCGGCTTCGTCGGCCTGATCGTCCCGCACGTCATGCGCCTGTGGTTCGGCGCGGACTACCGCCGCCTGCTGCCGCTCTCTGTCCTCGGCGGTGCGGGAATGCTGCTTGTGGCCGATGTTTTAGCCCGCGTGGTCATGGCCCCGCAGGAACTGCCGGTGGGCATCATCACCGCGCTGGCCGGTGCGCCGTTTTTCCTGTGGGTCTTACGACGAGCAAAGGCACAGGGGTTTTGGTAAGTTAACCGCGCAGGTACGACCCCCAAGGAACGGGGGCAGGCGAACGCGAAAAAAAGAATTAATCTTCGCGCACTTCGCAGCTTCGCGGTACGGAGAAAAAGATGCTGAGAATCGAGAAACTATCGGTTTCCTACGGCACGCGACGCGTTTTGCATAACGTATCGTTGGAAGTAGAAACCGGCGAGGTCTTTGTGCTGATTGGCCCGAATGGGGCGGGCAAGTCCACGCTGGTACGCGCCGCCAGTGGCGTGATCCCATTGTTGGGCGGGAAAATTCGCACCAACGGCGATGACCTGGCAGCCCTGCCGCCGATGCAGCGCGCCCGCTATCTGGCCGTGGTGCCGCAGGCTGTAGCATTGCCTCCAGCCTTCACTGTTTGGGAAACCGTTTTGATGGGGCGCACACCGTATCTCAATTTCCTCGGCCAGGCCTCGACGAAAGACGACGAAATTATCCGCACCGCCCTACAAAAAGTGGACGCGCTGGACTTATCCGAGCGGCGAGTGGGCGAACTCTCCGGCGGCGAACAGCAGCGTGTTTTGCTGGCGCGGGCGCTGGCGCAGTCCACACCCATCCTACTGCTCGACGAACCGACATCCAACCTCGACTTGCATTATCAAGTCAGTTTGATGGAAACTGTGCGTCAATTGGCCCGCCGCGATAACCTGGCCGTGCTGATCGCCCTGCATGACCTGAACCTGGCAGCGCGTTACGCTGACCGCGTGGCGTTGCTCGTCCAGGGGAAGATCAAGGCCGTGGGGGCGCCGCGCCAGGTTTTGACTCCTGACTTGATCTCGACGGCATACCATTTGCCTGTGCAGGTGGTCCCGCATCCGTTTGCCGGTGTCCCCCTTGTCTTGCCCGATAGTCCGACCGAGTTGAAGGTTGAAAGTTGAAAGGTTCCAGATGACTTTCAACCTTCAACCTGCAACCTTACAACTCGAAAGACTCTCCCGGTTTCAACACGTGCACCTGCGCGCCGGTCTCTTTTACGACGCGGCTGGCCCAGGCGTCTGGGTCTTGGGCGATCAGGCCCCAGGTCCCGAAGTGGATCGGGATAACATGCTTTGGCTGGAGCAATTTGACGGCGCGCAGGGCGTCGTCCGGGCCCATGGTGTAGTTATCGCCAATCGGGATGACGGCCAGGTCAATCCCTTCCTCGCCAATTAACTTCATGTCCCCGAACAACCCGGTATCCCCTGCCATGTAAATCTGCTTGCCGTCGTTGGTGGTCAATAGGAAGCCGGCCGGATTGCCGCCGTAGGAGCCGTCCGGCAGGCCGGAGCCGTGCAGGGCCAGGGTCAGTTTGAGATAGCCGAAGGGATGTTTGTAGCCGCCGCCGAGGTGCTGGCCGTGTGTTTTCAAGCCTTGCCTGCCGAGCCAGCCGGCGATCTCGGCGTTACTGATGACAGTCGCGCCGGTGCGTCTGGCGATGGCGACCGTATCGCCGAGGTGGTCACCGTGGCCGTGCGTGACGAGGATGAAGTCCGCGGCGACTTTTTCCGCGCCGATAGTCGCGGCCGGGTTGCCGCTGAAGTAGGGGTCAATCAGCAGTTTCTTGCCGCCGGTTTCCAGTCCGAGGGCGGCATGGCCGTACCAGGTAAGTATGGTTATCATGGTTACCTCCATCGTCTTGAGAAGTTAGTTTGTAACTATTCAGGCCTGTCATGCTGAGGAGCGTTTTTCCCTGGCACCGACCGCCAGGACGGTGTGCGACGAAGCATCCCCCACGCTGGAGGGGACTCTTCGCTCCGCTCAGAGTGACAAATCGGTGTACTCAGCGCTGGCTGAATAGTTACGTTAGTTTAAGTATAGGCAAAAAGGGTGCGCAGGTCAAATATCTATTGGTGGTGTTGTGCTTGCTCTAGAAGGTTCGACGGAAGGCCTATCGTTCAGAGAGAGGGGCTATTCTATTTCAAAAATGGAAATGCTTTCGATGTGGTACGTCTGGGGGAAAAGATCGAATGGCGTGACTTGCTTCAGCCGGTAGCCTCCTGCAATCAACCGCGACGCGTCCCGCGCCAGAGTGGATGGGTCGCACGAGACGTAAGCCAGCGTGGATGGATACAGCGCCAGGATCGCGTCCAGGGCGCAGCGACCCAGCCCGGCGCGCGGCGGGTCCACGAGCGCGTAGGACAAATTGCCAATTTGTCCTACCAGCGCAGGCAAGATTTCCTCTGCTGCGCCCTCGTACAGTTCCACGTTATCGAATTCGTCCAGGTTGAAAGCAAAATCTTCGCACGCAGAAGGCGAGATCTCGACTCCGATCAGCCGCTTGACGTGCGGGGCAAGGAAGGCGCTGAACAAGCCGACGCCGCAGTAGATATCCAATAAAGTGGTAGTCGGTGAGATTGGGAAATCAATCAGCAAATGTTTGACCATTTTTCCAGCTATCGGGGTGTTGACTTGAAAAAATGACCCGGCTGAGACGCGAAAAGGGCGGTCAAGGATTTTGATGATGATGTGATCGTCTCCCGCCAGTACTACGCTATCCTCCTTGGTCAGATGCACGACCGAAATGCCGGCCTCAACCTCGATCTCAGGAGGCTGCTGGTCTTCGCTTTCCAGGATGAGCATCACGTCCTCGTCCGCGCCCAGGCGCAGGGAGACGCGTTCCAGGCCGCAATCGGGTTCAAATTCCAGTCCCGGCCAGAGCGAGTTGAGAGAGGGTTCGGGGAGGTGGCATTCGGTGATGGCCCTCACCCCTTGCCTCTCTCCTCGCGAAGCACCCCCGCAGGGGGCAGGGAGAGGGGAGATAAACCCCAATTTCCCCTCCACCGTCAGGTGAAACTGCACGTGGTTGCGATAATTCCATTCTGACGGCGAAGGGACAATCGGGCTGACGGGCGGGTCTTGGATATGCCCGACGCGCGCCAGTTGGTCGCGCAGGATGGCTTCTTTGGCACGCAGTTGAGACTCATATGGCATGTGCTGGTAGTGGCAGCCCCCACAGGCCCTCACCACTTCGGCTTCCATTTCGACTGCGCTCAACGCGTGGCTCAGTGCAGGCCCCGGCTCCTCTCCCGAAGAGCGGGCGAGGGCAGAAAAATAATGTTTGCAGCGCGGCGTGATGCGTTGCGCAGAAGGCGCCAGCACCTCGAGCAATTCGGCGTGGGCGTAGCCGCGCTTTTCATCCACCAAGCGCAGGCGGACACGCTCACCGGGCAGGGCATAAGGGACGAAGACAGCGCGGCCACTTGCCCCCGTCAGGGGGTCGGGCAGGCGTCCCATTGCGTCTCCGCCGTAGACAAGAGTTGTGAGGGTGCTCTCGTATTCGAAGGGCATGTCAGGCTATTCTGAGAACCTTCGCCCCGCGTATCCGGCGCGTTTTGAGTTCAACCAAGGCCTGGTTCGCCTCGGCCAGGGGGAATTCTTGGATTTCCGGACGCAGTTGGAGCTCAGCCGCCAACTCCAGAAATTCGCGCACGTCACTGCGGGTGACGTTCGCAACGCTCTTGATCTCCTTTTCCATCCATAAGTGGGACGAGTAATCCAGGTGCAACAGGTGATCCTTATCCACGTCTTCCTTGTGGATGGCGTTGACGACCAGCCTGCCGCCTGCTTCCAGATTCCTCAACGCCTCCACGACCGGCTTCCAGGCGGGTGTCGTGTCAATCATGCTGGACAGTTTTTCGGGTGCTTCGTCCCCAATGTCACCGGCCCACTCCGCGCCCAACTGGCGGGCAAAGGCGCGCTCACCTGGGCTGCGCGAGAAGACGTACACGCCTGAATCTGGAAATCGCTGTTTCACCATCATCAGGACAAGGTGAGCCGAAGCCCCGAACCCGGTCAGGCCCAGGCTGGCTCCGTTTTTCAACCCGGTCAGCTTTAGGGAGTGGTAACCAATTGCGCCCGCGCATAACAGCGGCGCGGCTTCGGCATCTGAAAAAACAGGCGGGATCGGATAACAAAAATCTTCCGGTACGGTCATGTACTCGGCGTAACCGCCGTTCACATCCCTGCCGGTCGCCTTGAACTGTGCACACAGGTTTTCGTTCCCGGCAAGGCAGAACTTGCATTCCCCGCAGGTTGAATTGATCCAGGCGACGCCGACCCGCGCTCCAAGCCTCATTTTCTTCGCCTGGCTGCCCGCGCTGACGACTTCCCCGACGACTTGATGTCCCAGGATGATCGGCAACTGTGACGGAGGTATGCGCCCCTCGATCTCGTCCAATTCGGTGTGACATACCCCGCAGGCCGAGACTTTTATCAATATCTCATTCTCTCCCGGTAAAGGTTCGGGGAAATCGGCGCGTTCGAGAGGAAAATAGTTTTCTTTCAAGCGCGATGGCCTGTTCAAGAGCATGGCTTTCATCCGGTTTCTCCTTTGCCAAAACCATAGCGCGGCTTTTAAGCCGCAACCAAAGGCTTAGTACACGGATGAACACGGATGGCACGGATGAGTCCACTGCAAAAAGGTCAAAATCAAACCACCGAGTCACGGAGACACTGAGTTGACGATGAAGAAAACCTCCGTGTCTCAGTGGTGAAAATCTCTAGTTCTTTCAGTAGACTCGCGAGTGACTCAGAAGTATCCGTGAAATCCGTCCAATCCGTGCAATCCGTGCACGAAGAATCTTCGCGGACAACGTAGTTTCTACAGGGTAATACTGTAATACTATAGCGCGGCTTTCAGTCGCGATCAAAACCTATGGGACGCGGATGAACGCAGCTCCTACTTCAAGAACAGGGCCAGAATTTGGTTCTGAAAGAGGGCCAGGACGATCAGAATGATGATGAATGTACCTGCCAGAACGCCGATGCGCTTCAATTCGCGCTTGACGATGCTGTAATCCGGGTTGAATTCTGCACGGCCGGATAAAGAGGCTGAGGCAGATGCAGGCCGGTTGGCTTGACGTTTACTTTTCTTGCTCATGGGTTCTCCTACGGGTTTTGAAGTTTTGCAAAGACAACGATACGCTTGTTGTCAATCAAATAAGGATAACAGGAAATCAATGTAAGGATCGGGTCGCTGGTGGGCGCCATGACCTCGACCTGGGTTGGCTCGACGATCTGGCTGCCAGTGACGATATACACATATTGCCGGTTTATGGTGAATATAATGATAGTATCTCCGGGTTTGAGTTCATCCAGCCTTTTGAATACTTCTCCATAAATATCGTTGTGCCCAGAAAGGACTAGGTTACCTGTTTGACCGGGGTTAGTCGAACCAATCTGCTGGCCGACGCCTTTTTTTAGTTGTTCCCAACCATCGCCCTGGACGACCGGCCAGTCTCTGACGCCGATTGCGGGAATCGAGATGCGTATCGCCTGCTCTGGGCCGGGCGTTGGGATGGGCAGGTTGGCCTGCGGCTTCATCAGCGGGAGCAGGTGTTCGGGTATCTCAGCCTTGTTGAACTCTGAGTATCCCTGTGCAGACGGCGGGGTGTGGCCGGATGGCAGCACGACCGCGGTGATGAGCGGCGTGGGCGAGAGCGTCGGCTGTTGCAGCGCGGCTGCCACCTCTTGATTCAATGTGCGCAGCAAACCCATCCCATTGAACAGGATACCGGCCAGTCCCACCACAGCCATGATCTCCACAATCAGCAGGATACCATCCATCCAGCGGCGGCGCGGGGACCTGGCCAGTTCAGAAAGCGGACCCTCTGCCGGTCTCTCGTCACCCGGGCTGGCGCGCCACTCTTCGAGAGCGGCCGGCGGCAAGTCGGGAGCCAGCATCACCGCCCGGCCACTGCTGCGGAAACGTTCCAGTCGCTGCTGGCGGGCGATACGCCGTTTATCCAACAGCAAGCGGCGCAGTTCCTGTTCCGAGAGTTCTTCGGGCAATCTTGGCTTGCTCACAGGGGAGGATTATACCGCACCTGCCACACCGTTTCCCGCGCTTGCTTGGGAAAATGGTTATTATCTGCCTTCCCAATTGCTGTATAATGAAACTATCTCATCCACCTGTGCTGGAAAAATCAGCTCAGGCCCTCTTGCCGAAATGGAGGTTCATATGGCATTCAGCTATACCAATAAACGCGGCGTCACGTACTTCTTGCACACCAAGGTGACCACAACGAAGACTGGCAAAACCCAGACGCTCTACTTCTTCTCCAAGGAAAAGAAAGTGGGCGTGCTGGAGGCTGTGCCTCAGGGCTACCAAGTCAGTGAAACCGTCAATGGCCTGCCGGTGCTGAAGAAAGCATAGCAGCAGAAAGAGTTAAGATCAAAGGCTCCCCGGAAGAGGAGCCTTTAACTTTTAATGCGAGAAATCAGATCGCCATCGCCCTTATCCTCTTATGCGAGAGCATTGCCGTTTTATTAAGTACTGAGTATAATATGCCACACTATCCGGGCGGGTAGCTCAGTTGGTTAGAGCACACGGTTGACATCCGTGAGGTCGTAGGTTCGAGCCCTATTCCGCCCACTGAGAAAGTAAACAGGTAGACAAGTAAACACGTAATGCGATGACCGGGACGAGTAGGCGGCCCGGGAACTGACAGGGAGCACAGGCCATTGACTGAGAGCCGGTGCCAGCCTCCCCCCCGCCGAAAACCACCCGCGAGCGTGAATCTGAAAGCGCTTAGCGAGTAAGAGGAACGGCTGGCCCCGTTACCGGCCGACAGAGATGCTTCTGGCATCCTTGCGAAGGTTTGGAACCTTCGCAAGGATCAGCAGGGCAAGTCTGGGTGGAACCGCGTGAATAACCCCTCGCCCCAGAAAGGCGAGGGATTTTGTTTTTCCTCACTCTGCCCCCCTCTCCCTAAGGGAAAGGGGCCGGGGGTGAGGGCGAAAAAAGGAGGCAGCCATGCCCGAAGAAACGCAACAACGTTACGAAGACTCCGACCTGTACCGCATCCGCCACTCGGCGGCGCACGTCATGGCGCAGGCAGTGCTGGAATTTTATCCCGAGGCCAAATACACCATCGGCCCGCCGGTCGAAAATGGCTTCTACTACGATTTCGACCTGCCCCGGCCGCTGACCGCCGAAGACCTGGAAAAAATCGAAAAGCGCATGAGGCAGATTATTGCTGGCGGCCATGTTTTTACCAAAAAGGTTGTCTCCGCTGAAGAAGCGCATCAGATTTTCAAAGACCAGCCCTATAAACTGGATTTGATTGACGGACTTGAAAAAGGCGGCTTCGACGAGTACGGGCAGCCGCTGGCCGAAAAGCCGGAAATCTCGATTTACCAGCACGACACGTTCACCGACTTGTGCCGCGGCCCGCACGTCGAGAACACGCGTAAGATCAATCCTTCGGCCATCAAACTGATGTCCATCGCCGGGGCCTACTGGCGCGGCGACGAGAAGAACAAGATGCTGACGCGCCTCTACGGCACGGCCTGGAAGACGGCCCAGGAACTCGAAGAGTACCTGGCTATGCTCGAAGAAGCCAAAAAGCGCGACCACCGCAAACTCGGCAAGGAACTGGAAATCTTCATCTACGAAGACGAGGTCGGCCCCGGCCTGCCGCTCTGGCTGCCGCACGGCGGCGTGATGATCGAGGAACTGGAAAAACTGGCGAAGGAAATGGAGGAAAAGGCCGGTTACGTGCGCGTGCGCACGCCGCATCTTGCCAAGGAAGCGCTGTTCCTGCACTCCGGCCACCTGCCCTATTACGCCGAGTCCATGTACCCGCCGATGGAAATCGAGGGCGTCAAATACTACGTCAAGCCGATGAACTGCCCGATGCACCACAAGATTTTCGGCTCCAAGCCGCGCTCCTACCGCGAGCTGCCCATCCGCCTGGCCGAGTACGGGACGTGCTACCGTTACGAGAAATCGGGCGAACTGTTCGGGTTGATGCGCGTCCGCTCGATGCAGATGAACGACGCTCACATGTACTGCTCCGAAGATCAGTTCGAGCAGGAATTCATGGGCGTGATCGACCTGTACCACAAGTATTTCGAGCTGTTCGGCATCCAAAAATTCGTCATGCGCCTGTCGCTGCACGGCAAGGAAGGCCTAGGCAAAAAGTACGTGGACAACGAGCGCCTGTGGCTCAAGACCGAAGCCATGGTGCGCCGCGCCATGACGAACGGCGGCGTGCCGTTTGTCGAGGCCTATGACGAGGCCGCCTTCTATGGCCCGAAGATTGACGTGCAGATCTGGAGCACCATTGGCAAGGAATTCACGCTGGCCACCAACCAGGTGGACTTCGCCCAGCCGGGGCGCTTTGGCCTCGTTTTTATGAACAAGAACGGGGTCGAGGAGACGCCGCTGTGCATCCACCGCGCGCCCCTGTCCACGCACGAGCGCATGATTGGCTTCCTGCTCGAACATTACGCCGGCAATTTCCCCGTCTGGCTCTCACCGGAGCACGTGCGCGTCATCCCCATCACGGATAACCAGAACGAGTACGCCGAGGGGATCGTCCGCCAGTTACGCGAGCAGGGCATCCGCGCCAGCGCCGACCTGAGCGCCCAGCGCATGAATGCCAAGATCCGTGAGGCGCAGCTGATGAAAGTGCCTTACATGCTGGTGGTCGGCGAGAATGAAGCCAATGCCGGGACGGTCTCGCTGCGCGTGAGGGATGGCTCTCAGCAGAATAACATCCCATTGGCTGAGTTCGTGGTGCGGGCGAAGGATCGCATCGCGCGGCGGGCGAAGGAACTATTCTAACGTATTGGCGGCGTCCAGATAATTTCCCATGCCCCGGCCACGTCCGCCCCATGGGCGACAATCGTGGGTTCATTGGGAATCGCCGTGACTAAGACCTTTTGGACACGGATTACACGGACGGACACGGAAAAACACGGATTTTTAATGCTTTTTTCCGTGTGAATCCGTGAAATCCGTGGCATCCGTGTACCCCCGCAGTTCGGGGGTGTACAGAATCACGGCAACTCCCAAAGAGCCCAATCGTGAGCGGCATGGAGATGCGGCCATCCGTCAGCAAAGTGATAAACAACAGGTTATTCTGCGGATCACGCCTGACCTGTGTGAAGCGTGGCATTTGCTCATTCGTGACGCCGCTTTCAAAGTCAAAAGCCAACGATTGCAGGGACGAGTCGGCATTCAGAGTAAACTCAAACCCCAAACAGCCTTCTGCGCGCATATATTGTTGACGATTCGTCTCACTTCGTGGTATTATCAGCCCGCAAAAGCCAGCCCCTTGGCTGGACTTCTGTTATAAAAAAGGAGAGACTTATCAGCGCAAATGAATTTAGAGTAAACGAGTCCATTCGGGTGCCAGAAGTTCGTTTGATCGGCCCCAACGCGGAGAACATCGGCGTTGTAGCGCTCAAGCAGGCGTTGCAAATTGCCCGCGATGCAGAACTCGACTTGGTGGAAGTTGCCCCCAACTCAACCCCGCCCGTCTGCCGCGTGATGGACTTTGGCAAGTTCCTCTACGAGCGAACGAAGAAGGAGCGCGAGGCTCGCAAGCAACAGACCAAGATCGAAGTCAAGGAAATCCGTCTGCGCCCCAAAACCAACGAAGCGCACCGGGGATTCAAAGTGGACGATGCCCGCCGCTGGCTGGAACATGGAATGAAGGTGCGTGTCACGATCCGCTTCCGGGGACGCGAGATCACCTACCCTGAACTAGCCCTGGAAGACCTGAAAGAAATTGCCCAAGAACTCGCCGAAGTGAGCATAGTGGAACAGGCGCCCGCCATCGAAGGCCGGGGAATGTCCATGATGCTCGTCCCCTCTCGAGGGAAAAAGAAACCCATCCCCAAAGAGAGCGCTGAAGAGAAGTCGGCTGAGATAGTGAACTAACCGCGGGGTCAAACCCGCGGAATTTTTGTGAGAGGAGTATTTGCTGTGCCGCGCAAGCAGAAAGAAGGAAAGTACAAGCTGAAGACCCACAAGGCCACCTCGAAGCGATTCGGCGTGACCGGGTCTGGCAAGATTGTACGCACCAAAGGCGGCAAGGCTCACCTGCGTCGAAAGACATCGAAGCGCGTCAAGGCCTTGTTTGCTGAGATGGTCTCCGTCAAAGGACGGGGCATCATCAAGCGCGTCCGGCGCTTAGCGCCGAACCTCAAGTAGAGGCGTGACATCCCCTAACGGGGAGTATGTGTCGTGCCAGATGAGGCGTTCGTATTCGTATTTATTTATTGCGGCTACCGGGTGTAAGCAACTGGTTATACAGGCGTACAATGATTCGCCTGCAGGCCGACGCCCGAAGGTTCGCAGGAGGTAAACAATGGCTCGTGTAAAGGGTGGCCCTTACGGCTATCGCCGTCATAAGAAAGTATTAAAATACACCAAAGGACAGCGTGGTTCGAAGCACCTGCTCTTCCGGCGCGCCAATGAGGCCATGCTGAAGAGCATGTGGTACGCCACGCGCGACCGCCGCTTGCGCCGGCGCGATCTGCGTAAGTTGTGGATTACCCGCATCAACGCTGCCGCCCGGATGAACGGCACCACCTACAGCCGGTTGATCGCAGCCATGAAGAAGGCCGAGATCACGCTCAACCGCAAGATGCTGGCTGACTTGGCCGTGCGCGACCCGCAGGCTTTCGCTGCGGTGGTGGCGCAGGCGAAATAAGGCGTAAGAAAAAACTGACGTGTTGCGAAGTCGGGACGGCAATCACTGTCCCGACTTTTATGTTATCTAGCACCTGATGAGGTAAAATAACCTTATGCAGAGCGACAGGTTTATTGATTCTTTCTCGGAAAATATTATCAGCCAATTAGCTCAAGATGAGACGGGAAAACGGCAGTATTACCGTCCTGTGTATTCTTTGCATAAATGGTGGGCTCGTCGTCCAGGTGCTTTATTTCGCTCCATTATCCTTTTGGCTACAAATCCTGGTAACACACTGTTTCAATCTGAGAATGGTGGCTCAATCTCTACTGCAAGCGAGTATTTCAAAGGGCATGACTTAGAAAGCGTGGTAATTTTTGATCCTTTCATGGGTGGAGGTACGACTCTGGCAGAGGCCAATCGGTTGGGGGCGAAAGTAATTGGATGTGATCTTAATCCCGTTTCCTATTGGATCGTAAAAGAGATGCTCAAACCGATTGACCTTGAGAGGCTCGATGAATTTTTCCACGAACTCCAAAAAGGCGCGGGCGAAAAAATCAAAGCACTTTACCGAACTCATTGCACTAATTGCAGATCACAGTGTGATAGTCTTTATGAATTTTGGGTGCGTTATGTGGAGTGTTCTCACTGTGGTGACAATGTCTATTTGTTTAAACGCTCCCTTCTGAACGAGGGGCTTAGTCGGAACAAACCTCCATCCCCAAAGAATCTGGCGACGACATTTTGTCCCCATTGTTTCGCTCTAAATGATTGGAACGGCAGCTACCAATGTACTTGCCGTTCTTGCAATCATCAATTTGATCCCCGGACAGGAACATACGATCAGGGTTTCTATTCCTGTTCTCATTGCGGGCAGAGCAAAATACAATTGTTGCATACTCTTGGGACGGGACAAAAGTTGCACGAAAAATTGGTCGCGATCGAGTATTGGTGTGAACATTGCAACGATCGAATCTACAAATCACCAGACGCTAACGACATTGACAATCTAAACCAGATTGAGAGATCATTTGAGGAACAAAAAAGTAATTTGATCTTTCCGCGGCAAAGAATCCTGGAAGGCGCCTCGTCAGTTCGGTGGCGGCTTCATAACTACCAACATTACTATGAAGTGTATAACGCGCGGCAATTGATTGCCTTCAATTACTTGCTGGAGAGTATTCAAGCGATTCCAGATGAAGAATACAGAAACGCGTTCATCACGGTGTTTTCTAATTCACTTGAATACAACAACATGATGACGCCTTATAACTACCCTCACAGAAAATTACATCACCTCTTTAATTACCATGCTTTACCCCTAACTACGACTCCGGTCGAAAATGTGGTTTGGGGTGTAGGGAACGAGGGGGCAGGGACCTTTACCAATTGCTATCAACGCTATGTTCGTGCGAAGAAGTATTGTCAATCTCCTTTTGATAAATTCAAAGATGCTTTTGGAGTAGTTCAAACCGTGCCTGCCAAAAGGGAAAAAATCTCGGCCCGATTTGTGCAATCTGTTGCTGAACTCCAAAAAACGCCCCGCGGTGCTTTTCTATTGTGTCAAGATTCTTCGCAACTGCCATCTGTTCCTGATCAAACTGCTGATTTCGTGATCACCGATCCACCATATTTCGATAACGTACATTATTCGGAACTATCGAACTTTTTTTACGTCTGGCTAAGTCAGGTTGTTGACCATCCATACTTCGTGGCGCAGAATGTTCCCACCCAACAAGAAGCAATTGTCAATGGGGGTATGGATAAGGGTGAAGAAGACTATGCAACTTTGCTCACAGCCGTTTTTCGCGAGAGCGAAAGAATCTTGAAAGATGAGGGCAAGTTAATCTTCACGTTCCACCATACTAATTGGAGAGCTTGGTGGACTGCGTTGACAGCGATTACTAACAGTGGTTTTTGCGTGGTTGATTCTTTTCCTGTGTTGAGTGAATATAAGGTCAATCCTCATATACGGAACAAACAGTCACTGGACATGGATCTGGTATTGATTTGTGAGAAAAGATCTATCTACCAGGAACAATTATCAATGTCGCCAACAGAAATTTTGCAGCGAGCAATGACACAGCAGGTCAAAAATTCACACAGTAATGGCAATAAGCTGTTCTTGCATTTTATGGGTGAATTACTGAAAACCGCCAGTTCGATAACCGATAAAAAAAGAGTGGATTTTAACTGGTTTGAAAATGTCTTGGTTCACTTCGATGATTTTTTAGCAACAGAGAATATCAGTACACACAAGGTCAGATACGAAATTTCAAAGCCACGGCAGTTGAGATTGCTTGATGGTAAATCCTCAAAACAATCACAGTAGAGGAAATCATGTCTGATATAAAAATCCCTCGCCTACGAACGGTTGATAAAGTTATACCACCGTTTTCGCTCAATCAATTTCCGCCCGATTTCGGCTATAAATTAGGCAAAGAAATCGTTTATTTGCTGGCAACTAAAAGCACGCCCGATCTGGCGGGGCCAGAGTGGGAGCAGATATTTGCGAATTGTATTGGCGCTATATGGAAACCGTCAAACGTCGGGCTTGATGATGTAGTTTTAGGCGTTTGTGTTTGGGGAGCGAAGACAGTCAAGAATCCAAATCCTCATAGTGCGCATACTGTACGGCTGATCTCAGGAAGGAATTCGCCCGCTTACTCTTTTGATCAGTTGAATCTTGGCGCAAATCCTCAAGTTATAGGTAATGATGTACTCAGCATCTGGAATGCACGGGTGGAATCGCTCCGTGTGAAGTTCTCCCATTTGCGTACAGTTGTTTTAATAAAATCCAATGATCTCACCCAATTAGCGGTTTTTGAATTTGATACCGTTCTTTATCCACCTGATGAATACGTTTGGAGAAAGAATGAGCGCGGAAACTTAGAAGGCTATGAAAAGATAACCAATTCACATCGTTTTACTTGGCAACTTCACGGCTCTCAATTTACTATCCTTGAGCCAGTGCCTCATGATTGTCTCTTGATATCACTTAAATCACCGCCCAAACTGGATAAAGAGAGCGTATTGAAAACGCTGAGCTATGATGATAGTTGGATAACGGTAACAAAGCGCAAATAGGAAGAATTCTTGTAGTAGGGCGCTCCTGCGCCCTTATTGTTTTGTAGGTACAAAATGTTTCTATGAACACTGTTTTGATCGAAACCACCCTCCCCTCCGGCCAAACCCTCCAACTCGTGCAAGGCGATATCACCGCCGAAACGACGGACGCCATCGTCAACGCGGCGAACGAGCATCTCCAACACGCAGGCGGTCTGGCCTGGGCGATTGTGCGGCGCGGCGGGGAGATCATCCAGAAGGAAAGCGACGAGTGGGTGCGGACGCACGGCCTGGTCTCGCACGCCGAGCCAGCCTGGACCTCGGGCGGGAACCTGCCCTGCCGGTATGTCATCCACGCCGTGGGGCCAGTCTGGGGCGACACCCAAAGAGCGGGTGCAGGCACCCAAAGAGCGGGTGCAGGCGGCGAAGAAGATGCCAAATTAGCGGCAGCCGTGAGCGGGTCCATGAGAGCGGCGGAACGCCTCGGCCTGTCGTCCCTCGCCCTGCCCGCCCTGTCCACCGGCATCTTCGGCTTCCCCAAAGCGCGCGCCGTGGGTGTGATCTTCTCGGCCATCCGGGATCATTTCTCCGCGAACCCGGCCTCCACGTTGAAGCAGGTGCGCATCGTGCTCTACGACAACCGATGCTGGATATCTTCCTGAAAACTTGGCATGATTACTTCCAGTCATAACCCCAAAGCACAGCTCGCCCGCGCCCTGCTCGGACGCCCGAAAGAGCGCCGCGAGGCAAATGCCTTCGTGGCTGAGGGCGTGCGGCTGGTGGAAGAAGCCCTGGCCGCCGATTGGCCGTTTCGATTCCTGCTGTACGCAGATGGGTTGAGCGAGAAAGGTAAGTTGTTAGTCGCCAGTATTCAGTCTCATGGGATCGGAACAGAAATGGTTTCGGAAAGCGTATTGAACGCCATCAGCGAGACCGAAACCTCGCAGGGTATCCTCGCCGTTCTCGAACTCACCCCTATCCCCTATCCCCTATCTCCTAACTTCATCCTCATCCCCGATTCCATCCGCGACCCCGGCAACCTGGGCACCCTGCTGCGGACGGCGGCTGCAGCGGGCGTGCAGGCTGTTTTCCTGCCTCCCGAAACGACAGACGCCTTTGCACCGAAGGTCGTCCGCGCTGGTATGGGAGCGCATTTCCGTCTGTCGATCCATACCCTCTCTTGGGATGAGATTCGCCGAATTGCTGAATCGCTGAATCTAACCCTCTATCTAGCCGCTGCTGAAGGCGAGCTGACATATTGGGAAGCGGATTTCCGCCGGCCGTTGGCGTTAATCGTCGGTGGCGAGGCCGAAGGGGCGAGTCAAGCAGCGCGCAAATTGGCAAACCGGCGAATCCGCATTCCCATGCCCGGCGGCGCAGAATCATTGAATGCTGCCAGCGCAGGGGCAATTTTGATGTTCGAGATTGTCCGCCAGAGGGCTGAACCCCGCAGCCATCCTGAACTGGCGTAACGTAGCGCAAGATACTATCTTGCGCCACATGCAGGCCATCACCCCCGGCAGTTACGGGGGTCACCACGTTGATTCCCAATGAGCCTCCGCAATAGGAGGCGTGTGATCCAGGCGCTACGGTATAATCTCCTCGTGCCACGAATTTGCATTATCCCCAAGGCCGCCAACATTGGCGGAGTAACCTCCTTCCAGCAAAAACTCAGCGTGGGACTGGCGCGGCGCGGCGTGGAGGTCTGTCACGACCTCGGCGATACGCCTTACGACGCGGTGCTGCTGACCGGCGGCATGCGCCAACTGTGCGCGCTGCGGCAGGCGCGGCGGCGCGGCGTACGCGTCGTCCAGCGGCTGGACGGGATCAACTGGATCCACCGCCGGCGGCGCACGGGCTGGCGTCATTACCTGCGCGCCGAATACGGCAACCGGCTGTTGGCTCATGTCCGCGCCCGCATCGCCACTCAGATCGTCTACCAGTCCGAATTCGTGCGCGACTGGTGGGAAGATTGGTTCGGCGCGACACGCGCCCCGAGCGTCGTCATTCACAACGGTGTGGATTTAGAAACATATTCCCCTGTAGGGCGGGTTTCATACCCGCCGGAAGCGAGATACCGCCTATTGATCGTGGAAGGCAGCCTGAGCGGTGGATATGATATGGGGCTGGAATGGGCGGTGCGGCTGGCAGAGTCCTTGGCCGAGAGTTATCAGTTCCCGATGGAATTGATGGTTGTTGGCCGCATCTCGCCGCACATCCAATCTGCCTGGCAAAAAAACAGCCGCGTCCCCATCCTGTGGGCTGGGGCGCTGCCCGGCGAGCGCATCCCCGAAATTGACCGTTCGGCGCATCTGCTGTTCTCGGCCGACTTGAACTCGGCCTGTCCCAATTCGGTCATCGAGGCGCTGGCCTGCGGTTTACCGGTGGTGGCCTTCAGCACCGGCGCTTTAACCGAGTTGGTGACCGGCGATTCAGGCCGCCTCGTCCCATACGGCGGCAACCCGTGGCGAATTGATCCGCCTGATCTGCCTGCCCTGGCTACGGCCGCGGCGCAAATACTGCGCGCTCTACCCAACTTCCGGGGCGCGGCGCGGGTACGCGCGGAGGAGGCGTTTTCGTTGGAGAGGATGGTTGATAATTATCTGGATGCCTTGCTTGGCAAGTGACCAGTGAAAGGAACTGGTTACGGGTAACTGGCGACTGACACTCTACGAGTGGTGGGTCACACCGCACCGCATTGACGGCCTTCCTCTCCATGACTTCATGATGGCGGCCAATGCCAGGCAGGGGACAGTTTTCGGCACAGATGAGGAAGGTGCGGTCTCCGCGCCAGCCCGCTTTGACCTCTCGAACCTGAATATCCAACGTTATGGCGACTTGGCCATTGCCAGTTACACCCTGCTGGTCAGCGCGGCCTTACCCGGAGGCGTGCGCGTCACCTCCCATAACGAAAGCCGTGTGATGGTCAAACTGGACGGCGCGTGGAAAGTCGTGCATGTGCATAAATCTCCGACGTGGAATGCACCGCATGTACCAATACCAGGCGAGAACAGATAGAACTTTACCACCAAGTCACGAAGACACCAGGAAGATTAAATTTGGAAAACATCTATGAGGTCTGCTTTTGCCACGAACTTAAAAAGCGCGGCCTGACTTACCTGAGGCAGGTTGTTATCCCAATCACGTATGACGGCACCCACAAGGCTCAGTTGTTGTCACAGATGAAACTGAGCGGCAAGCGTCTCGGTTTCCTTATAAACTTCAACGTTCCGGTTATCAAATACAGTATCAAACAGATGATTTTATAGGTTTCGTGCCTTCGCGACTTTGTGGTAAAGAACCTCCTAATGCGCAAATTCTTCTTGACGCTGGCTGCCTTCGTTGCTCGAATTCTTCCGGCACCTCTGAAACAGACCATTTATAAAATTGGTCTGCTGGCGCGACTGATCCGCGGTTTGCTGAATAAGGCCGCTCCAACCGGATTGACTCAGGTCAAAATTGCGGCAGGTGATCTGGCTGGATTCACGCTCCTGCTCGACCTGCAAACCGAGAAAGACTACTGGCTAGGTACTTATGAGCCGGAATTGCAAGCGGCTTTGCGCGCGCTGGTCAAACCTGGCATGGTCGCCTACGATGTCGGCGCGAACATCGGCTACGTGACTTTATTGCTGGCCCGCGCCGTCGGCGAGAGGGGGCGCGTCTTCGCTTTCGAAGCCCTACCAGCCCACGTAGAACGGTTGCGCGCCAATGTCAAGCTAAACGGCATGGAGTCGCGGGTCATGATCTTTTCCGGCGCGGTTACATCCAGTGAGTCCCCCGTGCGCTTTTTGGTGCATGGCCTGGATGGAATGGGCAAGGCCGAAGGCTCGGCCGGGCGGCGGGCGGATGATTACAAATCCGAGATCACAGTTCCCGGCATCTCTCTGGATGAATTTGTCTACACAAACGGCAACACGCCGCCGCAAGTCATCAAGATGGACATCGAAGGCGGCGAAGTGCTGGCCCTGCCAGGGATGAGCCGCGTGTTGGCGGAGGCGCGCCCGCTGATGTTGCTGGAATTGCACGGCCAGCAATCGGCGCGCCTGGCTTGGGAGACGCTGGCCGCCGCCGGCTATGAGATTTACTGGATGAAGCGCGGCCTTCCAGTCGTGCCCTCGCTGGCAATGCTAGATTGGAAGGCTTACCTTATAGCGAGGTATGTGGCTCGGGATACGTGATGAGTGATGAGTAATGAGTGAGGGATGGACGAGTTGACTTTTCGCGGACGGGTTGGGGTGCAGCAGCGCGTGCTGCCTGTTTACCGCGTCCCATTTTTCGACGCCCTGGCGGATGCCTGCGACGGCGGGCTGGGCGTCTTCGCCGGGCAGCCGCGCCCGGATGAAGCCATCGCAACCACGGACTCGTTGCTCGTTTCTCGTTACTTCCCCGCTCGTAACCTGCACCTGCTGCGTGGGCCGCTCTATTTGTGCTGGCAGGGCGGATTTATCCAATGGTTGGAGGACTGGCAACCGGATGCCTTGATTGTGGAGGCCAATCCGCGCTATCTCTCGACTCCGGCGGCTTTGAATTGGACGCACCGGATGAATGTGCCAGTCATCGGCTGGGGGCTGGGTTCGCCACTGCTTACGGGACCCTTATCCAGTTTGCGAAAAACCGCGCGTCTGCGCTTCTTGAGCCGCTTCAACGCTCTCATCACCTACAGTCAGCGCGGCGCAAAGGAGTACGCTGACCTGGGTTTTCCTGCCGATAAAATCTTCGTCGCCCCCAACGCCTCCGCACCTCGTCCCACTGCACCCCTGCCCTCCCGCCCCACTACTTTTATGGAGCGCCCCACTGTCCTCTTTGTCGGCCGTCTCCAGGCCCGCAAGCGCGTGGACAACCTGCTGCACGCCTGTGCCTCGCTGCCGGATAATCTCCAGCCGCGCCTGCTCATCGTCGGCGAGGGGCCTGAGCGCGAAAACCTGGAGACCCTGACGAAGGAAGTGTATCCGCGCGCCGAATTCGTCGGCCCGAAATTCGGGGATGAACTTGCTCCTTACTTCGCCGCTGCCGACCTGTTCGTCCTGCCTGGCACGGGCGGGCTGGCGGCCCAGGAGGCCATGTCTTATGGCCTGCCTGTCATCATGGGCCAGGGCGATGGCACCAACGACGACCTGGTGCGCCCCGCCAATGGCTGGCAGATCCCGCCGGATGATCCCGGCGCGCTGAAAGATGCGCTCCACGCGGCGCTCTCCGACGCTCCACGCTTGCGGGCGATGGGCGCAGAATCCTACCGCATCGCGGCAGAGGAGATCAATTTGGAGAAGATGGTGGGGGTGTTTGTGGAAGTTCTGGCGTTCTGCGCTGGCGCAGTTCGCCGCGCGTGAGCAGGAGAACCGCTGCCAGGATCAACCCGCCGCCCAGCAGGGAGACAGGCGGCAGGGCCTCGCCGAAGAGCAGCGCGGCCAGCACCACCGTGACAACCGGTTCGAGGGTGGAAAGCATCGAGGCGTCCGTCGGGCCGATGCGTTTGAGTCCCGCCAGAAAAGTTGCGACCGGAATGACGGTGGCGATGAGCGTCACCGCCGCGACGGCCAGCCAGCCCGCGCTCGTGACCGGCCAGTGCGGGCCGTTGACGGCTGTCAGCGCGCCGTAGACGATGCCGGCCGCCGCAAAGATGACTGTGGAAGATCCCACCGCCGATACCTGCCGCATCACCCCCGTTCCGATGATGATATAGACCGAATAGATCGCCGCGGCGGACAGTGCCAGCAGGATGCCGGTCCACTGGCCGCCCTGCGGGTTGGCGGTCAGCGCCGCGCCGAGGGTAGCCAGTCCGAGCGCGATGATCTTGACGCGGTTGATCTTCTCTTTGAGGAAGATGGCCGACAGGACGGCGACGAAAGTCGGGTAGAGATAGAGCAGCAGGGCCACCAGTCCCACCGAGGCGTATTGGATGGCGGTCAGGTAGGAAAAGGATTGTCCGACGTAGCCGATTGCACCCATGCCGACCAGTCGGGCGAGCGTCCCGCCGCGCGGCAGGGATTCGCGGCGGAATACGAGCAATACCGCCATAAGTAGGGCGGAAAAGGTAAAACGTAGAAAGAGCAGGGTGAAGGTATCCAGCCCGGCGGCGTAGGCGTAGCGGCCAAAGATGGCCAGCGTCCCAAACGAGGCGGCGGAGATGGCGATGAGGATGACGCCGATTATGCGATTCATACACCGGCTGCATCAATCCACAATGAACAGTTTGGCTCCCGTTTCTGTGTGGGAACGGTGCGGGGCGACATCGTCGGCGACTTCGTAACTTGTCCCAGGCATGAGCTTGAACTGCCTCCCATCCTTGAGTTCGGTAATCAGTTCGCCTTCCAGGACGAGGAGAACATGCCCGCGACTGCACCAGTGATCGGCGAAATAGCCTGGCGTGTACTCGACCATGCGGACGCGGATGTTGCCGATCTCCAGCGTCCGCCAGAGCGCCATTCCTGTTTCGCCGGGATGCTCGCTGGGCGCAATCTGGCTCCAATCGGTAAAACGGAAAGGGACATTTTGGATTTTCATAAGTACCTCCAAACCGCTTGTACTTCCGTTCGCCTTCGAGGAGACCTTTTGGATCGGGCAAGAATGCGCCGTGAATGAAGGTGAGGCGGACATGGTCTCCATAGACGTTGATCTGGCATATCCCGGCGCTGATCGGCCCGCCGCGTTTCTCAGACGCCCGGCCGTTCACCAGCAGGGTCAGGCAGGTGATGGCGCAGCCCTAGACGCCGATGGTAGCTTCATTATCGAAACCCAATTTGATATCTTTCCAGCACGGGTCACGCTGGGGGAGGTAGTTGGGGGTAAAAGACATGCAGCCTCCTGAATGTACTCATTATAGGGAAAGCGGGGAGAGATTGCAAGTGGATTCAGAAGAACCGGGATGTCATTATGATAAAATGGATTTGAGGCTTTGCCATAGAATGATTGTCGAAGAAATCCGCCTGGTTCGTGTCAACCAGAATCCCCCTTATGATTACCGAGAGGAGTTAGTCAAACTACTCTCAGAAGATTTGGATTTTCACGGTCAAGGAAACGGGGTGAAATCTCATATTTTCCATTCATTTCCCGCTAAATTTCCTCCTCACCTGCCTCGTAAATTTATCAATGGTTTGACAAATGAGAATGATATTGTACTAGACTCGATGGCGGGTTCCGGCACAACCATTCTCGAAGCGCTACTGGCCCGGCGGAATGGCTTGGGCTTTGACATAGATCCGCTCGCCCTGAAAATTGCATCTATCAAGGTCACAGCGTTGGATTTGAATTCAGTTGTTGAAACGGGTAAACATATCGTCTCAAATGCTCGCGCCGCTTATAACGAAAATCGTGACGCTTTGATCAGTAAGCTAGAGACAAAATGGGATGTAAAAACGCGGGAATTCATTGACTACTGGTTTACTCAGGAAACACAACTGGAACTGCTGGCGCTGATTTTGCAAATTGAGGCAATCCACCAGCCCGATTTGCGTGCCTTTTTTGAGTTGGTTTTTTCAGCAACCATTATCACTAAGTCAGGCGGCGTATCTCTGGCTCTGGATTTGGCGCATACGCGCCCGCACAAGGCTAAACTTGTTGTGAGCAGGTCAGGGGACATTATTACCGGCGAAAGAGCCGAAAATGGGCGTTCGGCCTTCTTGACAAAAGTACTCCGTTCGTCTTTTGACGAGTTCGAGAAACGCCTAAAAATCAATTTGGATGGCTTGATCATTTCCGCGCCGAAGGGCATTTCTGCTAAAATTCTCCCAGGCAATGCAGAATACCTTCCTGTTCCTAACAGCTCCATAGATTTGATCGTCACTTCTCCGCCGTATGCGTCGAATGCCATTGACTATATGCGCGCACACAAGTTTTCTTTAGTCTGGATGGGTTTTGCGATTGACTACTTGGGAGAAAAGCGAAAAGAATACATCGGTTCAGAGGCGATTGGCAACGTGAAATTTGAAAAAATGCCGGCGTTCACTGAGACTCTGCTTGCAAAACTGGCGCAAGAGGACAAGAAAAAAAGCGACGTTGTCCGCCGATATTATTCCGAAATGACACGTGTTCTAAAAGAGATGTACCGGGTACTCAAGCCTGGAAAAGCAGCCATTGTTGTCGTTGGCAGTTCGGTCATTCGCGGTGTTGATACTGAAACTCAAAACTGTCTCGCTGAAATCGGCCAAAATCTTGGCTTTGAAGTGCCAAAAATTGGTATTCGTAACCTAGATAGAAATAAACGTATGCTACCAGCCGGCGCAAAGATAGATAACAACTCACAAATCCAGCAACGAATGCACCAGGAATTTGTGATAGGCTTTTATAAGCCGCAATAATTCGGGAGGAGTCATGACCATATCCAAAGTGCGAAGCGCTTATCACCGGGTAGTTTGCGAGAAGGCTATCAGGATCAAAAAAGGAACCAAGGGGGAATACCCGAACTTTGCCGATGGAGACAACCGGTCGAGCATAGAAATTGCCTGGAGCATTGCTCGCGAGTTGGGCTATTCCCCCAATTACGATGAACTCAAAGAGCAGACCATTGACAATGTTTTTGAGGATGCAACCAAAGATTTCCTCGAAGATGCTTTCTCGCTTTTGGCGCATTTGCGTCCTGGACGGTGGTACTATTCTACTGATAAATTGTCCATTTCCGGATTTGCCCAATATGAGCATTTGGCTGAATTGGATAAGAAGGTCAAATCGGACAGAACTTTGGTATCTGTATTGGGAGTAGGTTACATTGTCAAACCTGATATCGTTGTGGGAAGATACCCGGTTCCGGATGAGGAAATCAACAAAAGAACCAAGATTCTGGAAGGGCAAATCGCCGCGCTGACACCTTTACGGGAAAAGAATCAGGGGACAATGCTCTTACATGCGAGTATTTCTTGTAAATGGACTTTGAGGAGCGACCGGTCTCAAAATGCGCGGACGGAAGCGCTGAACTTGATTAGAAATCGCAAGGGGAATCTACCGCATGTAGTTGCTGTGACGGCGGAACCCCTTCCTAACAAGAATTGCAACTTTGGCGCTTGGAACCGGTGACATAGACTGCGTTTATCACTTTGCCTTGCCGGAACTGAGAGCGGCAATTCAGAAAACCGGCAACGAAGATCAAATGGATATGCTGGCTTCCATGATTGAGGGGCAGCGACTGCGCGATATCAGCGACCTGCCATTCGATTTAGCCATTTAGATTTTGCCAATCCCAGAAATACAAAATCCCCGCCGTTGCATGCAGCGGGGATTTCTATTTGTCCATCGAGATAATTTAATCCAATTTGCCCGTCACCAGCGCCATCTTCACCTCGCCAATCGCCTTCGTGACCTGTATCTCGCGCGGACAGGCCAGCGTGCAGTTGAAGATGGTGTGGCAGCGGTGGATACCGAAGACATCGTTTAAAATCTTCAAGCGTTCCGCGGCCGCGCGGTCGCGGCTGTCAAAGATGAAACGGTGGGCGGTGACAATTGCCGCCGGGCCAAGATATTTGTCATTGGCCCAGAAGGAGGGATATGAGGTGGTGCAGCAGGCGCACAGGATGCACTTGGTGGTATCGTCGAATCGCTCGCGCTCTGCGGGACTCTGGTAGCGTTCCTGCGCCGGTTCGGGTTCGTCGTTGACGAAATACGGCATCACCGAGCGAAAATTCTCGAAGAACGGTTCCATGTCCACGATCAGGTCTTTGATGACTTTCAGACCGAGAATCGGTTCGACGGTGATTTTTGCGCCGGTATCACGGACAAGGGTCTTGCAGGCCAGGCGGTTGAAGCCGTTGATGCGCATCGCGTCCGAACCGCAGATACCGTGCGCGCACGAACGGCGGAAGGAGAGCGTGCCATCTTGATAGCCCTTGACCTTTTCGAGCAGGTCCAGCACGCGGTCGGTCTCGATGGCGTCCAGTTTGTAGGTCTTGTAACCGGGCTTCTTGTCCTTTTCAGGGTTGTAGCGGAAGACTTTGATTGTTACTTGCATCGTAACCTTCCTCTCAATGTCATTGCGAGCCGCCGTACCCATTCGCTTCGCTCCCTGGCCTAGCCCGCCAGGGCAGGCAGGGCATGCTCTGGCGGCGAAGCAATCTCCTGGCTTGCGAGGGGGTTGCTTCGTCGGCCTTCGGCCTCCTCGCAACGACTTGTTAGTAAGTCCTGACCTTCGGCTCGTATTTGGTGATGACGACCGGTTTGTATTTCAGGTCAATTTTGCCATTCGGGCGCAAGTAGGCCATCGTATGCTTGAGCCATTTCTTGTCGTCGCGGTCGGGATAATCCTCGCGCGAATGGCCGCCGCGGCTTTCGGTGCGGGCAATGGCCGAGACGGTGGTGACCTCCGCCAGGTCGAGCAGGTTGCCCAGCTCCCAGGCGTTGATCAGTTCCATGTTGAAGATTTTGCCGCTATCCGCCACGCGCACATGCTTGAAGCGTGCCTGTAACTCGCGGACTTTTTTCAGCGCGTTCTGCATCCCTTTCCCAGAGCGGAAGATGCCCATATCGTCGAACATCACCTTCTTCATCTCGCGGGCAATGTCGAAGGCGTTTTCCGTGCCGTCGGAGGTCAGGAATTGGTCAAATTGGGCGTGGGCAAATTCGGCCGGATCAGGGGGCAGCGGCTGGTAGGACGCGCCTTTGGCGAACTCGGCGGCGCGCAGGCCGGCGTACTTGCCGAAGACGACCAGGTCCACCAGCGAGTTGGTGCCCAGCCGGTTCGCGCCGTGAACCGAGACGCAGGCCACCTCGCCCGCCGCGTACAGGCCGGGGACGAGGCTGTTCTTCTCGTCTTTGATGGCTTCGCCGTACATGTTGGTCGGGATGCCGCCCATGGCGTAGTGCGCCGTCGGCTGGATGGGCATCGGCTGCGTGAGCGGGTCCACGCCGAGGTAGACGCGGCAGAAGTCCACGATATCGGGCAGTTTCGCCAGGATTTGCTCGCCGGTGACGACGAAGGGTGTGCCGTCGAGATTCTTGCGCCCGTCCAGCGCGGCGTATTTGTTGACGCTTTCCGGGCGCACGTCGAGATAGACGTAGTTCTGGCCGTTGACGCCGCGCCCTTCACGAATTTCCAGATAAATAGCGCGGGAGATGACATCGCGGGAGGCCAGGTCTTTCACTGTCGGGGCGTATTTTTCCATGAAACGTTCGCCCTGGCCGTTTATCAAAATACCGCCCTCACCGCGCACGCCCTCGGTGATGAGGATGCCGAGTTTGTAAATGCCGGTAGGGTGGAACTGGAAAAATTCCATATCTTCCAGCGGCAGGCCGCGCCGCATGGTGATGGCCGGGCCGTCGCCGGTGAACGAGTAGGCGTTGGAGGTGATTTCCCAGATGCGCCCGTGCCCGCCGGTGGCGAAGATGACCGCTTTGGCGTGAAATACGTGCATCTCACCGGAGGCGAGTTCGATCGCCACAACCCCCGCCGTCGCGCCGCTAACCCCCGTAGTTTGGGGGTTGACCATCAGCAGGTCCACCACCTGAAATTCGTCATAGAAAGTGACGTTGTTTTTGATGCACTGCTGGTAGAGCGTCTGCAAAATCATGTGGCCGGTGCGGTCGGCGGCGTGACAGGCGCGCCGCACCGGTTTGCCGGTGATGTTGTTGGTATGCCCGCCAAATGGACGCTGCGAGATTTTGCCGTCCGGTGTGCGGTCGAAGGGCAGGCCCATGTGTTCCAGTTCGTAAATGGCGGGAATCGCCTCTTCGCACATGAACTCGATGGCATCCTGGTCGCCGAGGTAATCGGAACCTTTGACCGAGTCAAAGGTGTGCCATTCGGGATGGTCTTCTTCTTCGCTGGCCAGCGCCGCGCCGATGCCGCCCTGCGCCGTGCCGGTGTGCGAGCGGGTCGGGTAGAGTTTGCTGATGACGGCTGTCTTGGCGGTTTTGGAGGCGTACAATCCGGCCATCAGGCCCGCTCCGCCCGCCCCGACGACGATGACTTCAAATTGATGTGTTTTCATGCCGCCGCTCCTAAGAGGTCCAGATCATGTAGATGCCGATGCCGCTCATGAGCAGCAAGATTACAACGCCCAGGATGCGCAGCGCCAGGCGTATCCCGGGATGGGATAGATAATCTTCGATTACGCTGAGCAGGCCATGCAGGCCATGCGCCGCGGCAAAAAAGACAAACGCACTGCCCATCAGTTTCCAAAAAACCGTGCTCCAGGGTGCCAGGTCAGGAACGTTGGTATTCAGGACGTGGCTGGGGTTGGGCATGAATGTCCAGCGGATTATGTCTGCCAGATTCATCTGGGTGCGGGCGCCCATGATGAACGCGCCGACAATGCCAATGAGTGCTAACAGGTACATTATCAGGGCTGAGAGGCGTGTAAAGAGCCACATGGTCGTTTCGAAATCGAAGCCGCGCCGGTACATGGATACAGTTCGTGGTTTCATGGTCGCCTCCTAGCCTCCCAGCGCCGTGCGGACGATGACGAACACGGCGATGCTGTAGATGGGCAGAAAGACGGCCCATTCCACCCAAATGGCTTCGCGCTGGTGCTCGATCAATTTCGGCCACAGGTCGAGAATAACGATGCGCAGCCCATTGATGGCGTGGAACAGGGCGCAGAAGAAGATAAAAATCTGGAATATCCAGTGTTCGTAAACGGCGTTGAGAAAAATCCCGGTTTGCCCGCCGAAATACGAGGATAGGATATGCACTGCTACGAAGATGACAATAGCCAGTCCGCCAATTCTATGCAGGATATAGGTTAACATCGGCCCTTTACCTTGGTATCGCAGGCCTTCGATCAGGCCGACATTCCTTTTTAGGCCCATTTACGCCTCCTTGGTTACAGTATTACTCATTGAAAACTACGCCAACTGCCAAGATTTAGCAACTATCTCAAAAAAGGTTGGTCGGGATCCCATGCCCGGCAATTCGACGACATGGGAACCATCTCCGCTGATTCTTAAGATAGTCTTTAGTAGCGCGACATTTATGTCGCCCTTTGGTTGCTGCTTGAAAGCCACTTTACTATTATCCCTTTGCAAGTCGTCAGGGAATAGTGACAATACTCATGGATTATTCATTCCAGACATCCTCTTGGGGAAGGGCAAATCGTCCTTATAATCATATCAGTCTACTAAAAGAACTGGGAATCCACGAAGTTCACGAAGAAACACTAGGAAAATCCTTTCTTCTAAGGCCTTCGTGTACTTCGTGGATAAGTACTTGAATCGCTTTTTACGGTAAAATTCAGACACTGGCACTCAATATTTTACGACAAAATCCCGCATCAGGAGGTACGCATGGCAGGTTCCCATCATATCAGCCGCCGCGACTTTGTCAAGTTGACGACGGCGGCGTTGGGCAGCATCATGGGCGCGGTTATCGGATTGCCAGCCATCGGCTATCTGATTGACCCGGCGCTGAAAGCGAGCGGGAAAGACGCCTGGATTCCGCTCGGGCCGCTGGAAAAGTTCGAGGCCGGCAAGCCTGCGCTGGTCACTTTCACCCGCAGCAAAATCAACGGTTGGGAGAAAACCGTCAATAGTTACGGCGTGTTCGTCATCAAGAAATCAGATAGCGAGGCGCTGGTCCTTTCGAACAAATGCACGCACCTCTCGTGCCGCGTCAACTGGCTTGAGGAGCGGCAGGAATATATTTGCCCCTGCCACGACGCGGCCTTCGGACTCAATGGCGAGGTGCTTGGCGGCCCGCCGCCCCGTCCGCTGGACAGGTATGAGGGCGAGCAGCTGAAGGTCGAGGAAGGCACTCTATATCTGCACTTTGTGGAAGGTTGATTATGTGGCAAAAAATCTACGCCTGGCTGGATGAACGTCTGGGTCTCAACGACCTGTATAAAGCCACTCTCGACCGCCCCGAACCGAAGGGTAACTGGTGGAACACACTAGGCTCTGCCAGCTTGTTCCTCTTTATTTTGCAGGGCGTGACCGGTATTTTCTTGAGCGTCTATTACACGCCCTCACCCGACCATGCCTACGACAGCATCACTTACATCATGAATGGCGTAGCCTTCGGCTGGCTGATGCGTGGCATCCATCACTGGGGCGCGAGTCTCATGGTCATTGTGGTCTTTGTCCACATGCTGCGCGTCTTCGTGACTGCCTCCTATAAGTACCCGCGCGAACTGACCTGGATGATTGGTGTCGGTCTGCTGCTGCTGACGCTCGGCATGGGTTTTACCGGCTACCTGCTGCCCTGGAATCAGAAAGCCTACTGGGCGACGACGGTCGGCACCTCCATCGCCGGAACTGTGCCGTGGATTGGCGCGTTCATCGAACGAGTCCTGCGCGGCGGCGCGGAACTGAGCGCGCTGACCCTTAGCCGGTTCTTCGCCGCCCACATCTGGATATTCCCCGCCGCGATGGCCGGATTGATTGGCGTCCATCTCTATCTCATCATCAAACACGGTGAATCCGAATTCCCAGGTAAGGATGACTGAAGGAGCGCGCCATGAACGAAGAACACAAGAAGAGTATTCTCGAAAAATACAAGATTGCCCTGCAAAAGGGCGAACGCTTCTGGCCAGACAGCATCTACAAAGACCTGCTGGTCTCATTCGCCATCTTCATCGTCCTGCTCTTGATGGCGACCTTCATCGGCGTGCCGGGTGAACCCAAAGCCGACCCGAACGACACCGCCTACATCCCGCGTCCGGAATGGTACTTCATGTTCCTGTTCCAGATGCTCAAGTACTTCCCCGGCCGCGTGGAATGGGTCGGGACGGCGGTCATCCCCGGCCTGGCCGTGCTTGCCCTGCTGTTGTTGCCGCTGCTGGATAAAAATCCCCGGCGCCATTACTCGCGCCGCAAGTTTGGCCTGACGGTGATGGGACTTGTCGTGACCGGTATCGTGGGGCTGACGATTGTCGCCTTCGCCACCACGCCGCCGCAGGCCGAAGTTGAAGTGGCCGGCAGCCTCGCCGAGAAAATGGTGCTCGGCCAGGATCTATACTCGGTGCAGTGCGTCGAGTGTCACGGCGCAGAAGGCGAAGGCGGCGAAGTTAAAGGTGTGGAGGGCTTTGAAGGCGTCATCCTCGACCCACTCAACTCCAGCGATGTGATGTACACCTACACCGACGAATCGCTTGCCAACGTGATTGCTTACGGCCAGCAGGTTTCCGCCCCGGCCATGCCGCCCTTTGGCAAATCCTACGGCGGCGCACTCTCACCTTCTGAAATTGACTATATCGCGACCTTCATGCGTTATACTTGGGATGACCGCGCCGAACTGCCCGCCGAAGCCGCGCTGCCCGGTATCCCGGTGCTGGCAGCGGGCGAAGTGCCCTCCTATGAAATTCACATCCAGCCGCTGGTCAAACGCTACTGCCTCTCCTGCCATCGCGCTGGCAAGGAAAACAACAACTATCTCATGGGCACTTACGAGGATATGCTCAACACAGGCGACAATACACCGGTGATGGTTGCCGGTGACCTGAACAGCATCACGATCCAGGTGCTCAACGGCACTGAAATCCCGGACCCGAAAACCGGCGATGTGATGATTCATCAAATGCCGCCATCGAAACTGCTCAAGCCTGAATATATTGACATGCTGACGCGCTGGATTATGGCCGGGATGCCGAATACGGCGGCTGAGGCTCAGGCGCTGATGCCCACCACAGTGACGCCGACGCCGTAAGTAAGAAACTATTTCAAAAGAGGCCGACATCAGTACGTCAATTCTTTGGGCTTGGCTTCGATCCGCTTGCGGAAGATCCAGTACGACCAACCCTGGTAAGCCAACACAATCGGGACAAAAACCAGCGCCACGATGGACATTACTTTCAGAGTATACGGCGAGGATGAGGCGTTGTAAATTGTCAGGCTGAAAGCCGGGTCAAGGGTGGAGATCATCACTCGCGGGAACATGATCAAGAAACAGGATACCAGCGTCAGGGCGATATGGCTGCCCATCAGGCCAAAGGCCCAGCCGTTCCGCTTGCGATGGATGACATAGCCAACCAACAGGAGCGCGATGAAGGAGACGAAAGGAAAGACGCTCAAGGTAATTCCCGCATGAGTCAGGATGTCGGTGTAGAAGAATGTAGCGACAAGCAAGGCAGCGTGGATAATTACTGCCGGCAGCCACAATTTGCGAGCGGCGGCCTGAGCGCGGTGCATCAATTCGCCAGTGGTCTTCAGGCTTAAGAAGATGGCTCCGTAGAAAGCAAAACCTGCGAGGGTGGCGAGTCCCCCAATCAGGCCATAGGGGTTGAGCAGTGTCCAAAGGGTGCCAGTATATGTCATGCTGGCATCAATTGGCACGCCTTTTGCCAGGTTGGCAAAGGTGACGCCCAGAAGCAGGGCCGAGAGCAGGCTGCCCGTAAACGCGGCCCAATCCCACAGGCTGCGCCACTGCGGGTTGGCATCCTTGCTGCGAAATTCAAAAGACACGCCGCGCACGATCAGAGCCAACAGGAGCAGGAAGAAGGCCGGATAAAAGCCGCTGAACATGGTCGCATACCAGTGTGGAAAGGCTGCAAAAGTCGCGCCTCCAGCAGTCAGCAGCCAGACTTCATTGCCGTCCCAGTGCGGGCCAATCGTGTTGATGATTACCCGGCGCTCGGTGTCATTCTTGCCCAGGAAGGGCAGCAACATTCCGACTCCAAAGTCGAAACCCTCCAGGAAGAAGAATCCGACATAAAGGACAGCGATCAGGATAAACCAGAGGATGTTAAGGTCCATAACTTGCCTCCTGTGCTAATCTTGAATTCTGTCGAAGGATGGGGCTGCGGAATCGTTGTCTGTTGCAGATATACCCGCCTTGGCAAATTTGACCAGCAAATAGACATCCGCGACCATCAAGATGGCGTAAATCAGTGCGAAGCCGATCAGACTGAACAATACCATGCCCGCGCTCAGGTTGGGTGACACAGCGTTCTCGGTCTCGAGCAGCCCGTGTACAATCCACGGCTGGCGGGCAGTTTCGGTCAGGATCCAGCCGGATGAGTTGGCAATGTAGGGCAGCGCAATGGCCCAGACCAGCAACTTGAGCGGGCGCATCCACTTTTCAGGCCATTTCCTCAGCGGCAGGTACAGCGCGTAGGCAGCCAGGGCAATCATGAGCAGGCCTACGCCGACCATGATACGGAACATCCAGTAGGTAAGCGCCACCAGCGGAACGTAATCTCCCGGCCCGTACATAGCCGTGTATTCCGCCTGTAGATCGTTGAGGCCCTGAACTTCGCCCTCCAACTTCAGGTAATACAATAGACTGAGCGCCTTCGGTACTTGCAGGCTCCAGACCTCGTGCTTGCCAGTTGAGTCAAAGATGGCTACCACCGAGAACGGGGCCGGGTCGGATGTCTCCCAGAGCGCTTCGGAAGCGGCCGCGGCCATCGGCTGGACTTCGCGCAACTGGATGCCTTGCGCGTGACCTGACAGCCCGACCATTACAACGGCAATGATGCCGATGATGGCTGCCAACCGGAAGGATATTTTGAATATCTCGACATTCTGTTTGCGAGCGAGATGATAGGCGCTGATGCCCAGCACGAAGAATGCCGCCGTGGCGAAACCTGAGGAAATGGTATGCCAGAAGAAGAACCAGGCTCTCGGGTTGAGTATCAACGCGCCGAAATCCACCATTTCCGCGCGACCGTTGTCGAGCACGAAGCCAACCGGGTGCTGCATCCAGCCATTGGCAATCAGGATCCACAGCGCAGATAAGTTCGACCCAATGGCGACCAGCCAGATCGTGGCAGCGTGCAATTTCTTCGAGATTCGATCCCAGCCAAAGATCCAGATGCCCAGGAAGGTTGATTCCAAGAAAAAGGCCATCAGCGCCTCAATCGCCAGCGGCGCGCCGAAGATGTCGCCGACGAAGCGGGAATACTCCGACCAGTTCATGCCAAACTGGAACTCCTGGACGATGCCAGTTACCACGCCCATGGCGAAGTTGATCAGAAACAGTTTCCCCCAGAATTTCGCCATGCGTTTGTAGGTTTCATCTCCAGTGCGGACGTAGATCGTCTCCAGAATGGCGACATACCAACCCAGCCCAAGCGTCAACGGGACGAAGAAGAAGTGATAGACAGTTGTGATGGCGAATTGCCATTGTGAAAGGATAAGTGGATCCATAGGAATCCTCCAATGCTCAGTACTTCACGAAAAGGCTTCGTAGTGGCGACTTGAGTCGCTTTATAGCCGAACGACTGAAGTCATCACTACCTTTTCCTGATCTACAAATTTAGTTCATGTGCTTGATAATCGCATCTCCAAACTCCGAGCACTTGACCTCGCTGGCGCCGTCCATCAGGCGGGCGAAGTCGTAAGTCACGGTTTTCGCGGCGACGGCGCCTTCCATGCCCTTGACGATCAAATCGGCGGCCTCGTTCCAACACATGTAGCGCAGCATCATCTCGCCGGAAAGGATGACCGAGCCGGGATTGACCTTGTCCAGGTCGGCGTACTTGGGCGCGGTGCCGTGCGTGGCCTCGAAGATGGCGTGACCGGTCTCGTAGTTGATGTTCGCGCCGGGCGCGATGCCGATCCCGCCCACCTGCGCCGCCAGTGCGTCTGAGAGATAGTCGCCGTTCAGGTTCAGGGTGGCGATCACGTCGTAGTCGCGCGGACGGATGAGCGTAAATTGCAAGCTCACGTCTGCGATGGAATCCTTGATGAGCAGTTTCGACTTCCACTTGCCGCCGCCGTGCGTGTCCCACAGTTTCAGCGTTTCTTCGACCTCGCGCTGAATTTCGTTCTGCTGGTCGGGCGACATCATCTCGAAGCCGGGGTCAATCATCCGGGCGTTTTCCTCGATGGTCAGGTCCGGCCTGGATTCTTTGTTGCCCAGGATCCAGGTCTCGCGCTCGGTGACGATGGCTTCGCGGAACTCGCGCTTCGCCAGGGCGTAACCCCAATCCTTGAACGCGCCTTCGGTGAACTTCATGATGTTGCCCTTGTGGACGAAGTTCACGCTCTTGCGCTTGTTCTCCAGCGCCCACTTGATCGCGGCGCGCACCAGCCTCTCGCTCCCCTCGACCGAAACGGGCTTGATGCCGATGCCCGCCGTATCTGGGAAGCGCATCTTGGCGTATTCCTTCGGGAAGGCTTCCTTGAACAAATGCTTGAACTTCTTGTTATCGTCCGTACCGAACTGGAACTCGATGCCCGTGTAAATATCCTCGGTATTCTCGCGGAAGATGACCATATCCACGTACTCGGGGTGTTTCACCGGCGAGGGCACACCGTTGTAATAGCGCACCGGCCGCTGGCAAACGTACAGGTCGAGCAGTTTGCGCAGGGCTACATTGAGCGAACGAATACCCCTGCCGATGGGCGTTGTCAGAGGGCCTTTGATGCCCACCAGGAACTCGCTGAAGGCTTCGACGGTTTCATCGGGCAGCCACGTGCTGAACAACTTGAACGACTTCTCGCCGGCGTAGACTTCCATCCAGTGGATTTTGCGCTTCCCGCCGTAGGCTTTCTGGACGGCCGCGTCAAAGACGCGTACCGAGGCGTGCCAGATATCGCGACCGGTGCCGTCGCCTTCGACGAAGGGGATGATCGGGTTATCGGGAACCTGTAAGCTGCCACCTTCAATAATAATTTTCTCCCCGTCCGCGGGGACTTTGACCTGCTTGTAGGACATTGCCTGCTCTCCTTTGGATAAATTCGGACTTATTATATCAAGATGCGCCAAAGGTTAGATGATAATCGCCAAAAATTGGCGCGCAAATGAAAAACCTGACGAGGTCAGGCGCCGCCGCCAAGTTCTCAGGCGCCGAAGGTGGGAGTCGAACCCACACGGGAGTTGCCCGCCGCACTCTCAGCGCGGTGCGTCTGCCATTCCGCCACTTCGGCAGGAGACTGGTTACTTCTCGACGAGAAGTCCGCTGACATATTTGTGCAGGATGCTTGAGATCAATGTCTGGTAAGGGATTCCGTCACGGACGGCGCGCTTCTGGATCCCGGCCAGATCCTTCTCGGAAATCCGGATATTGACGCGCTTGCCTTTGCGGTATGTCGCGCTGGCATAGGTGCGGTAGCGGTCTTTTTCTGCGGTAGCATCCCTGACCGCTTTCCACTCGTCGGCCTCATACGAGGCAAGGAGAGCAATCTCTTCCTGGTCAAATTTAAGGTCGCTCATATCAGTTACCTTTCAAATACTTACGCGTCGCCTTGCGGCTGGGAATGATCGTTTTCAAAAAGATTTCCGTCTCTGTTTCGATAAAAGGTACAAGATAAGCATAGCCTTCCACGTTGATAACAAAGATTCTCTGGCCTTTATATTTCTCCTGGTTTGGATGTTCCAACACATCCAACAGACAACCGGTTTCGATACAGAAGACGATTTCCTCGAAGGATATCTCTCTCTCCTGTTTCAACTGGTCATTCTTTTCTTCGCTCCAGATAAAGAATTTCATGTCCATAGTATAGCCTTTTGTGTGCCTTTTGGCAACACACATACAGTGAATTTTGGTTCAGATACTTGGCTGCGCCAGAACACTTGCCCTCACCGAAGTCCGCCCGCGGCCTTGCTGGGCGAGGGTCTCCTGACCCCGCCCGGATTTTGACCGCAGGTCTCCTGTTATCTATTCCATGGATGAGACCTTCGGTCAGTTGCATGTCGGGGGCGTGGCATTCGTGCGCATCCCCTTCGACGTGGAACAGGCTTTTGGCAAAAAGCGCGTCCCGGTGCTGGCCACGATTGACGGCGAATCCTATCGTGGCACGCTGGTGCGGATGGGCGAACCCTGTCATCTTGGAAAATGGTATGGACGGCGTCATCGCCACGAACTCGACCCTCGCCCGCGCAGGACTGCGGTCAAAGTTTCGGGAAGAATCGGCGGATTAAGCGGCGAGCCACTCAAGGGTCAGAGCGAGGCGGTGCCGCGCGGGATTGTCAAGCGCGCTGGGGGGAAGATCCCCATTATCAGCACGGGCGGAGTCATGTGTCCCGTAGATGCCAAACGCCGCCTCGATATGGGAGCGGCGCTGGTGCATTTCTATTCGGGCTGGTTTATGCCGGGCCGGGATTTGTGAAGGAAATCCTCCGGCGGTTGTGATATAATTTTGGCCTTCGCCCCAGTAGTTCAACGGACAGAACAGGGCACTCCTAAGGCTCTGATGTGGGTTCAATTCCTGCCTGGGGCACTGCCCCTTTATAAAACTATAACGAAATTTTAAGGAATCCACCTTGTAATTTCCTGGCAATTGTTGTATCATAATGGCGGCAAACGTTTGGGTGCCCCCCTCACCCAGGCGTTTGTCTTTTAAATTGGTAGTCTCTCAATAGGTTTTGGGAAATGTGAAGTTTAATATTCCTCGTAAATTTTCATTAGTGCCTCTCGCAAACCATCTACTTCTTCCAACGTGTTGTAGTGTGCTGCGCCAACGCGCACCATACCGCCGCTATTTTCCAGCCCAAGCCGCTCGGTAACGCCAATAGCGTAGTAGTTCCCGTCCCAAACATAGATTCCTTCGCGGGCTAACTTTTCCGCGACCTGGCGAGGGTGCAGGCCTCTTAGACAAAAAGAGAAGGTCGCAACGCGTTGTTCCAGCCGGCGAATATCGGTCGGGCCATATACGGTCAGGTCAGGAATAGACTGTAAAGCCGAGAGCATGGCGCGGCTGAGTTCGAATTCATAGGCGCGGATGACCGTCATCGCTTTTTTCAATTCCATGCGGCGGCCCTGATAACCTTTTTCTGCCAACCCCTCGATATGCTCGCTGCCAAATTCCCGCCCAATCCATTCAAAATACTCGATTGCACCCAGCACGCCGGCAATCCCCTCATGGTTTTGCGTGCCGGTCTCGAATTTGCCGGGCAGGCGATTGGTCGCCGGGCGGACTTTATATGCAAACAGATCTTCCAGAAGCTCGCGCCGTCCGTAAAGGATGCCCTGGTGGGGTCCGAAAAATTTATAGCTGGAGGATACAAGAAAGTCACAACCCAGTTTTTGAACGTCAATCGGGGCATGAGGGGCATACTGCACGGCATCAATATAGACCAGCGAGCCGGCCTCATGAGCCATCTTTACGATCCTGGCAACCGGGTTGATTGTGCCAAGCGAGTTGGAAGCATAACCGACCGCGACCAGGCGCGGCTTGCGTTCCAGCGCAGCCTGCATCTCTTCCATGTTCAGCGTACCGTCTTCGGGATGGAAGTCCACCCAAATGACATTGCAGCCTCGATCCTGCGCCGCCAGCACCCACGGCGTGACGTTGGCATCATGGTCGAGCCGGGTCAGGACAATTTCATCACCAGCGTTCCAGTCCCGCGAGATAGAGCGGCTGATGTGCAAAGTCAGCGTGGTCATGTTTGCTCCGAAGATGATCTCCTCGGGGCTGGCTGCATTGTAGAAATCTGCCATGGCGCGATGTGCTTCGTCCAAAACGGCATCGGTAGCGATGCTGGTGGCAAAGGCGCCCTCGTGGTTGGCGTTGCATTCCAACAAATACCTGTTGACCCGCTCGAGGGATTGTCTTGCGATCTGAGTGCCGCCGGGGTTATCGAAGAAAACCACCCGGCGGTTGAGGGCTGGAAACTGACTGCGAATGGCCGTCAGGCTTGCGCTGAGTAGAGGTGAAGTATCGAGGAACATTGGCCAACTCCTTTGAAGGTGGGGGTACAAAACGAGGCGATCTTGTGTATACTGAGATTGTAATCCGATATGAGGTTGTGTGGAATGATTCAGAGTTGTTTTACATATTGCGCGTCAGGCGATTGGTGGTATTCCTGGAATACTTTGGAGCGGGAGGCTGGAAAGCTCGGCGATTAAGGCTATTCTGGATGCAGCGAGCACGGCAATATTAGAATTGCTGACGTGTACGTCTTGACAATTATCCTCAGACATGTATAATAGGAGCAGATAATCACTTCACTCAGATCTCGTCCTTGCGGACAGATCGTTGACAACTGAAGAACTCGTCTTACGCCAGAGACACAAGGCACAAAGTTTTGCAGTCTGGCGAGCCGATGTTGAAAGAGAAACATCGGAATTTTTGTCTGTCTAAGCCTTGACAGACGTTCTCCATGCGGGTAGAATACAGCCCGCTTAGTTATCAGGACCTTAACAACTGAAGAGTGATAGGAAGTAAATCAACCCTGTCGTTATAAATTCGTAACTCACACTTCGTAAGAAGTGAATTTTTGCGGAGAGTTTGATCCTGGCTCAGGATGAACGCTGGCGGCGTGCTTAATACATGCAAGTCGAACGGAGACTTTGTAGCAATACTTAGTCTTAGTGGCGAACGGGTGCGTAACGCGTTGGTGACCTGCCCCGAAGAGGGGGATAACAGTTCGAAAGGACTGCTAATACCCCATGTGGTCATGGAGGTTAGAGACTCGATGACTAAAGCAGCAATGCACTTCGGGAGGGGCCTGCGTCCCATCAGCTAGTTGGTAGGGTAACGGCCTACCAAGGCTTCGACGGGTAGGGGACCTGAGAGGGTGGTCCCCCACATTGGCACTGAAACACGGGCCAAACACCTACGGGTGGCAGCAGTAGGGAATATTGGGCAATGGGCGAAAGCCTGACCCAGCAACGCCGCGTGTGCGATGAAGGCCTTCGGGTCGTAAAGCACTTTTCTGGGAGATGAGCAAGGACAGTATCCCAGGAATAAGTCTCGGCTAACTACGTGCCAGCAGCCGCGGTAAAACGTAGGAGGCAAGCGTTATCCGGATTTACTGGGCGTAAAGCGCGTGCAGGCGGTTTGGTAAGTTGGATGTGAAAGCTCCTGGCTCAACTGGGAGAGGTCGTTCAATACTACCAGACTAGAGAGCGGTAGAGGAAGGTGGAATTCCCGGTGTAGTGGTGAAATGCGTAGATATCGGGAGGAACACCAGTGGCGAAAGCGACCTTCTGGACCGTTTCTGACGCTCAGACGCGAAAGCTAGGGTAGCAAACGGGATTAGAGACCCCGGTAGTCCTAGCTGTAAACGATGTGAACTTGGCGTCGGCGGGTTCAAAGCCGTCGGTGCCGAAGCTAACGCGATAAGTTCACCGCCTGGGGACTACGGCCGCAAGGTTAAAACTCAAAGGAATTGACGGGTTCCCGCACAAGCAGCGGAGCGTGTGGTTTAATTCGATGCTACACGAAGAACCTTACCCGGGTTTGACATACAGGTGGTAGTGAAGCGAAAGCAGAACGACCCTTCGGGGAGCCTGAACAGGTGTTGCATGGCTGTCGTCAGCTCGTGTCGTGAGATGTTCGGTTAAGTCCGCTAACGAGCGCAACCCTCGTCGTATGTTACATGTGTCATACGAGACCGCCGGTATCAATCCGGAGGAAGGTGGGGATGACGTCAAGTCAGCATGGCCTTTATATCCGGGGCTACACACACGCTACAATGGCCGGTACAATGGGTCGCTAAGCCGCGAGGTAGAGCCAATCCTCAAAGCCGGCCTCAGTTCAGATCGTAGGCTGAAACTCGCCTGCGTGAAGTCGGAGTTGCTAGTAAACGCGCGTCAGCTATAGTGCGTTGAATACGTTCCCGGGAATTGTACACACCGCCCGTCACGTCATGGGAGCTGGCAACACCTGAAGCCAGTAGCCTAACCGCAAGGAAGGCGCTGTCGAAGGTGGGGTCGGTGACTGGGACGAAGTCGTAACAAGGTAGGCGTACTGGAAAGTGCGCCTGGATCACCTCCTTTCTCGAGTACCGAGCAAAGGTCCAGCCTTTTCAGGCAGACCAGCGCTCTACTTCCAAATCTCTCGCCGCGGTGGCGAGAGTCGGTGGGGAAGAGAAACTTCCTATCACTCCTCAGTTGTTGAGGCCTCTCCTAGGCGGGCCTGTAGCTCAGTTGGTTAGAGCACAGTCCTGATAAGACTGGGGTCACTGGTTCGAGTCCAGTCAGGCCCACTGGCTTAGTCGGGTGGTCAGATGGTCATTTAGTCGAATAGTCTGATTGAGCATGTGACTAGCAGACCAGAGGCTATGTGACTAACCGGGGATGTAGCTCAGCGGGAGAGCAACGCCTTTGCAAGGCGAAGGCCACGGGTTCGAATCCCGTCATCTCCACCTGAGTTACGAATACGAGAAAGGATAGCGACCGGTTTGAAGTTAGCGATCTTGGAACTGAATTAATATCGGTTGGCTTCTATCGCGTGGGAGAGTTATGCGGCCCGGCGATGAGCCGGGTCGCATTGTGTATAAAATCAGAATGTTGACGGGCAATCGATGCTCTTGACGCAAGTGAAGGGCATCGCTCGCCGGTCAACGGCGAAAGTCGCCGGTTGTTGGCAAAAACAGCACCTTACCAATTGAATAGTAACTGCAAGTAATAAATATTTTATGTAGGCCGAAAAGTATCAATTTCTCCGTATCACGTGGAGAAGCTACTAAGAGCTTACGGTGGATGCCTTGGCGCTAAGTGCCGATGAAGGACGCGGGACACTGCGATAAGCCTCGGGTAGCCGTGTACAGGCTTTGATCCGGGGATTTCCGAATGGGGAAACCCGCTGTGGCGATCCCACAGCATCTTCTGGTTGAACACATAGGCCAGAAGAGGGGCACCTGGGGAACTGAAACATCTAAGTACCCAGAGGAAAAGAGATTATTTCCCTAGTAGTGGCGAGCGAACGGGAATCAGCCCAAACCAGAGAGGCTTGCTTCTTTGGGGTTGTAGGGTCCGGCATATGGAAGTTACAAATCAATCTGCTAGCAGAAAGGTGTGGGAAAGCCTACCAAAGAGGGTAACAGTCCCGTATGCGAAAGTGGATTGACTTCCGCTGGATACCTGAGTACTGCCGGGCACGCTAATCCGGCAGGAATCTGGGGAGTCCACTCCCCAAGGCTAAATACACTTGGCGACCGATAGTGAACAAGTACCGTGAGGGAAAGGTGAAAAGTCCCCCTGTTAGGGGAGTGAAATAGAACCTGAAACCGTAAGCTTACAAGCAGTCGAAGGGCTAATGGCGTGTCGGTGTCCCGGTGAAAGCCGGGTACGCGGCGCTATGCCTGACGGCGTGCCTCTTGGAGAATGAGCCTGCGAGTTAATCTCAGTGGCGAGGTTAAGGGAGTAACACCCGTAGCCGTAGCGAAAGCGAGTCTGAATAGGGCGTATAGTCGCTGGGATTAGACACGAAACCGGGTGAGCTACCCATGGCCAGGGTGAAGCGAGTCTAAACGCTCGTGGAGGCCCGAACCTTCTAATGTTGCAAAATTACGGGATGAGCTGTGGGTAGAGGTGATATGCCAATCGAACTCGGAGATAGCTTGTTCTCCCCGAAATAGCTTTAGGGCTAGCGTCATGCGTTTAGTACCGGAGGTAGAGCACTGGATGAGCTAGGGGGCTTACCGCTTACCGAACTCAACCAAACTCCGAATGCCGGTACTCCATAGCATGGCAGTCGGACTCCGGGAGATGAGTTTCGGGGTCGAAAGGGAAACAGCCCAGATCATCGGCTAAGGTCCTCAAATCCAGACTAAGTGGGAAACGAGGTGAGGTTACTCGAACAACCAGGAGGTTGGCTTAGAAGCAGCCACCCTTTAAAGAGTGCGTAATAGCTCACTGGTCTAGTGACCTTGCGCGGAAAATTTAACGGGGCTAAGTCTGGTACCGAAGCCATGGGTCTTGTCGCAAGACAGGGCAGTAGGGGAGCGTTCCGCCAGCGGTGAAGGTCGACTGTAAGGACGGCTGGAGCGGGCGGAAGTGAGAATGCAGGCATGAGTAGCGAATAAACACGTGAGAACCGTGTTCGCCGTAAATCTAAGGTTTCCGACGCCAGGTCATTCCGCGTCGGGTTAGTCGGCCCTTAGCCGAGGCCGAAAGGCGTAGGCGATGGACATCCGGTCAACATTCCGGAACCATCTGGAAGGAGCGATGGGGTAACGCAGCGAGGTAGGCCAGCCTGTGATTGGTTGTGCAGGTGCTAAACGTCTAGGTGTTGAGGTCTGTAGGTAAATCCGCAGACTGAGCTGAAGCGTGATGGCGTGCCCTTGAGGTGGAAGTGGTTAAGCCTTGCTGCCGAGAAAAGCCTCTAAGCGATGAATTCCAGATGCCCGTACCGCAATCCGACACTGGTAGATGGGTAGAGTATACCAAGGCGAACGGGAGAACCCTCGTTAAGGAACTCGGCAATTTAACCCCGTAACTTCGGGATAAGGGGTGCCTCCTGACGTGAGTGAAAACAGAGCGTTGGGAGGTCGCAGTGAAATGGTTCTAGTGACTGGTTAACAAAACCACAGGTCTCTGCAAAGCCGTAAGGCGATGTATAGGGGCTGACACCTGCCCAGTGCCGGAAGGTTAAAGGGAGGGGTTAGGCGCAAGTCGAAGCTCTGAACTGAAGCCCCGGTGAACGGCGGCCGTAACTATAAAAACAGGACAGTTGTAGTTACGCTAATAAACTTAGCCATATGCTGGAAACCCTGAGTATCTGGTGCTACCCTGAGCGAAAGCCGAAGGGTGACAATGCAACCAGTGCAGACAATCAGCAGGAAAGGCCTGACGAAAGTTGTTGGGAATCCTCAGAGACTATACGCTAAGTTCGACAAGAACGAAAGATAGCCGCAAGTTCTTGCTCGAAATGATATAGTCCGATCTTCATAGCGATATGAAGGGCTTGTAACAAGCCGCACGCAAAACGGGTAACATAAATAAACGGTCCTAAGGTAGCGAAATTCCTTGTCGGGTGAATGAAATTGCCCGTAACCAGCTAATAACGGTGAAGCCCTATCTCGTTGCGATGTAACAAGGCATCGTGTAAAAGAGAGGGTAATACCGTGGGAAGTCGTCCTGAGTAATAACGAAGGATTGACCCCGTAACGACTGATCCCTTCTAGTCGAAGGGAGAGATGATGAATTCTACCGCAAGGTAAATTTATATTCGTCATCATACGCTGGTGGTTTTTTTGAGGTGGCCTATGGATATCAAATCATATTTGAGTGGATATGCTGATGGCGAAGGATGTTTTTGTGTCTCAATAAACAAAAGCGAACGTCATAAGTTCGGCTGGGAGATTCGACCAAGTTTCTCTGTTAGCCAGAACAGTGACCGAGCGCAAGTAATTGAGATGTTGAAACAGTATTTTGGTTGTGGAACAATCCGCCCTGATCGTTCTGATAAGACGATCAAATATGAAGTTCGAAGTGTTGATGAACTGGTTGAAAGGATAATTCCTCATTTCGAGGAAATTCCTCTTCTTTCCAGCAAGCGACACGATTTTGAACTCTTTGCCGAAATATGTCAAATGATGTATCAAGGCGCTCATCATGAGATGGAAGGGTTCAGACGAATTTTGGGTTTAGCATTTGAAATGAATCCATCTGGTATCCGAAAGTACACCAAAGGAGAAATCAAGTTATAGTCTGCGCTCGTAGGAATACGAGAGTAAAGTGAAGTTCCGACCCGCACGAACGGTGTAACAACTAGAACAGTGTCTCAACGAGGGACCCGGTGAAATTGAAATGGCTGTGAAGATGCGGCCTACCCGCAGTAGGACAAAAAGACCCCGTGGAGCTTTACTGCATCTTGGCATTGAGTTTGGGTATGATTTGTGTAGCATAGGTGGGAGGCTTTGAAGCTGGGGCGCTAGCCTCGGTGGAGCCGTCAGTGAAATACCACCCTGATTATACTTAGACCCTAACCTCAGACCGTCATCCGGCTGAGGGACCGTGCCAGGTGGGCAGTTTGACTGGGGCGGTCGCCTCCTAAAAGGTAACGGAGGCGCCCAAAGGTTCCCTCAGGGTGAATGGAAACCACCCAAAGAGTGTAAAGGCATAAGGGAGCTTGACTGCAAGACCAACGCGTCGAGCAGAGTCGAAAGACGGGCTTAGTGATCCCACGAAACTGAGTGGAAAGGTCGTGGCTACCGGATAAAAGCTACCCCGGGGATAACAGGCTGGTGAGATCCAAGAGTTCACATCGACGATCTCGCTCGGCACCTCGATGTCGGCTCATCGCATCCTGGGGCTGGATAAGGTCCCAAGGGTCGGGCTGTTCGCCCGTTAAAGCGGTACGCGAGCTGGGTTCAGACCGTCGTGAGACAGGTCGGTCTCTATCCACTGTGGGCGTAAGGGATTTGAAGGGAGCTGCTCCTAGTACGAGAGGACCGGAGTGGACAGACCTCTGGTGTGCCAGTTGTCGTGCCAACGGCATCGCTGGGTAGCTACGTCTGGCAGAGATAACCGCTGAAAGCATCTAAGTGGGAAACTCGCCCTAAGATTAGATCCCTGTATTCCCTTAAGGGAGTAAGACCGCAGGTAGACTACCTGCTTAATAGGCGGCGTGTGTAAGCGCAGCAATGCGTTGAGCTAAGCCGTACTAATGGTCGAGGGCTGATCTGCGTGGTACGGAGAACTTGATACTTTTCGAGATCAACAGTTACTATTCAAACCAAACTTATGAATAAGTCTCTTGGTGATTTGAGCGACGAGGGTACACCCGGTCCCATCCCGAACCCGGAAGTTAAGCTCGTCAGCGCCGATGGTACTTGGTGGGTAACTGCCTGGGAGAGTAGGTCATCGCCAAGAGGCTTTTTCTTTTTCAGAACCGCCCGAGAGGGCAATTTTCCTCCCTATCGCTTGCTCATAAGGGATCAGCAGGAAGAAGGTGCTGCCCTGCCCCAACTGGCTCTCCAACCAGGCCTTCCCTCCGTGGCGCTCGGCAATCGAACGGACAATCGCCAATCCCAACCCGCTGCCGCGCTGCGCACGCGCCTCGCGCTGTCGGCCGCGGTAGAACTTTTCAAACAGGCGAGGCTGATCCAGCGGGGCGATACCGATGCCATTATCCTGCACCACGAAAAGCAGACCCTGCTGGCGCTCCTTCAGGCTTATCCTGACCTGGCCGCCCTTGGGCGTATATTTGAGCGCGTTTTCCACCAGGTTGAATAAAGCCTGCTGCAACAACGCCCGGTCAGCTTCGATCAACCGCGCTGTTTTTTCTTGAGGCTCGACCCCAAGACTGATATTCTTTTGCTTCGCCTGTAATTGAAGCGCGCCGATGACCGCCTCGGCTACTTCCATGGCTTGCACCTTGTCAATCTGCAAGCCAATGCCCGCCTCGATGCGCCCCAGGTCGAGCAAGTTGTTGACCAGGCGGGTCATACTCTCAACCCCGACAACAATCTTGGTGATATATCCCTTTTGTTCTTCATTTAGCTCGCTGCTCATTCTCAGCATGGTGGCATAACCGCGCACCAGGGTCAGCGGTGAGCGCAGGTCGTGACTGACCGTCGAAACGAACTCGGACTTGAGCGCGTCCAGTTCTTTGAAATGAGTAACATCCCGCAGGACGCACACCCGCCCGACCGGTCGCCCGTCGGCGATCACGGAGGAGGCAGTGGCTAGTGGTCAATTTCTGAAGTTTTCCGACTATAATCGTGGTCACCCAATCTTTG
>DYHT01000056.1 GCA_020723995.1 Chloroflexus sp.
ATCCTTATTCATACCATGAGTGAGACCTTTTGTGTTAATTTACCGGAAACTAAAGTTATATGGGTTATGTAGATACAGTCTGGCCTGGCGCTTATCGCCGCCAGGTGTTCAAGAAGGTCGGGCTGTTTCGCGAGCAGCTTACCCGTACCGAAGACCTGGATTTTCACACCCGCTTGCGAAAACAAGGGTACAAAATCTGGCAGACGCCGCTCATCCGACCTTACTACCGCCCGCGTTCTACCTGGACAGGGCTGGCTCAGCAATATTTCAGCAACGGCGAGCAAGTCATCGAGACACTCTCGATCAACCGGCCGGCGATTTCTTTACGCCACCTGGTTCCGTTTTTGTGGATCACGCTGCTGGGCACCCTGACTGCGCTGGCCGTGCTGCTGCCGGTGATGCGCATCTTGTTTTACGCTTCTCTGGGAGTGTATGCCCTGGTCTGCCTGGCATCGGCCGGCCTGATTGGTCTGAAACATGGGCTGCGGTACTTGTGGCCAGCCCCGTTTGTGTTCCCCCTGATCCACCTCAGCTATGGGATGGGATCGTGGTGGGGAGTTTGGCGCCTCGTTTCTCATGGACACGAATACAACGCTCTCAGACAAAGCGCTCCGCCAACTTTGGAACGATAGCATGTCAGGCGGCAGGAAATTAAAGTATAATATTCGTGTTACAGCCAATTGAAGAGAAAGAATTAATAGAAATGACTACTCTGAGTGTACACGAAATGCTCAAGCGAGAGGTAGATCTTCTGCCAGAAACGTTAGCAGAAGAGGTTATCGATTCTGTGTTGTTCGTGAAAGAGCAACGCGCGGGGGCTATGTTTCTGTGGCAGCAGGTCAGAGAGACGCAGGCTTATTGGCAGCACAATCCTCAAGGCGTGATCATAGCTGCGGCTGACGAGTGGGAGGAGGCTACGCGCCATTTGGAGTAAGCCTAGGGATGAGCTACCGCGATTTCCTCTACGTAAGGCCTAAATCGCCCGATTTGTCCGAAAAGCTGGGGCTTGGTCGCTAATAGAGCTGAAGCAGGTGTAAGAGGTGTGAGTTCCACCGTATCACCCTGGCTCCGCCGGTTGCCCGCAAGCTGGTTCCGGTCTCCTGGCTGCTGTGCGCGCTGCTGGAAAAGCTGGGGGTGTTCAATACGCATTACCTGGCGGCGATATGCCCGGTTCAGTGATCGGTATTCAGGGGACAGGGTCTGGGGAGGAAGAAAAGGGGGAAAAGGGAAAAAAGGGGCGAGTGGGTGCTTGATACGGAGCGAAGGTTAGAGTATACTGAGGAGGCAAGGAATGGTTTTTGAGCGGCCGAGTTTTGGAAAGGAAGTGTGTTTCGATGTCTACGATGATTGCTATCCCGGATGAATTGGTCGAACAAGTCAAGTCGGTTGCTCGCGCAGAGGCGTTGGACGAATTCTTTATTGATGCCGCCCGCAAACAAGTGCGGGCAATTCGCGCTCGCCAATTGCGCGAAGAATATGAGCGTGCTCACCGCCGCTTTACCCCTCGCCAGGTCTATGAGAGAACGTTGGCTCAAGTCGTCGCGTTCGAGACAAAGTACGCCCTATCCTCTGATCAGTTTCTACAAGACTTTGAGTCCGGCCTGATTGACGAAGATCGCAGCGATTGGGTCGCTTTTTATCGGTGGCGAACCCTGGCTTACGGATTGCGGCAGATGGAAAAGGAATACAGCTTCAAGCGAGAGGCGCAGTCCGGTGGTAACGGGCAAGCTTGAGGCTTACTATTGGGATATCGAGTTTGTATGTTTTGAGACCGTGCTACGACGGATACGGGAGCGGTTCTTTTCGTAGTTGAGGTGCTTGATTTTGCCTGCTTCCAATGCCCACAGCCAATGACCTGGCCTGCCTGCGCCGGGAATACGCCGACCGCGAGCGGCCATCTGGCGGGCAGCGATATTTACTCCCTCTTCAACCCTGCCAATCTGTTCATCCACCAGCAGCGCCAGCGCGAGACCTTGCGACTGCTGCGCCGGAGGGGATTTTACCCGCTATTGGGAAAGAACGTGCTGGGAATCGGCTGCGGGGCGGGCGGGTTGTTGCTGGAATACCTGGCTAATGATCCCTTGTGACACTGAGCAGGATTCAATAATACCGGTAACCATCCATGCCACGACACGCCAGCAGATCAACTTTCGGCTCAAGACGAGAAGGTTTACCCATGAATAAAATACGCATGATGTACTTCGAGAAAGAGGATGTTTTGCATTTGGCAATTTCAGATGAGCCAGAAGCAGGGAGTGTTGAGCTCGCCCCCTACATTACAGTTGAATTGAATGACAAAGGCGATATGATTGGCATCGAAATCTTGGAGGCCAGCCGCTTCATTCGGGATTCGGTTATGGATTCGGTTCAGGCGAAGGTATTGCGTGTTGCCGAACAACAATCTGTCTGATAGGTTTAACGTCACGCCTTTCATCGCTCGTCAAAATGCTAACGTCTATCTGCTGAGCCAGGTCGGGAACATGCTGTCGGCTGGCGAGCCTATCTTGCTGGAGCACTCCCACCCTTCGTCGCCCCAGGAAATCGAGCGACATGTCGAAACAGCCCATCGTTCACTTGCCGCATCGTCAACAGGAACATAGCGCCAGTTGTCTGCCTGCCTGTGTGGCTATGGTTTTGTCACACTGGGGAAGCAACCTCGCGGAAGCAGACGTGCGGCGGGTTCCTGGAACAAAGCCTTATTCTGGCTCTCATGCTATCAGTCTGTTGCGTTTGAGCGAACTTGGTTTCGACGCCTGGGGGTTTTCCAGACAGATGATGGCAGTTGTTCTCCGATAATTCTGGAAAAACTTAAGGTGTTTAACACGCGTTGCCTGGCGGCGATCGAGAAGAGAAGAGGGGAGTCATACCGCCACCATTGCTCATCTTCGAGATGAGTTCATCAACCGATGTTGGGCCTGAAAAAGAGTATAATGCTCACATTACCGGTGTTCGAAGATAGATAGCATGGAGAGCCTATGACCACTCTGACCGTACACGAAATGCTCAAGCAAGAGGTAGATCTGCTGCCAGAAACGTTAGCAGAAGAGGTTTTCGATTTCGTGCTATTCGTGAAAGAGCAACGCGCCGAGGATATGTTTCTGTGGCAGCAGGTCAGAGAGGCGCAGGCTTATCGCCAGCAGAATCCTCAAGACGTGATCACGGCTACGGCTGACGAGTGGGACGAGGCTACACGTCGTCTTGAGTAAACCCTGAGATGAGTTACCGTTTGCGTTACGACCGGCGTTTTATGCACTTATTGGAAGCATTACCGGGTGACGTTCGCAGTGTAGCCCGCCGGCGAGTGAAGGCTCTTGCCAATGAGCCTTATCCTTCGGGGGCTAAAGAACTCGATGAGCACCCTGGTTTTTATCGCCTGTGGCTGCCGCGCGGCTGCCGGCTTGTTTATGAAGTCAGGGAGGATGAGCAAATCGTAGATTTACTTTTCGTGGGGCCAAAGTCGCCCGATTTGTACGAAAAGTTGGGGCTTGGTCGCCAGTAAGCCTTCTATTGCGCGTTCGAGGATGGTTGACATGGAAACAGATGATGTCTTGACAGTTTACATACCGGGCGATATCCGGTTGATGCTCAACCGAACACCAGAAGATTAGGGCGTGACGTGCGTCTTTATGCAGCCTTGATGTTGTTTTGGCTCGGGAAGCTTTCTTCTGGCGCGGCTGCAGAGATGGCCGGTGTACCACGCGTGATGTTTCTCGATCTGTGTGCCGGGTATGGTATCCCGGTATCTCAAATTACTCCTGATGAATTGGCAAGCGAGTTACAGTGAATAATCCGGCTCTGGTTTGTGATACGTCGGTGTTGTTGTATCTGGCTCGGATAAGCCAGGTACATTTGATACCGGCGCTGTTCGAGCCAGTGTATGTGCCAGAACCGGTTGTCTGGGAATTAGATGCGGGGCGTTCGTTGCGACCAGACACGTTCGATCCGCGTTCTCAGGATTGGTTGAATGCGGTGAGTGTCTCTCGATCAGAATTTGTCCCAACCCACCGTCTCCCTCGTTATTCCAGTCCGTAACGAAATCGAGATGATCCGCCCGTGCCTGGAAGTGGTGTTGGGCAATAGTATACCAACGGTTGCGCGGTGGTTGGTACCGGTCTCCTGGCTGCTGTGCGCGCTGCTGGAAAAGCTGGGGGTGTTCGATACGCATTACCTGGCGGCCATCAGGCCAGTGGAATACTGAGGGGAGGATAGCCAGGGTGTGCACGCAAAGGTTGTCAGATAGCGAGAGGTAAAAGCGAGCGGGCAGAGACCAGTTTTTGCCAGTTGCCGCTGAGCCAGGCAGTGCGGGCTTTGGCAGTCAAAATGGCGCCATCGAGGTTCCATTGAGCGCCGGGCAGTTTGAGGCGTTGGGTCACGATTTGTTTGCATCCGTTTTCGATCACACCGCTGCCAATCAGGTATCCAGCGGCGCGGAATTGGTCATAGCGCATGCGCTCGATATTGTTGCCATAGTAAGTGACTGCCAGTCTGGCCAGTTCTGATTTCGTTGAGAACGGCTGGCAGGCTGCGATAACCAGTTCCACTCGTCCTTGCCAAAGGTCTTCGGTGACTTTTTCCAACCAGACGTGGCGTTCGTTCAGGTTGGAGAACACATCTTCGGCGATCCGTTTCAAGCGCTCTTCGGCATGATACCAGTCCACGATTTGGATCGCATTGGGAAAATAGTAAGCAATCAAATTCCAAATCCAAACCGCACCGTCGCAGATGAACACCAAGAGTTTTGCGCAATCTGCACCGACGGCACAGCCGGTTGCCCAGAGCAGTTTTCCAAACTCCTCTGCGTTATCAATATCACAAAAGTATTGTTTGTTTTTGGCTCGCAATACGGTTCCTTCTCGTTGCGCCTTGTGTCGTTGCCGGGCAGAACGCTGACGCTTGGGAACGCTCTCGCCTTCGTACCAACAGCCCGCTTTCAAATCGCGCCATTTTTCTCGGTTTTCAGCCGCTTTCTCCTGCTCGTCGCGAGGCTCGATGCGTACTTTGGCCGCATCAATCGACCCGTACAAACACGTTACCTCTCGTTTCGGACCTCGTTCTCGCTTTTGCAGACTCGCCTCGTCTTGTGTTTCCGCAATCATCTGCACCTCCGCTTGTCTTTGTAGTTCCCCCATCTTTTGGGTCTCTGCTCGGATGGTATTCTCTGAAACTTCAAACAGCAAATATTCCTTCAACCATTTCTTCCCATCTTCAAACGCTTTGTCAATCCCACTCAACGCGATCAGATGCGCTAACCCCGCTGTCACTTTGTCAGGTTCTATCCCATAGCGTTGATCTAACGGCGCACATCCTTTTCCACAGGCACAGCTCGCATAATAGGCCCGCCGATACGTCACTTTATCAAACACCGACCAGATCGTTGCTTCCCGATGACGTTGATATTTCAACTTGCCGCCACAGGCACACTCAATCTCCGCAGCCACTTCTCCGTCTGCATTCTCCAAAAAATACTTTAACGCTTGTCCCCCAATTTCTCGTAATCCTTCTCGCATGGCCATTTCTACATCCCCTATCAGCACCCCTTCTTGGTTCTCATCTTCTATCGCTTCCTGCACCATTTCTGCTACTTTCTGCGCTATCTGGTTTAGCTTTTCAATGTTATATTTCATCTTGAGCCTCCGGTAGGTTTTTGCATCCAGCTATACTATCCTACCTCAGGCTCACCTTTCCTGACAACCTTTGCGTGCACACATAGCCAGGTCGAGATGACCAATACGTGCTATAATTGGGTCATCTTGACCTTTTGGAGATGTCTATGGACCAATTGATTGGTATGGCCGAGGCCAAAAGCAAGCTCGCCAGCCTGGTAGGGCAGACGGCTTATGGCGGGAAGCGATTCATCCTGGAGCGCCGGGGGAAGCCAATGGCCGTCCTGATGGGGATGGATGAATATCAACGGCTGCGCATCCTGGAAGCAGAAGCGCAGCGCCAGCCATTATCTCCAGAATTTCGCCGGCGCCAGCAGGCGCTGGTAGCCCGCGCCAACCGCTTGCGGGCCAGGCTAGGCGATCCGGTGGCTGGATTGGCAGAGCTGTCCAGCCGTTTACCGCCGAAAGATGACGAATTTTGGCTGCAGATTGCTGAGGGGGATACTTAATGGCATTGTATGATCTGGCGGATGAAACAGTCCTGCTCCCATCTCAACTGGTTATGGATACCTCTCTGCTACTGGCGATGCGTACCGGTGATGACAATCCACACGCAGAAGCAGCGCAGTCCTTCCTGCGGCGCGTAAGTGAGCGCATTAGCAGCTACCAGATGATCGCCTGGCTGCCCATTCCGGTATTGCAGGAGTGTTATCACATCATTCTGGCCAATGGATTGCGCAATATCTGGCAGAATATGGCCGGAACAAGCCGCCCTGCGAACTGGCTGAAAATGTATAAAGATCACCCTGAGCTTCTCGATACCTGTATGAGCGCCGTAGACCGCTTCAGACAGTTGATAGCTGCAATTCCATTGACGCCTGTGCGCCCGGAAGATCTGGCGTCTGGCGCGACAGACGAGCCACTGGAAGATCGCTTGCATTATTTCGTGAGCGCCTATCGTTTGTTGCCGCAGGACGCGCTGATATTGGCTGAGACCGAGCGGTTGGGGGTGACAGGGGTCGCCACTTTAGACCGGGATTGGCAGCGAGTGACCGATTTCGACATTTATACTTGCTCACTCGATTGACACAACTGATCGGCGAGCGCCGTCCAGTATTCCAGTTACTATTACGATGTGCAACTGGCGATGACGTACAGCCAGTTGATCGCCACTCAGCCGGTGGCCAGGCTGTTGCCAGTTCTGTATCCAGTGTTGGCAGCGATACCGATGCTGCGCACCCATTACCTGGGATTGTTGGTGAAGCCGTGAATGTCCACTGCCAGGCGAAGCAATAATGGGACGCGGATTGGCACGAATGAACGCGGATAAGAGCGTCAAAAGGCCCTAAAATATTTTCCGATCCGTGTTTTCCGCGTTCGTCCGCGTCCAGATTGCCTTTTGTTCGTAGGGAAAAGCCTGACCTGTGGTGATAGACGCGCCTCGTGACGACCTGGCCTGCCTGCGCCGGGAATACGCCGACCGTGAGCGGCGTCTGGCGGGCAGCGACATCTACTCCCCTTCAACCTCGCCAACCTGTTCATCCACCAGCAGCGCCAGCGCGAGACCTTGCGCCTGCTGCGCCGGAGGGGGTTTTACCCGCTATCGGGGAAGCGCGCGCTGGAAATCAGCCGCGGGCGGGCGAAGACATTGTGATACAATGGGTTTTCAAAACAGGGTCGGTTCCTGATAAGAATGAGAAGAGAGAGATATGTCCACGGTGATTACGATCGAGATACCTCGGGAAGTGGCGCACATCACACGGATGACGCCCCAGGAATTGAAGCAAGAGCTGGCGATTGCTCTATTCGAGAAAGGGAAACTGTCGTTTGGCAAAGCGCGCGAAATGACAGGTCTGGCGGTGGGAGCGTTCCAACAACTGTTGGGCAGCCGGGGGATTGCCGTCCACTATGATTTGCCGGAATACCACGAGGACCTGGCGACGTTGAAAGCGTTGGGCCGCCTGTGACCATCGTCAGCAACGCCTCCCCGCTGATCAGCCTGGCGCGCATCGGCCAGTTAGATTTGCTGCGCCAGCTTTATGGCGCTTTGACGATCCCAGAAGCTGTCTGGCAGGAGACGGTCGTGAAAGGAGTAAGGCAGGCGGGCGCCGAAGAGATTCGGGCTGCCCAGTGGATTAACAGACAGACAGTTACCGATCAGCGGCTGGTGTATTCCTTGCGCCAGGAATTGGACGCCGGTGAAGCGGAAGCGATTGCCCTGGCGATAGAGCAAGATGCCGAGCTGCTCTTGATGGATGAACGACTGGGAAGGGAAACGGCGCATTATTTTGGTGTACGATATATTGGGCTATTGGGAGTGCTGGTAGAAGCGAAACACAAGGGATTGATCGGCGCGGTGAAACCGTTGGTAGATGCGCTGCGAGAGATTGCCGGTTTCCGCATAGCTGAAGCCTTGTACGAAGAGGTTATACGAGACGAAGGGGAAATCTGACCCACGGTGACGCACGCGCCACGTGACAACCTGGCCTGCCTGCGCCTCGAATACGCCGACCGCGAGCGGCGTCTGGCGGGCAGCGACATCTACTCCCTTTTCAACCCTGCCAATCTGTTCATCCACCAGCAGCGCCAGCGCGAGATTTTGCGCCTGCTGCGTCGAAGGGGATACTACCCGCTGGGAGGACGAGACGTGCTGGAAGTTGGCTGTGGGGGAGGCGGGGTGTTGCTGGAATATCTGGCTTATGGGGCAACCCCGGCCTGCCTGCACGGGGCTGATCTGCTGCCTGACCGCCTTCGGGAAGCGCACCGGCGGCTGCCGCACCTGCCGCTGGCCTGCGCCGATGGGCAGAACCTCCCTTACCAGGCCGGTTCCTTCGACCTGGCGCTGCAATACACCGTTCACTCCTCGATCTTGGATGACGGCGTGAAGCGCAACGTGTCGCGTGAGATGCTGCGGGTGCTCGAGCCGGGCGGAATGATCCTGTGGTACGATTTCTGGCTCAACCCCGCGAACCGGCAGACGAGCGGCATCCGCCCGGCGGAAGTGCGCCGCCTGTTCCCCGGCTGCAACTATGAGTTCCACCGCATCACTCTGGCCCCGCCGGTTGCCCGCAAGCTGGTTCCGGTCTCCTGGCTGCTGTGCGCCGTGCTGGAAAGGCTGAAGGTGTTCAACACACATTACCTGGCGGCGATCAGACCTGTCGGGCAATAACGCTGAGATGCGGAGAGACATCGCATCTGGTACAATTAGCGTGTCGTGAAACGTGGTGGTCGCGTATTCGATTTACGTGAGACGAATGGAGACTCAAATGGCTGAGATGTTGAGCGAAATCACTGCGCCGCCGGCACCTGCCCAGGCCGAAGTGCGTTACCGGATGGAGGTTTCGTTTCGGTTTAACGTCACGCCTTTTATTGCTCGTCAAAATGTCAACGTCTATCTGTTGAGCCAGGTAGGGAACATGCTGTCGGCTGGTGAACCCATCTTGCTGCTTAGCGAACATCCTTATTGGGAGGTTCCGGTTTTTTGCTCCTTCCCCGAATTCAACCGTCGTGAGAAAATCGGCGAGCTGGCTGTTGATGTGAACAGTGGGGCTATTATGCTGGAACACTCCCACCCTTCTTCGCCACAGGAAATCGAGCGACATGCCGAAACAGCCTATCATTCACTTGCCGCATCATCAACAGGAACATAGCGCCAGTTGTTTGCCTGCCCGTGTGATTATGGCTTTGTCGCGCTGGGGGAGCAATCTTGCTGAAGCAGACGTGCGGCGGGTTCTCGGAACAAAGCCATATTCTGGCACTCACGCTATCAGCCTGTTGCGTTTGAGCGAGCTTGGTTTCGACGCCTGGCCCCAGGAAGGCAATGTCACTGAGCTAGAGCGCCGGGTTGGTGAGGGTGTGCCGGTTATCGTATTCCTTTGGACTGGCTCCCTTCGCCATTGGTCGGATTCAAATGGTGTTGATTATTTACACACTGTTGTGGTAGTAGGTTGGACAGAGACGACGGTGTGGATTCGTGATCCTGCTTTACCGGGTGGCCCAACCGAAATTGGACGGGATGAATTTATCGAAGCTTGGGGGTTATCCAGACAGATGATGGCAGTTGTTCAACCCCGCTAAATTGGGAATGCTATATCCTGCTTACAAGTTGGTTGGATGGGCAGTGTCGGGAGAAAAGATGATGGCTACTGGCGCGGTAGGTCCCCGCGTCGTACGGGCACTGCGCGAGGCGGGGTGTAGTATACGCACTTTGTCACTTGATCCGCCGCCGGCCGGATGGTTAGCGGATGATGTCGAGGTGCGCTTCGATGATGTTACCGATCCGGCAAGCGTCCGCTCTGCGATGCAGGGTGTCGAAGGTGTAGTCCATATGGCGGCGTTGTTGCACATCGTCAATCCCCCGCCTGAATTACGTGAAAAGTACGAACGCGTTAATGTTGGCGGAACAGCCACAGTGGTGGATGCAGCCATTGAGGAAGGTGTCAAGCGCGTTGTGCTTTTCAGTACGATCGCCGTCTACGGAAACTCCATCAGTGGCATTCTGAGCGAGGACACGCAACCACAACCCGACACGTTCTATGCTCAGACAAAGTTGGCTGCTGAACGAATTGTTCTCGGTGCTAAGAGTCCAGATGGCAAGCTCATTGGTACTGTGCTTCGACTGGGCGCAGTGTATGGCTCTCGGATCAAAGGTAACTATCGGAAATTGTTGCAGTCGCTTGCGCGCGGCAGATTCGTCCCCATCGGTGATGGTCGCAATCAGCGTACCTTGATCTACGATAAGGATGTAGCGCGTGCTACCGTCTTAGCAGTGCAGCACCCTTCTGCGGCAGGCCAAGTCTACAACGTGTCTGATGGTCAGTTCCATACGCTGAATGAGATTATCACCACGATGTGTCAAGCCCTTGGTCGCACTCCGCCGCGCGTAGCGTTGCCGGTTGAACCTGTGCGTGTAGCGGCGGGCATACTTGAGGATGCGGCACGACTTATCGGACGCCAATCGCCCATCGGACGAGCAACTATAGACAAGTACACGGAAGATGCTGCGGTAAGTAGTAAGCGCATCCAGACTGAACTAGGATTTGTACCCCAGTTTGATCTAGCGGCGGGTTGGCGCGAGACTGTTTCAGAAATGCGCCAGATGGGAGAGTTGTAGCAGCGATGTATTTCCTCTTCCTGGGCTTGGGCGCGTTTGTTCTGAGCTACTTGGGCGTGGCACTCATCCGACAGTGGGCGTTGCGCCGCAAACTACTCGACGTTCCCAATGAGCGTAGTTTACATACCCAGCCCACCCCTCGAGGAGGTGGATTGATAATTGTGGGAGTGACTCTCATCGGTTCTTGGCTTCTTTATCCCCGGATTGACACCGAAGTAAATGTTACATTATTTTTGGCCTTCTCTGCCGGTGCTGTATTAATAGCTATTATTAGTTGGCTCGATGATTTATATTCTCTGCCCAATTGGGTTCGTTTATGTGTACATGTTTTGGGCGCTCTGATGGCGATTCTCGCTTTTGGTTACTGGCAATTAGTGAAAGCGCCACTTTGGGGCAGTTTTTCTCTGGGTTGGCTCGGCGCACCACTAACATTCTTGTGGGTAGTGGGTCTAATAAATGCTTATAACTTTATGGACGGCATTGATGGCATCGCTGGTGGACAGGCGGTAGTAGCTGGCGTGGGTTGGCTCACAGTGGGCGTTTTAATTGGACACTCTCTGATAAGTGTTATGGGGTTATTATTGGCTGCCAGCAGCCTGGGTTTTCTTGGGCATAACTGGCCCCCGGCGCGTATTTTTATGGGCGACGTAGGTAGTGCTTTCTTAGGTTACATGTTTGCTGTGTTACCCCTCATGATCCACGATGAACCATACTTACCCGTGATAGGCTTTCTGCTGGTATGGCCATTCGTCTTTGATGCCTCTTTCACGTTCATACGGCGTCTTTTCAAAAAGGAGAATGTATTTTCAGCCCATCGTTCGCACCTTTATCAGCGGTTGGTGATTGCAGGAATTTCACATAAAGGGGTTTCCTTAATTTATGTTGGGATGGCATTGGTCGGCCTGGTTTGTTCAGTCGCCTTGGTACAAGGGTGGCGGGGAGCAAATATTATGACCATTATGGCGATTACAGGTTCAGGTTTTATTCTCTGGGTAGGAACATACTGGCGCGAACGTTTTACATCTGGTAGTAATGTCTAACAGCCGGTCGTCTACGAAAAACGGTTGCTATAACCACCTTGTTTGTCCTTATAACGCACATCTCGAGCAATGAGAGTGTAAATGGATACAGAAATTAACTCTACAACAGATACACAGGAAGAGCGGGCTGAGAGGTTGGGTAAAACCCATCGCTGGTCTCTACTTGACCTTCGTAACCGTCACTTTGCAGCTCTAGATATCATATTGCTTGCCCTCACCCCTGTTATGGCACTTGGTCTTCGCACTAACCTGCCTTGGGAAATTAACTACAACCAAGCCCTTTTGATCTTCATAGTGCTAACTTTGCTGATCAAGTTACCGACTTTTTACTTCTTCAGGCTGTATGCCCGTTATTGGCGCTATGCCAGTCTGGACGAGCTCCTGGCTATTTTCCTGGCGGTAGGCACAACGACGATAATCATCACGGGCGTTTATTGGTTTGGTCAGGGCACTGGTTTGATCGAAAAGGCAGGTTTGCCGCGTTCTGTTCCAATTATTGACGGTTTGCTTACATTGATAGTTGTAGGGGGTTCGCGCTTGAGCGTTCGAGTGATCGAACACTTGCGACAGCGCGATCCGAAAAAGAAAAAAGGTAAGCGCGTCCTGATCGCCGGGGCGGGAGATGCCGGAGCAATGATCGTCCGTGAAATACGCAACAGCCAACACGTGTCTCTCGACCCCATTGGCTTCGTAGACGATGATCCCCATAAGCAAGGGGTTGTAATCCATGGGGTGCGTGTGCTTGGGCCGCTGGCGAAGATACCTGAACTCGTGAGCGAATACCATATCCAAGAGGTGATCATCGCCATGCCGACCGCCCCCGGTACGATCATCCGGTAGATCGTCCGCTCCTGCGATCAGGCTGGCGTGCCCTCTAAATCGGTGCCCGGTATGTACGAACTGCTCTCCAATCAGGTGAGCATCAGCCGCATCCGCAAGATCGAGATCGAGGATCTGTTACGCCGCGAACCTGTGAAAGGGGACATGGCCAGGGTGCAGCAGATAATCGCCGGTAAGCGTGTCCTCGTTACCGGGGCAGGAGGTTCGATCGGTACGGAGTTATGCTTGCAGATCGCCCGCTGTAATCCGGCGCAATTGATCGCCGTGGGGCATGGTGAGAACAGCCTGTTTTCTCTCTCCTACAAAGTCTCGAAGGCTAAGGCTGAGACGGACGGGGCAAGCCCATACGACCTGCGGGTAGTGGTGGCCGATATCCGTGATAAGCCCCGCCTGGAGAGCATTTTTTCCCACTATCAACCCCAGATCGTATTCCACGCCGCGGCCCACAAACACGTTCCCTTGATGGAGAATAATGTCGAAGATGCGGTAACCAATAATGTGCTGGGAACCCGCAATCTGGTCGAGCTTTCGCTGCAGCACGATGTAGAGTGCTTCGTATTGATTTCAACGGATAAAGTCGTTGATCCAATCAGCGTGATGGGCGCCACCAAGCGCATCGCGGAATTGATCGTGCAGGCAGCGGGTCTGAAGACGGGTCGTCCTTACGTGTCCGTGCGTTTCGGGAATGTATTGGGCAGCCGGGGAAGCGTGGTGCCGTTTTTCAGCCAACAGATTGCGGATGGTGGCCCGGTGACGGTAACACATCCCGACGTGGAACGCTACTTCATGACCATCCCGGAGGCTGTGCATTTGGTACTCCAGGCTGCTGCTTTGGGCAAGGGCGGCAATATCATGGTTCTGGAAATGGGGCAGCCAGTGAAGATCGTAGACCTGGCGCGCGACCTGATCGAACTATCCGGCTTTCGGGTAGATGAGGAGATAAAGATCACATTTACCGGTTTGCGTCCCGGTGAAAAATTGAAAGAAGTGCTCTATGGAGATGACGAGAT
>DYHT01000014.1 GCA_020723995.1 Chloroflexus sp.
TCCGTGTCCAAAAAATGACTGCGTCTTCCCGACCACGTTTAGATGTGGTGCTACCGAAATCAGCAATTGCGGAAGGAATGATTTGTTTGTGTGTGCGTAAAGTTTGTCAGCAGTTGGACTGCTGGCATGCCCCCCGCTGCAGTGCAACTGCGATGGAACAATATTCAGAATTGTGGAGACGGCTCCCATGCCGTCGGGCGTGGGCGCCCGACCAACAATTGTTAGCCGAACCGGAATCCAGCCACGAACGCGGCGGTCATCAACAGCAACAGGCCGGGCAGGACCCGGAAAATGGTCTCGCGCGAAAGGATGGGTTTGCCAACCTTGAGCAACGCTAGCAAAAGTCCGCCAATACCGATCAGCGCACCGCCTACGCCGACGAGGGCAAAACCCGCTTTGGCTTGGCCAGTGATGGCAAACACAATGGGGAGCAGGAAAATCGTCAGCCCGGCGATGCCGTGCACGACTGCCAGCACGAGCACCGGCAGCTTGTTTTTCATCGGGATCGCGCGGGTGACGACGACGGCCAGGAATCCGAGGATGGCGAAGAGCAGGTAACCAGTCCGGAAGGATGCGAGGTGCTCCCAGACCAGCCCCAGCGACAGGCTGAGCGGGATGACCGTCGAGACGATGACCACGATGGGGCTGTCCAGCGAGTCAAGGCCGAGGATGATAAGCAGCAACCCGGCCACCAGCAGAACGCCGAAGGCGATGGTGTAGGCGATCATTGGCACAGTGGTCAATCCTTCAATGCCGACAGCCACCTGCCATGCGGCTAGCAGACCGGTGAAGAGGAGCAGTATGCGGTCGAGGAGGGTGATTTTCATGTTCAGACGATGGACGATGGAGCGTAAACATCGTCCATCGTCTACGGTCCATGGTCAAATGGAAAGCAGAATCATCGCCGCCAGCATGTACAACGAAGCATACTTGAACAGGCCGAAGTTGACGCGCTCGGACGGTTTGAACGTGATGGCAACGGCGAGCATGAGCAGACCCGCGGATAGCACGCCGAGCAAGCGCAGGAAGCCCCACGCCATGCCGATGCCGTAGCCCGCGATGACCATGGCAAGCGCGGCCAACACCGACGAAATGGCGATGGTGGTGCGCGTAACGCCGAGTCCGTAGGTGGACGGGAAGGTGGGCACGCACGCGTCGGCGTAATCTTTCTCGAATTTCATGCTGAAGGTGAGAGTGTGGGTGGGGATCCAGAAGAGGATACCGAGGGCGAGGGTGAGGCCGATCCAGTCCACCGCGCCGAGGCCGAGAGCGCGTCCCGCCAGGATGGGCATCGCGCCCGATATGCCACCCCAGACGATGCTCCAGCAGGTGCGCCGTTTGAGCCAGATGGTGTAGACGATGACATCGAAGAACAGACCGGCAAAGACGACCAGCCCGTAGAGCAGACTCATCGCCACGGCCAGCCCGACACCTACGGCGGAAAGCGCCAGACCCAGGCGCAAAGCCTCGTTCGGGGTGACTTGACCGGATGCCAGCGGCCGGGCGCAGGTACGCTTCATTTTGGCGTCGATGTCGCGGTCGTACCACATGTTCAGGATGGTCGAACCGGCAATCGCCAGGAACAGGCTCACGCCCAGACCGAGGAAGTCGTACCAGTGCATCACCGGACAGCGGGCGCTCATGTATCCCGCGAGGCCCGTTGCAAGAAGCAATCCACTTTGCATGGGTTTGGTCAGCGGCCAGTACAGGCGGAATTTTGTGGAGAGAGTGGACATGAGTGCTCCTTGGGTATGCAGTTAAATAAGTACACACGTAGACACGTAAACAGGCAGCCAGGAAACAAGTTCAGGCGGTTAGTATACCTGTGTACTTGTGTACCTGTCTACCTGTGTACCTCCTCACCGCGCGCACCGAAACCCCACTCCCGGGCTGTAATACATCGGCGGGGCGCTGTTGCGCACCCAGATGCGCAGGTCCATTTCATAAGTATCCTTCGATCCGCCGTGCATGAAGCGGTCGCTGAAGTTGGGGATCACGTCGCCAACCCACTGCCAGATGTCCCCGGCCATGTCGTACAGGCCGTAGGGGCTGGCCGAGTCGAGCGTGACATAGCCGTCGTGGGTCTGGCCGTTGTAGAAGCCCACCGGAGTAGTGCGCGAGCCAAATGTGCTCATGGCCTCGAACGGGTCGCGGCTGGCGTAGAAGTTGGCGTTATTGCGGGCGATGTCGTAGCCCCACGGGAACGGGCGGTCATCGCCGGACCCGCGGGCGGCTTTCTCCCATTCGAGTTCGGTCGGCAGCCGCCAGTAATAGTAGCCGCAATACGTCCACGCGCCGAACCAGGAGACATTCGTCATCGGGTGGTTTTCCCAGCCGGACCTGACACCAAATTTCTGCCCATCGAAGGTGAAGCGCGAGGCCGGGTCATTCGTCGGGACGAAGACGTAATCATTGGCGCTGATCTCGAGTTCGTGCTTGGCGCCGCGGAACTCGTCGCCGGGGTAGAAACCGACGATGTAGTCACCGTCCACTTTGACGGAGCCGTCCGCCAGCGCAGCGTTCAGGAAGTCCACATATTGGGCAACGGTGACAGGTGTGACCATCATCCCGTAATCGTAGTCAATCGAGGCAGGTTTGGCGAACTGCCCTTGCAGGAACGGCCCGGCCGGGATGAGCGCCCAGGCGTTCGGGTCCACGCCCGTATCGTAGACTGGGACGGGGGCATCCAGATCAACGGGGGCGCAGGCGGCCAGGAAAACGATGAGCAGGCTCAGGGTCAGAACGATGCGCTTCATTTCTTCACCTCCGCAGAGAGTTCGTGTTCCACTTCTTCGCTCCAGCGTCCTTTCTTTTTGAATAGGTCGAACAAACGCCAGATCATGACCATCGCCAGGATGACCAGTAACATGCCGAGGCCGAAATCCATCAGGTACATGATGGTGTTGACCAGCGGCTGCTGCTCGGCCTCGCTGATGAACAGCCGTTTCATCTCGAAGATGGTGACCGAAGCGAAGGCCAGGTCGGAGAGGAGAATAATGGCCCAGCCGTAGAGTTTGCGGAATTTGCCTTTCAGGCCGATCATGTCGCCATAGTAGAGCAGGATGATGGTGGCGATGATGGCTGAGAGCACGTGCCAGTGGCCGGTCAGTTCGATGCGCTCCTCGCGGGCTGGCCAGAGGCGGAAGATCTCGTCCAGGCGCACGGCCATGAAAATGCCCACACCGCTGACGGTGAAGTTCATGAAAACCATCTGCCACAGCGGGCCGAACTGGAGCGGGTCGCGGAGAAGCGCGCCGAGTTTCTGGAAGAAGTTGGGATTTTTGATTCCGGCCGCACCCTCGCGGATGAACTTGTCCCAGCCGAAGATGACCAGCAGCAGCGCACCCAGCATGGCCGGCGTCGCGCCGACGTAGATGATCATGTGGGCAATCGGTTCGAGCGGCGTCACCACGCCCCACACGCCCAGGTTAAGCACGATGGTACCCAGGATCATCAGCGGCATGGCGATCTTGTGCAGGATGCCCTTGAAGTTCAGCCAGCGCCCGACGATTAGGGTGATCATGATGGCGATCAGGGCCAGCATGATGTGCAGGTGGCCGATGATGGAATACTCCATGGCGGTCTTTTCCGGCAGGCGGATGATGTTTTCCGCCAGGAAGACCTCGAAGCCGTTGCCAAAGTACGAGCCGGGCACTGCGCCGAAGATGGCCGAAATGACGGTGGTGAGCGCGGTGGCGAAGAAAGCGACGCGTTCCAGGTCCACGCCTTTTTTGGTGCGCGAGTAGTCGCCCTCACCCCCGGCCCCTCTCCCAACAGTGGGAGAGGGGAGACGATATTCCTTGTTCCATGGCCAGAGGGCGATGGTCAGTAGAACACCGGCGAAGAAGATTAGCGTCAGACCGGCGATATACAATCCGTGCAAGACCCAGTTATGGCCCCAATATGCGAAACCCATGCCGAAGATCATGGCGAAGAGATAGCCGACGGTGATGAGTACGCGCACTGCTGTTTTGTAGAATTCTTGCATCTTCAGCAGGCTGGTGATCATGTAGGTCTCGATGGCGACCACGGCCATGGCGATGGAGTGATAGAGGATGATGATGCGCCCCTCGCGCTCGGCCTGCACCAGGTCCATCTTGAAGAGGCGGACAACGATGTCGCGCACGCCGAACTCGGCCATCGGGCCGGAGAGCATCCCGAACAGGGCCGTCTCCAGGGCGATCATGGCAATCGCCACCAGGATGAGTCCTTTGGTAGAGTTGAACAGGTAATTGAAGCGGTCTTTGAAGAATTGCATGTGCGGCTCCTCGTGAGAGATACCAGAAGTCTTGTATAAAATATCACAAAATGGCAAAAATGTCTTTAACTTTCGTCAATTTGGTTTCCTCCCCCGCCGGGCTTTCGACGGGGGAGGGTCGGGGAGGGGGTTCAGCCCTTGATGTCTTTGACGAACCCGTAGGTAAAGGCCAGCGTCATCAGCAGCAGCAGCGGGGTCAGGATGAGCATGACAAAGGCCGGGCTGAAGAAGAGCAGTTGCGCGCCCAGCGAGATGAACGCCAGGGCGATGCCGCCCAGTCCGATCAGCAGGCCGCCGATGCCGACCCAGCAGAAGCCTTTGGGGGCCTTCTTTGCCAGGAACGGGCCGAGGAAGATAACCAGTCCGGCCACGCCGTGAAAGAGGGGCACCGAGATCTTCTTCAGGGTCTCCATCCCGCCGATGGCCGAGATGGCAATCGCCAGGAAGCCCACCACGGCGAACCACTTGAAGGCCTTCTTGTACTGCGGGAAGTACTGCTCAACGATGCCCATCGAAATGCCCAGGGGGATGAGCGAGGCCACCGTCAGCACGTAGGGCGAGGCCAGGATGCCCAGTCTCAGGAAGATGAGCAGCAGGCCGGAGACCAGCAGCACCAGGAAGCCCATCATGTAGTAGACATCGTAGGTTGCTTTGCCCTCGCTCCAGCGGGTGTAGAACCGCCAAAGCAGGTAGATGGCCGTCAGGCCGGTCAACAGCAGGAACAAGTTGTCGAGCGTGAACAGGTTCATGTGCATTCTCCTTTGGGAGGTGAACGCCTCCATAGATTTAAACCCGTTGACTTGTGACGGGTTTCTATGTGAATTATGGCACATGAACCTATCCGATTCTGTAACAAATATCACACTCCTGCGCTTCTTCCCGGACCCGGGGCCGGCTGCCGGTTAAAAGCCTTACGAAGGTTTAGCCTCTGACAAGATTGCCTGCGTGACCATCGTTTTTAGTCGAACTCATCCTCGAGCTGTGGCATAACCTTCGTAAGGTGACCGGTCTAGTCCGACGCGCCGGTGAGCCGCTGCCACAAGTTCGGCCAGACGAGCAGCATGATGAGGATCAGGCAGGCAATCGGCGCCAGGGCGAACAGGGAGAAACGTCCCAACTGCTGGGCGGTGGCGACTGCCAGCGGGATGCCGACCACGAGTTCGGTCACACCGGCGGCCAGGCCGACCACCCGCATCCACTCTTTCGGTTTCATGACGATCCCGACCGTGACGACGGCCCAGCCGAGCATTGCGGCCCAGTGCAGGCGCTGCACCAGGACGAAGATCGGGTCGCCGTGGGTAATGATGCGGCTGGTGCTGGAAACGCCGTTCATCCAGCAGAAGATATAAGCCATGCCGGTAAACAGAGCCAGCAGCGTCTGGCTCCAGGAGATCTTCCCGACCGCTTTCAGGAACAGGAAATAGAGCAGCACGTAGGGCCAGAAAAGCGGGAAGTAGATGGGTGGCAGGTCGGCGGCCATGTAAGGCACGTTGATGAACCAACTGCCCAGCAGTGCCAGTACGAGCGCCACCACCGACAGGAAGAACGCCCAGTTCTTTTTGGTAAAGAACCCGTAGGCGCTGACAGCGAACAGCACGCCGCCGAGGATGCCGAAATCTGCCATGAGCGGGTGGATGTACTTGAGCAAAATCTCGCATCCCGGTTCGGCGGATTCGGCGCCCATTCCGATGTGGTACCATTGCAGGAACAGGACGATGTGCCCGATGATCCCCATCAGGCTGGCGATGGTTGCAAGGATGCCTCCAAGCAGATTCTTGTTTTTCATATTCTTCTCCTTTTCAATTTGGTTATGGTTCGGCGATTTCGCCGGTATGGCACGAACAACCGTTGTAATAAGCAGCGTCGTGATGGTACGCAACGTACACAACCGTCCCCGGTGCAATGGACAGATTGCAGTTCTTCAGGAAGGTGGGTTGTTCTTCCTAGGGATAGACCTGGACATTGCAGGTGACGTACACGGTCCCGCTCCAGGTATCATTGCATAATGGTCCCTCAACCACCTTGTCCACTTGCATGGTCTTGCCGTCAATAACATATTGGATAGGACTAGGACCCGGAATGGGTGTTGCCAGGACTTCCGGAGGTACCGTCAAATATTGTGGAGTTCCGGTTACAACAGAACAGGCCGGTTTGCCTTCCTGGCAGCCGGTGAGGAGCAAAAGCAAAATCGAGAGAAAGATACTTGGGCTATATTTCATAAACTCTTCTGATGGGATAAACCATTATCCTTATGTGAAATATAGCACAAAGAAGGGATTGAGTCTTTGCCTTAACGCAAATCCTGTTATTAAGGCCAAGTGTGACTCCACGGGTATAATTGTTTTGCGAGGTAGATTATGGAGATAAAGGAATTAATCGGGCAAAACCCTGTCTTTGCCGGTTTATCCGGGAACGATCGGGAAAGATTGTTACAACAGGCGATCCTGCGCAAATACGAGAAGGGCGAATATCTTACCCATGCGGGAGACCTCTGGCCTTTCCTGTTTTTCCTTCTGGAAGGCTCCATCAGTGCAGTAAAGGAATCCGCGGAAGGTCGCAGTTTTGTGGCGACATCTTTCAAGCCGGGCGAAGTTTTCTGGGGCGTTTCGTTTTTTTATCCTGATTTGCCGATGCCAGTTGCCCTGAAGGTGGATTTGCCGGGCAATATTCTTCTATGGCCCAGGGAGCAAATATTGTCTTTTCTCCTGGAAAATGGGCTGATGTCCTGGGAACTGTGCCGGCTGATGATCCGCCGGATGTTGCGCGCCAGCGAAATCATCGAGACACTGGCGTTTCAACCAGTTGCCGGCCGCCTGGCCCGCCTTTTGGTGGACATCTCGCTGGATGATGGGCAAGGCCCGGTTGGCCGCAGCCTGACTCTGGACGACATGGCTGCGCGCATTGGCTCGACGCGGGAGGTGGTCTGCCGGTTCCTGCAACGCTTTGCTGAGGAGGGGGTGATCAATATTACCCGTACAGAGTTTATCGTTTCGGATCGTGAGCGGTTGATTGAACTGGCGCAAAAGAATAAATGAGCGCCAGTCATCTCGACTTTAATAAAAACCATGCACCACTATTAAACAAGGGTTGCCAAGTTGTCAATTCACCTTTATAATCTCCGCTATCTTTTATAACTCCGGAGTTACCAAGATTATGGAACAAAACGACGCTCTGTTCGGGCAGCAGGGGGCTTTGCCCGAGAACAATACGCCAGCAGAAGACAATAGAAATATCAATCATACCAATATGGAGACTTTGCTCAAGGAAGAGGGATTAACCTTGGATTTCCCAGAACCCGGCGATATCCGTCGCGGTGTGATTGCCAGTATTAGCCCAACACAGGTTCTGGTCAGCGTCGGGGCAAAATCCGAAGGTGTGATCTCCGGGCGGGAACTGGACCAGATCCCGGCCGAGCAACGTGAGGCCATGCAAGTTGGCATGCCAATCCATGTCTACGTGTTGTCTTCAGAAGATGCAAATGGCAACATCGTTCTCTCTTACAACCGCGCCCAGGAACAAAAAGGCTGGGAAGAGGTTGAGAAAATCCTCGAAACGGATGGGATTTTCGAGAGTGCGGTAGAAGGTTATAACAAGGGTGGTTTGATCGTTCTGGTACACGGTTTGCGCGGTTTCGTGCCGGCTTCCCAGATTGGCATGGCCCGCCGCATGGCAATCACCGGCGAGACGCCAGAACAGCGCTGGGGAAAGATGATCGGCGAACCGATCAGTGTTCGCGTTATCGAAGTAGACCGTAATCGTCACCGCCTGATCCTTTCAGAGCGAGCTGCCAGCACTGAGACGCGCCAGTCGCTAAAAGAGCGCGTCATCGAAGAACTGAAAGAGGGTGAAATCCGCACCGGGCGGGTTACCAGCCTGGCCGATTTCGGCGCCTTCATCAATATCAATGGCGCAGACGGCCTGGTGCACCTTTCCGAGATTTCCTGGGAACGCGTCCAGCACCCCAGCGAAGTGCTCGAAGTCGGCCAGGATGTAACCGTCAAGATCATCAATATTGACCGCGAGAAGAAGCGCATTGGCCTCTCCCTGCGCGCCCTGGTTGAGGACCCCTGGACAAAGAGGGTCGAGAATTTCAAGGTCGGCCAGTTGGTTGAAGGCGTCATCACCCGCCTGACCAAGTTCGGCGCCTTCGCCCGTCTGGAAGGCGATGTGGAAGGCTTGATCCACATCTCGGAGATCAGCGAGACACGCATCGAGCACCCCAAAGAACGCCTTCACGAAGGTGAAGTGGTCACACTGCGCATCATTCGCATTGATCCCGAACAACGCCGCATTGGCCTGAGCTTGCGCAAGGTGGATTCCGGCGCTTACAAGGACCTCGACCTGGCGGACTTCGACTTGGGGATGAGTGTAGACGGAGCCGTGCTAGATATTCCAATGGAAGAGGCTCCCAAGAAGAAAAGAGCGCCCAAAAAGAAAGCCTCTGAAAAGAAAACTTCAGAAGACGAAGACCACGAAGATGAAGCCTGATCTCACAAGAGCGCACCTGAGCAGGGCGCTCTTTTAGTAAACGAGAAAACGGGTTTCTGAGCCGATATGCATCTCCTGGTTGACGCCCATGAAGACCTGGCTTGGAACATTCTCACCTTCGGGCGGGATTACACCCGTTCGGCGGCTGAAACGCGCCAGCGTGAAAAAGGCGCCCCTGCCGTTGAACATAACGGCAACACCCTGCTCGGCTGGCCCGATTACCAGCGTGCCCGCGCCGCAGTCCTCTTCGGCTCACTCTTTGCCGCGCCGCTCCGCCGCAAGCAGGACGATTGGGATACGCAGGTATATGCCGATTTTGAGCAAGCTCACCGCCTTTACCGTACCCAGCTTGAGGCCTATCTTTCCCTGACCGATCGCCAGGCCGATAAATTTCGGTTGATTCAGACGGTGTCTGATCTTGAGGAAGTCGTGTCTGCCTGGGCTGACGAGGCGAATACGCCTCCGGTCGGATTGGTGGCGTTGATGGAGGGGGCGGAAGGGGTGCGGACTCCGGCTGAATTGGATGAATGGTGGCAGCTCGGCGTCCGCATCATTGGACCGGCTTGGGCTGGCACTCGCTTCTGTGGTGGGACGCGGGAGCCGGGCCCGTTGACCGACGACGGCCGCGCCCTCTTGAGGGGCATGGCTGAGGTAGGCTTCACGCTGGATCTCAGTCACATGGACGAACTGGCGGCGCGGCAGTCCCTCGATACCTATCCCGGCGCGATCATCGCCAGTCACGCCAACACTGCGGCGCTCATCCCGGACTACGCAGGCAACCGCCAGCTTGCGGATGCGATCATCAAGGGCATCCTTGAGCGGGAGGGTGTGATCGGTGTGGTGCCTTTCTGCAAATTTCTAAATTACGGCTGGAAAAAAGGGGATGTACGCGACGGCCTGACCCTCGAGACGCTGGCCACCCATATTGACCACATCTGCCAGATGGCCGGGAATGCCCGTCACGCCGGCCTCGGCAGCGATTTTGATGGCGGCTTTGGGTTGGAAGCCGCGCCGGCCGACGTGGACACGATTGCCGATTTGCAGAAACTTGACTCTATCCTGGCAGCCAGAGGTTACAATAAGGATGACATTGCCGCGATCCTCGGCGGAAATTGGCTGCGCCATCTTGCCGAAGGCCTTCCGTGAGCGAATTTGCCCGCATGACAACCTCTAAAAAGACCAAATCTCTCTCTTCCGATACCACACCCGAAGCGGTGCAACCTTCCCGGTTTCGGATGCGATTCGGTTTGGCCACGACCCTATTGGGTATGATCGTTTTCCTGATTGGAGCGCGGCCGGCGATATTCTTCCTGGATCGCAGCCTGGATGTTGGCTTCATTCAGATTGCCGTCTTCCTGGTTGGCCTGGCGTTGATCTGCCTGGGCGGAAATATCAGCCTGATGGTTTTTTGGCGTAACGGCCAGCGCAGCATAGCAGCCGATATCGGCCAGCGCCTGATCGCCACGGGTTATGTCATTGCGGTTTTCTCCGGTATGGCAGACATATTCGGTTTGGGTACGCGGCCGCCACCTGTTTATGTGCCCTACTTTGGTCCTTTGCAAGCGATCGGCGTTGAGATCGGTGAGGTGATCATTTTGGTGGGGTTTCTACTGCTGGCCCCATTTTTCAGAGGACGATCTAAGTCTGAAAGGTCGGAGGAAAAGCAGATTCGTAAGCAGCAATGATCGTATCCCACAAACTGTTTGCCTGGTTGTCAATGGTACAGCGTGCTGGATCGTCCTCATGCCAGGCGATTGCATGGCGGACACCTTGCCCCGCTCCAAGGCCAGTTCAGAGCAGGCCGAGCTGATCAGGCCGCTGCCGCCGATGAATAAGACTTTCATATCGTTATTTATTCTCCAGTCGGCACCCAGATGTTTTTCACCTGCGTGGCCTCGTGCAGGAATTCGTGACCTTCGCCCTGTGCGCGGCTCATCCAGTCGCGCGGGATGCCGTAGTTGACCCACGTTCGCTTCATGTTGGCGGCGGACTCGTTCTCGACGTGGTAACTGCCCTCGGCTGAACCGAAGTACCAGACCGAGTCCACATCTTCGTGCTGAACAAGCGTCTTGACCAAGTGGTCGCGGTCGCCTGTGACGATGTTGACCACGCCGTCAGGCACATCGGAGGTATCCAACACCTGATAGAAGTCCGTCGCGCTCAAGGGGAATTGCTGGCTCGGAATCATCACCACCGTGTTGCCGCGTGCAATGGCAGGAGCCATCAGCGAGACGAAGCCCAGCAGCGGGAACTCATCCGGACAGGCGATGCCAATCACGCCGACCGGCTCGTTAATCGCAACAGTGATGCCGCGCAGGGTGGTCTCCTGCACGCTGCCGCCGTATTTGTCGGCCCAGGCGGCGTAGGTGAACAGGCGCTGCACAGCCGCGTCCACTTCGGCCTGTGCGGACTTTCGTGTGCGTCCCGTCATACCTGCTCTGAGCGAAGCCGAAGAGTCGACGATACGCTTGACGAACTCCGCATTGCGCGCATCCAGATTTTCGGTGATGAAGTACAAAATCTGCGAACGGTTGAATCCATGCCGCATCGCCCAGCCTGGCTTGGACAAATGCGCGGCGTGCGCCGCCTCCACCGCGTCGCGAATGTCCTTGCGGTTGCCGTCGCCGACCTGCCCGACAATCTTGCCCTTCGCGCCAATAACAGTGATAGTGTATGCGCCATCGGGACGAACCTGTTTGCCGCCGATGTACATCTTCGGGGTGCGGTCAACGGGTGGTAATTGGCGTCCGTTGGCGCGTTCAGTTGTCGGCATGGCAGGACGCGCAGGGATGTGCTCGCCCCAGGTTGACTTCGTTCCTTCGGCAGGAGTCTCAAAATCGGGTCGCGGTCGTTCCATCCAAATCGGGCGGACGTATTCGAACAAGCCTTCCTTGCCGCCTTCGCGACCAAATCCCGACTCGCGATAACCACCGAAGCCCGAAGCGCCGTCAAATAGATTCGTGCAATTGACCCACACCGAACCCGCTTTGATTTTGCTCGCTACATCCAGCGCGAGATTGATGTTGTCACTCCACACACTCGCGGCGAGTCCATAGCGCGTGTTGTTCGCCAGTTCAATCGCCTCCGCAGGCGTGCGGAAGGTTAGCGAAACCAACACAGGTCCAAAGATTTCCTCTTGAACGGTAGCCGCTGCGGGGTCTAAACCAGTAAGAAGCGTGGGCTTGTAGAAGAGACCCTTTTCGGGCAGTTTGATGTTCGGCTGATAACATTCGGCGCCTTCGCTTATGCCCGTCTTGACCCAACTGTCAATCGTCTCCCATTGCGACTTGTCCACGATGGCGCCCATGTCAATCGCCTTGTCGAGCGGGTCGCCGACGCGCATGTGTTCCATGCGGGCTTTTAATTTTTGGATAAACTTCCCTGCGACATTTTCCTGGACTATGAGCCTTGATCCCGCGCAACAGACCTGACCCTGATTAAACCAAATCGCATCCACCACCCCTTCAATTGCTCCGTCCAAATCGGCATCGTCAAACACGACAAATGGACTCTTGCCCCCCAACTCCAGCGACAGTTTCTTGCCGGAGCCGGCCGTCTGGCGGCGCAGGACGCGGCCCACGTCGGTTGAACCCGTGAAAGCGATCTTGTCCACATCGGGATGAGTGACGATCATCTCGCCGGCCTTGCTGCTGCCGGTGAGGATGTTGACCACGCCGGGCGGAAGTCCCGCCTCGGCGACGATCTCGGCAAACAGCAACGCCGAGAGACGCGTGTACGAAGCCGGCTTGAGGACAACCGTGTTGCCCATCGCAATCGCAGGCGCGATCTTCCACGCCAGCATCAACAGCGGGAAGTTCCACGGGATGATTTGTCCCACCACGCCGACAGGCTGATAATCGCGCAATTCGGTTGCCATCAACTGCGCCCAACCCGCGTAATAATAAAAGTGACGTGCAAGCAAAGGCACATCAATATCGCGCGACTCGCGGATGGGCTTGCCGTTGTCCATCGACTCGAGCACGGCCAGCAGGCGATGATGTTTCTGGACGTTGCGGGCGATGGCGTACATGTAGCGGGCGCGCACCAGACCGGGGGTCCGGCTCCAGGTCCCGAAGGCGAGGCGGGCCGCGGCGACGGCCGCGTCCACGTCCTTTTGCCCGGCCTGGAGCGTCTCGCCGAGCGCTTCGCCAGTGGCGGGATTGTAACTGGTGTAATATTTTGCGTCCTTCGGCGTGACCCACTGGTTGTTGATGAACAGCCCGAACTTGCGCCCGTGCTCATCCAGCCATGCATTGACCGCGGCCGGGGATTCGGGCGCGGGGCCGTAGTCCATGGTTTTGAAGAGGTCGAGGAGGGTGGTCATAACTTACTCCATATTCAACACTTGCTGTCGTATTTCCTGCCAGGCTTGCAAATGTTCTCTCTTGATGGCACTGGCGCGTTTGTATTCAAACTCCAGCCATTTGGTGTATTCATCCACAAATCGTTGAGGATGGCTCACCAAGCGCATGTAATATTTCAGCGATGGGATAACGCCGTTGACGACAATCTCGCAAGGATGGACTTTCTTGTATTTTTCGATTTCCCGCGCAACCGAATCGTAATCATCAAAGTTTGGTTCGTTGGTTGTCAGAATGTAATATCTGTTGATCGAAGTGGGTTTGATTTTCCGATATGCAATTCCAATGGTATCGGCAGTAATCGGCTTATTGTGTTTGATCTCGATTGCTTCAAAGCAAAAGCCGTCGGGGTTCTTTACTTCAATATCTCCCAAGGCCTTCGAGCGAGAATCGGGGCTGGTATGCGATTCGAGAGGCGCAAGAATTTTGCCCTCGTACTTTTTCACATCGGACATGAGTAAATTGTAAACCGAGTAAATTGCCACCACAGGGAGGCGCGCAGTTCCAGCAACGCTGTAATCATATCGAATGTGCTGGCTGACCGCTTCTATAATTCGGGCGATTGTCAAATCACTAATAACTTCAACTCTTGCCAAAAGCGCTTCGTCTCCTGTCGAGACTGCGAACATCAAGGCCATCAGCGCGTCGAGAATTTTTGGAGCCGCATTGCGTTTTGTCTCTAACAACTCCAGGACATTCAGGAAAGCAACTTTCAAATCTTGATTTCTGATGTTGCCAGGATAAGAACGATCATAGGGTCGTGGTTGCTCCAAAGAACGGGTCAACCACGCGCTTTCCGCCATTGCAAAATGAGGAAACTTGCTTTTCAAAAACGGCGTGACGTATTTCGTATCGAAGGTTCTTCCAGAATAGCCGCCGTCCATGTGATCCTGGTGTTTGCGAATATCCTGGGATGGCGCGAGAATTTTATAGGCCGCCGAGGTCAACACGACACCCAAAACGCCTTTTTGGGATTCGGCCTGCTCGACAATCAGCGTCAAATCCCTGGCGCATTTTTTAGGGAGTGCCGACAAAAACGATTCGAGAGGCTTTCCCTTTGCGTTTTCGTAGGCGCTTTCCAAAATTTCAATCGGCTTTTGCTTCATTGTTTCGCTCCCACAAGGATAGTTGGTGTTTAATGCCGCTTATGCGTTTTTGGGCAAAGTCGCAGTATTCCTGGCTTATATCAAAACCGATGTAAACACGCTCGGTTTTGAATGCTGCAACCGCCGTTGAGCCAGAGCCAATAAATGGATCAAGCACAATATCGCCGCGTTGTGTCAGGAGTTTTATGAACTCTTCCACAATTTGAACTGGATAGATCGCGGGGTGAGGGCAGTTCTTCAAAGATTCAACTGGTGTCGTGATGACATCCTTTTTTAATGGGTTTCCATAAATCCGAATTATGGTAAACCCATTTTTATCCAATTGGATTTTCCTGCCGCCATCCTGTCCGCCAAAAGGCTCGGAGTGGATCCCGCGTATTTTCATTCGGAAGCCCTGAACTTCGCCGTTCCTGACTTCTTCGATGACTTCTTCCAACGCGTCGCGCGCCATTTCCTTTTGCTTTGGCGTGAGTTGAGATTGCTCGATCAAAGAAAAATACTTTTTTCCCACATTCTCGCCCGCGCCGTTGCCGTTCGTTTTCACTTCTTCGGTTGGTTTGAGAAACTCGTCAAGGTAATATTTGTATTCCTGCGATTTCACAAAATGGAAGAATGGCTCGGTGCTGCTAACAAGACGACGCTTGAATTGTCGAGGGGTCGGATTGGTCTTAACCCATGTCACATTGTTTACCAAGATAACGCCGCATTGCTCGGTCGCGGCAATGGCAAAGCGATAGGGCATCAGCAACAGGCTGCTGTCCTCGTATTTATCCCCGACGTTGAACACAATACTCCCTGTCGGTTTGATGACGCGAACGCACTCACGAAAAATTTTCATGAGCGCTGAAACATAATCTTCGGCGCGTTTCTCGTTGCCAATGCCGCCGCCATCGTACTCGCGTTGCTGGAAATATGGCGGCGACGTAATGATTAAATCAATACTATTCGCGGGAATTTTTTGGAGCAACTCCTCACTGTCACCGCAAACGATGTCATTCCAAAACGACAATCCTGCTGGACGATTGACGGCATAAGGCACTAAGGCTTGTTCGCTTATCTTTTTTCTTGGCATAGTTTTCTCGTAGAATTATATCAGTCGGCTTACCGATTAATTTCTCTTATCTCATCGGCATGTGATGTTTCGCGGCGTAGACCTGGACAGGTTTTATGCGCGCCGCGGCGGGCGAGAGTCCATGCGGGGAAGGTGGGGAGGGATGATGGGGCATGGGAGAAAACCCGTCAGTTTTTAATCTTGTTCCCACTCCCCCTCAATGGCCGTTCCTTTTTCAATGGCATCTGCACGGATTCGTTCTGTCGCGTCAATAAACCGCTGAACGACTTCTTCGTGTGAAAGATGACTCATCTCTGCCGCGCGGGCTTTGGCGCGGGCAAGAATTTCCGCCGCCAACTCGCGGTTTGGTCGCGCGCGCTGTTTCTTGAGAGCGTCAACCATCTCAATAACGATCAGCAGTTCCTTTTCTGGCAATTGCGCCACTTCGATGACTGCCTTGCGGACGAGTTCCTGTGGCGCGAGTGCGCCTGTATTCATTGCGTACTCCTTTCAATAAAGTACAATCGCCATGTCGCGTCTCACAATTACACTTTCATCCAATCCACGATCTCCTGCAACACCGTTCTCAAATCCCGTGCGATGTTTCCCGTCAAATAAGATTCGTGAATCCCGCCGCGTTCATCGTGAAAATGGTGCGTGGCGGTGGGAAGATGGCTGTAGTGAGGGGCGTTGTCCCAGCGCAAGAGGGGAACTGTTGTAAAAACCTGATATGCGTAATCCTGAAAATCTGGTTCGACATGAAACCAAATCTGTAATTGATGGCTTTTGGGCAATTGGCAGCGAATTTTGACTTCCAGTATTCCCGATGGAGTTTCATCGTAATGAACGATACGCGTATTCTTGACCAGCGCGTTTGTCCGCAATATGCCTAAAATGTCGTCAACGAGCGCGCTCATGGAGCAAGTCCTGATAGGTCTTCTGCCAATCCGCTAACATGGAACGGGCGGAACGCCACGCCAGCCAGTCATCCTCCTGTGCGGGTTTGGCGCTGCCTTTCAGGCGCGCTGTGAACTTGTCAAAATCCACCCCGTACTTGTTCTCCATTTTTCGGATTCGACGGCGGTAATAGGTGATCTTGCCGCGCACGGCGGATACGGCCATGTCCCACAGGGCATCTTCCACGGTGGGATACCGTTTCGCGGCCACCAGCGAATTCGCGACTTTATTCAAAACCAGGTTGGGATAAGTTTGAAGCGCCATCTTTGATCCTTTCTCAAAATTATACTACTGCCGAGCCATCCCATCGGCACATAATGCCACGCCGCGTAGCGGCCGGTGATGCAGTGACGTTCAGGCATCGAGCATCGCCAGGTGCTTGTGATAAGCAGTGATCAAATTGCGCTCGATGTCGGCATGTAGCGGCGTCTGTTGGTATGGATTTTTCTGCGCCTCTTTGAATATATACGTTGCGCATGTCTCGCATAGGAAATAGCCGATCAACACGCCGCGCTCGCGATAGATGAATGCGTTGATCGCCAGTGCATCCTGACCTTTGTATTTCACCACGCCAATCGAACGCTGGACACAGGCCGGACATAGGTCGCCATCGTAGAACCAGAATGATTTTATGGCATCGCCAAATTGCGCTTTCACCTGCTTGAACAACTTGTCCATGAGATTGTCGAGAGCGGCTGTGCTTGAGTCGAACGACTTGCCATGATGGATTCGCTTTGATTTCATGTGTGAGTCTCTATTGGAAAATGGCGATTGAAGATCGGGCATCTGCGGAAATCTGTCAGGTCTTACTCTCCATTCGCAACACTTCCAAAAATGGAATGGCTTTGACGATTTTTATGCCGCGATAGTTACCTTGAAGCGAATCAAAGTGCGGATCATACGTAACCAGGTAATTTGCTCTGCCCTCCACCGCGCAGGCGACAACCACATTATCATCGGGGTCGGAGAGCAGGGCTTCGATCTTTTCCTCTGGCACAACAACCCACTCCGCCGAACGCGCAAGGGCAGAGGCTTGCTCCACAATCTCGTCGGAAGGAACGCCGCACTCAGTGAGTTTCTCGATCAGTTCTTTGGCAATCTGGTCGCAGATAACCAGCGCAAACTCTTTATTCTTCCAGCGTTCCCATAATTCCCGCGTAGGACTGTTGATGTTTTTGCTCAGGGACGCCGAAACGAAAACATTGGTGTCGAACACGGCACGCAGGTGTTTAGTCACTTTCCCACTCCCCCTCGATGGCGGTGCCCTTTGCAATGGCATCGGCGCGGATTCGTTCCATCGCGTCGATAAACCGTTGAACGACTTCTTCGTGTGAAAGATGGCTCATCTCAGCCGCGCGGGCTTTTGCACGTGCCAGTATTTCAGCCGCTGTCAGGGTTGATTTCTCGCTTTCTTTTTGTTTGAGGTCACTGATCGTTTCATACACAACCAGCAAATCGCTGGGGGGCAGTTGGGCGACACTGGTAATAACCTGCCTCAACAATTTTTCGGTATTTACAGTGCTGGCATTCATAGGTTTCTTCCTTTCTTCTTTTCGCAATGCTACCATTTTTCGTTGTGATAAAAAACTATCCCATCGGCATGTGATGTTTCGCGGCGTAGTGACCGGTGATGTAGTGGTACAACTGCCGCTCCAAATCGGTCAGCAGGCTGGAGGCGCCGATGCGGAACAAATCAGGCATCAGCCACTCGCCGCCGAGTTCCTCTTTCATCAGCGCCTGCCAGGCCAGGGTCTGCTTGGCGGTGTTGATCCCGCCTGCCGGTTTGAAGCCGACCTTGCAGCCGGTGCGCTCGAAATACTCGCGGATCGCGCGCGTCATCACCAGGCTGACTTCCAGCGTGGCGTTGACGGTTTCCTTGCCGGTGGAGGTCTTGATGAAGTCCGAGCCGGCCATCATCGCCACGAGACTGGCCTGATAGACCTGCTTGAGCGTGCTGAGATCGCCGGTAGCCAAAATGGTCTTCATGTGCGCCGCGTCGCCGCAAGTTGCGCGGAATTGCCTGAGTTCGTCGTAGAGCGATTTCCAGTCGCCGGTCAGGGCATGGGCGCGGGAGATGACCACGTCAATCTCGCGCGCCCCGCATTCGATGGCCTGCTCGATCTCGGCGATGCGCTGCGGCAGAGGCGTCTGTCCGGCAGGAAAACCGGTGGCTACCGAAGCCACGGGAATATCCGTGCCTTTGAGCGCTTCGACCGCATCCTTGACGCGGCTGGGATAGACGCATACCGCGCCGATGGTGATCTTCTCGTCTTTGACGCCCAGCCGCTCCAGCATGTCCGGACGGATGGGCTGCCGGGCCTTGGCGCACAAGCGCTTGACGCGACCGGGCGTGTCGTCGCCGGAAAGAGTGGTCAGGTCAATGCATGTGACCGCCCGCAACAGCCACGCCGCTTGCCAGTCCTTTTTGACGGTTCGTCGCGCTGGAAGTGTGGTCGTGCGCCGTTCTACCGCGCTGCGGTTGACGTGCGCCGCCAGCACCCAATCCAAGTCGAGCCGGGTTCCGGGGTTGCGCGCTGGGCTTGTCGAAACGTGGGGGGAAGTCATGGGTCATGCCTTTGCTTTGGAATCATGCACCGGGGAGGAAGCGAAGTGTTTTTGGCTCTTTGGGAGTTGCCGTGATCTGTACACCCCCGAACTGCGGGGGTACACGGATGCCACGGATTTCACGGATTCACACGGAAAAAAGCATTAAAAATCCGTGTTTTTCCGTGTCCGTCCGCCTGCCCTGGCGGGCTAGGCCAGGGTGTAATCCGTGTCCAAAAGGTCTTAGTCACGGCGATTCCCAATGAACCGTGTTTTTGATCTCAATTGTGCAAATATACCATAGCGCGGCTTCCAGCCGCAACCAAATATGTATCGCGACATTCATGTCGCCAACCGTGCGACATAAATGTCGCGATACAGGATTTGCAATTTGGAAGAATGCTGCGTGTTATTCGTGGCTGGTTTTTGACAGTGTGGATTCTGGTTGTGATAAAGACTACTCATGGATATAATCAGCAAGTGAAAAAAAAGAGACAGTTCAATCATCAGAACCCTTAGAGGAGTTTAGAAACATGACCAATCCAACCAGGCGCGTCTTCAACTTCAACGCCGGCCCGGCCGTACTCCCGCTGCCAGTATTGCAGCAAGCCCAGGCGGAAATGCTCGACTTCCAGGGTACTGGCATGTCCGTGCTGGAGATCAGTCACCGCTCAAAGGAATTCGAGGGCGTGATCCAGCAAACCGAAGTCGACCTGCGGGCATTAATGAATATCCCGGCCAACTACAAGGTGCTCTTCCTGCAGGGAGGTGCAAGCCTGCAATTCGCCATGGCGCCAATGAACCTGCGACCGGCGGGGGCATCCGCCGATTACATCCTGACCGGCGCGTGGGGTAAAAAAGCTTTTGAAGAAGCCCGGAAACTTGGCCTGGCGCGCCTCGCCGCCAATATGAAGTCAACCAATTTCGACCGCCTGCCGGCCCAGGCCGAACTCGACCTCGACCCCAAGGCCGCCTATTTGCACTTCACCGCCAACGAAACCATTCACGGCGTGGAATATTTCAGCGAGCCGGTACCACCGCCTGGGGTCGCGTTGGTATGCGATGCCTCGTCCGATTTCATCAGCCGCCCGATTGATGTATCCAAATATGGCATGATCTACGCCGGCGCACAGAAGAACGCTGGCCCGGCCGGTGTGGTCATCACCATCCTGCGCGACGATCTGCTGGAAAGGGTTCCGCCGAACCTGCCCGTGATGTTGGACTACAAAACCCTGGCCGGCGACGGCTCGATGTACAACACGCCGCCCTGCTTTTCCATCTACATCGTCGGCCTGGTATTGAAATGGCTCAAGGAGATTGGCGGCCTGCCCGAAATCGCCCGCCGCAACCAGGCCAAGGCGCGGCTGGTTTACACAGCCATTGACGAAAGCGGCGGCTTCTATCGCGGCCATGCCAGACCGGACAGCCGTTCGGTGATGAACATCACCTTCCGCCTGCCCAACGAGCAACTGGAAGAGCAGTTCGCCTCGCAAGCCAGGCAGCGCGATATGATCGGGCTGAAGGGTCATCGCTCGGTCGGCGGCCTGCGCGCCTCGCTTTACAACGCCCTGCCCATCCAAGCTGTGGAATCACTCGTCCAATTTATGAAGGAATTCCAGCAGAAGAACGGGTAGCCTCACTCAGACTTTGGACTGTCCAAAAAGTCATTTTGAGCCGTTCGCCTGTCATTCTGAGCGAAGCGAAGAATCCCCTCGGCTCAGGGTGGCAACCTGCTTTTTAGACAACCCCAAGTCTGCATAATCGCCGCCTGCACGACCATAAAGGTATAATTGCCGCATGGAGTACTTCCTCAATCATACAGATTTCTTTCTTCGCGCTCTGCGCGTCTTCGCGGTTGCTGGTTTTGTCGCTTCACTTTTCCTGTCCGCCTGCGCGCCGAAGTCCGAAGCGACGCTCACAGCGACTCTGCCACCGCCAACTGTAACCGCGACCATTACCTCATCCCCATCACTCACCCTCACCCTCACCCCCGCGCCCAGCCAAACGCCATATGTCATCACCGCCACCAGCGCAGTGACGCCCAGCCCGCGCGGACTCTTTATCTTTTCTATGAACGAGGCTGGCCACGCCCATTTGTTCATTTACTCTCCCCTGTCATTGAGTCTCACTCGCCTGACTGCCGATCCCTGGGACGACATCACGCCTGCCCTCAGCCCGGATGGAAGACAGGTCGCCTTCACCTCACGCCGCAACGGTTGCTGGGACCTGTATCTGCTCGATCTAACAAGCGGCGATACCTCCCGCCTGAGCGATACGCCCGAATATGATGCCTCTCCCTCCTGGTCGCCAGATAGCCAATGGCTGGTCTACGAAAGCTATGTAAACGACAATCTGGAGATCTTCATCCGCTCGGCGACCGACCCATCCCAAGCGCCAATCCGTCTGACAGAAAACCCGGCTGCCGACCATTCACCGGCTTGGTCGCCGAAAGGTCGCCAGATCGCTTTCGTCTCGGATCGCAGCGGCGAGGATGAAATCTGGATCGCCGACCTCGATCGCCTGGGTAATGAGCGTTTCATCAACGCCAGCCATAATCCTCAGGGCAGCCAATCGCATCCGGCCTGGTCGCCGGATGGAGAAGAACTGGCCTGGGCGAGTATGGACGCCAATAGCGGTATGAGCAGCATCTATGTTTGGGGCGGCCGCCAACCTGCGCTGCCCCCGCGCTGGGTCGGCAGCGGCGACTGGCCGGTCTGGGAAGAGAATGGACATCTGGCGACGCGCTTGACCACTGCCAACCAGAACTATCTAACCGCTTTCGATGCCTCCTCCAGCGGACTCAGCCTGCCAGCCATGCTCCTGCCGGGCACGTTGCGCGGCCTCTCCTACGGGATGACGACCTTGCCCAATCCATTGCCTCCAGCCATTCAAGTGGCTGCCGCGTCTACACCCGCACCGCTCTACCAGCCAACCCTCTCGCCGCAGGCCGGCATCCCGTCCGGGCGCGCCGCGCTCGTCCCGCTCCAGGGCGTACAAGCGCCTTATCCACAAATGCACGACATGGTTGATGAGTCCTTCCAGGCCTTGCGCCAACGCCTCAGCGCCGGGGCCGGCTGGGATGCGCTCGCCAGCCTGGAAAATGCCTACATCCCCTTGACGACACCACTCGACCCCGGCCTGAGCCAGGACTGGCTGTATACCGGGCGCGCCTTCAGCCTCAACCCGGCGCTGGTCAACGCCGGCTGGATCAGCGTTGTGCGAGAAGACTTCGGCCAACAGACGTATTGGCGGGTCTATATCAGCACCCGCGCCCAGGACGGCTCGCAAGGTGAGTCATTGCACCGGGTACCCTGGGATTTCAGCACGCGCTACAACGGGGACCCGGCCGCCTTCGAGCAGGGCGGCAGCCTGATGAACGCTATCCCTCAGGGATACTGGCTGGATTTTACCGCCCTGGCCCTGCAATACGGCTGGGAGCGCCTGCCAGCTCTCACCAACTGGCGGACATACTTCCACGGGGCGCGCTTTAACGAATTCGCCATGATGCAGGGCTTGACCTGGCAGACTGCCATGCTGGAACTCTACCCGCCCGAGGCGCTCACCACGCCGACCGCGCTCATCCCACCCACCCGCACCCCCACCCGCACCCCGTGGGGATATAAACCTCCCACACCCACGCGCACACCGACGCCTCAGCCCACGTTCACGCCTTCGCCATGAAACCGATCCTTGTATTGTGGCTGATGGCCTCCTGGGTGCTGCTCCTTTCGGCCTGCCAACCCGCCGTGAAAGAAATCGTCGCCACCGAGACGCCAACCGAGAGGGTGATTAGGGTGATTGAACCACCGGGCGAAACATCGGTGGTCCTCCTGCCCAAAATTACCAGTTCACCCGCTTCATCTTTTACTCCACCACCAACCAGTACCCTCACCGGAATAACGCCGACGCCGGTTCCCACAGCCACGCTGGCTGATTCACTACCAGTCATTTTCCCAACCCAAGGCGCGATGCCAGAATCTGCCTGGCGGCCACCGCTTTATCCGACTCCTTGGGCGCTCTCCCCGTACGATCATTTCTACTTCACCCGCCCACTGGCAGCCAACGTGGTCACCTGGCCGATCGCCGATTACCGTTACGGCGGCATCTTCTTCCGGCCTGAAGTGGTGCATTCCGGCATTGACTTGCCTGCCGATCCCGGCACCCCTGTCCAGGCTAGCGGGTCAGGGACAGTCGTCTGGGCTGGCTGGGGGCTGTTCAACAACGCGCCGAATTATAAGGACGATCCCTATGGGATAGCGGTCGCCATCCGCCACGATTTCGGGTACAAAGGTCAGCCACTTTACACGATTTACGCCCACCTTTCCGAGGTCGAAGTGGTCCTCGGCCAGTGGCTGAAAAGCGGCGACACCCTCGGAAAAGTAGGGAGGACTGGATTCACAACCGGGCCGCACTTGCATTTCGAGGTACGCATTGGCGCCAACGACTTTTTCTCAACCCGCAACCCCGAACTCTGGTTGGTGCCGCCGGAAGGTTGGGGAGTCCTGGCTGCCCGCATTATGGATACCTATCAACGCCCACTTCACAGCTTCGCCATCCTCGTCCGCTCGGAGGCCACTCAAAGAGCCTGGATTGTCAAGAGCTACGGCGAGACTGGTACAAACAGTGACCCCTACTACAATGAAAATTGGATGCTGAGCGACCTGCCGGCCGGGAATTACATGGTTAACGTGCCATTCGCCGGCTTGAACAGAAAGCTGGAGATAAAAATATCCCCTGGCCAGGTCACATATTTCACCTTCCAGGGCTTTAAGGGATTCAACGCTGATCTGCCGCCGGCGCCGCAAACAGATATAATATCAACACCGTAATGGAAAAAGCCTTGACGGTATCTACTCACGCCCCCAGAGGGAGCGGGAGTAGATACCTCCAGCTGTAACTACTCAGGCTTGTCATGCTGAGCGGAGCGTTCGTTGCGGAGCGAAGCATCTCGGCCTGCTTTGAGAGAGATTCTTCGCCGCTGGAAGAGCACCAGCGGCTCAGAATGACACTCGGCTGAGTAGTTACCTCCAGCTAACCAAAGAGAAGAGAGGAAACTTATGGCACGCAAATCTACAGATTCCAGTTCAGAAAATTCAATGAGCGAAGCGCGCCGCGCCATGTTGGACAAGGCCCTCGGCGACATCATCAAACGATACGGCGATGGCGCCATCATGCGTTTGGGAGAGGCGCACAGCATGAGCGTGGAAGCCATCCCGACCGGCTCACTTTCGCTCGACTTGGCGCTGGGCATCGGCGGTATCCCGCGCGGGCGCATCACCGAAATCTATGGCCCCGAATCTTCCGGCAAGACCACCCTCAGCCAGCACATTGTGGCCGAGGTGCAAAAATTGGGCGGCACCGCTGCCTATATTGATATGGAACATGCCCTCGACCCGGTTTATGCTGCCCGTTGCGGTGTGGATATTGACAACCTTTTGATTTCGCAACCCGATACTGGCGAGCAAGCACTCGAGATCACCGAGTCGCTTGTCCGCTCCGGGGCAGTGGAGCTGGTGGTGATCGACTCGGTCGCCGCCCTCGTTCCCCGCTCCGAAATCGAAGGCGACATGGGTGACGCCCAGATGGGTGCCATGGCGCGGCTGATGTCGCAGGCCTTGCGCAAACTCTCCGGGGCCATTAACCAGAGCAAGACCGCGATCGTTTTCACCAACCAGCTGCGCATGAAAATCGGCGTGATGTTCGGCAACCCGGAGACCACCACGGGCGGCAACGCGCTCAAATTCTACGCCTCTGTGCGTTTGGATATGCGTCGCATCCAGTCCATCAAGATCGGCGCGGAAATTGTCGGTAACCGCACGCGCGTGCGCGTGGTCAAGAACAAGGTCGCGCCGCCCTTCCGCACCGTCGAGTTCGATATCATGTACAACGAGGGCATCTCCAAAGTCGGCGATCTGATTGACCTGGCGACGCAACTGGGTATCGTGGATAAACGCGGCGCGTTCTTCTCGTATGGCGACGTTCGCATCGGACAAGGCCGCGAGAATTCCAAAGAGTTCTTACGCCAAAATCCCGATCTGGCCAACGAGATCGAGCTGGTCATCCGCCAGCGCGCCACCGGTGGCGAGATCGCTCTGCCGCTGGCGGGCGAGGAAGAAGAGGATCTGTAGCGGGGGATATGACCAATCCAACACTCGAACTCATCCACGCCCACACCTCCGTCCGCCGCTACAAGCCGGACCCCGTACCTGCCCCCGTTATCGAGACGATCATCGCCGCCGCGCAGCGCGCCTCGACCTCCTCCAACTTGCAAGCCTACAGCGTGGTGGCCGTAACGGATGCAGCCAGACGCGAGAAACTCGCCGGACTTTGCGGAGGGCAAAAACATATCGAAGAAGCGCCTGTCTTTTTGGCTTTCTGCGCCGACCTGGCGCGTCTCGACCGCGGCTGCCAATTGCGCGGCTGCACCCAGGTGACCGGCTACGTCGAAAACTTCCTGGTCGCGGCCATGGACGCCGCCATCCTCGCCCAAACGGCAGCCCTGGCCGCAGAATCCCTTGGCTTGGGCATCTGTTACATTGGAGGCATTCGCAACAACCCGCAGGAAGTGATCGAATTGCTCGATCTGCCGCGCCTGGTCTTTCCCATCACCGGCATGACCCTCGGCTGGCCGGCCGCTGAACCCAAAATCCGCCCGCGCCTGCCGCTCAAGGCCGTGCTGCGTTGGGAGAAATATGACCGCGCCTCCGAAGATGACGCGCTGCGCGAATATGACCGCGCCATGATTGCAACCAGCATTTACAAAGGGCGGCAGGTGCCGGTTCCAGGCAAGGAGGGCGAGATGGAAGACTACGGCTGGACGGAACATTCCGCCCGGCGCGCCTCACAGCCAGCGCGTACCGGTTTGCGCGCGGTGCTGGAAAAGCAGGGATTTGGGTTGGAATAGTGAACTCCAGAATATAGAATATTCATAAACATCGCATACGATGTTATATATGATATAATCGCCCCCGAGAAAAGGAATATAATCTATGACACGCTATGCACTGAACTTACCCTTCAACCTGAAACGCGAAGCCGAGGAATGGGCTGCGCGTCAAGGTGTTTCCCTGAATCAGTTTATCATGTGGTCGGTCTCGGAAAAAGTTGCCTCCCTGCGTCAGCAATTGGATGACCCCAATTTTCCGGGCATCACTTACCGGCGCGGAGCGTCGGGATGGGTGACGCCAGTGATACGCGGCACCGGAATTCGCGTGCAGACCGTCGCGGTGGCTGTGGAACAGTTGAAAGTCTCTCCCGAGGAAGTCGCTGCGCAATATCCTCTGGATCTTTCACAAGTGAAGGAAGCCCTGGCTTTTTACCAGGCACACCGCGCCGAAATTAACGCCAACATCTGTTACGAAAACGAACTGGAAAACAAACGTGACTGAACCGCGCCTGCACCTGGATGCGGACACATCCAACGCGAAGCTGGCCGATGCACTTCGGAAACGCGGCCATGATGTGAGTCGCACTCCTAACGAGTGGATACCGCTGGACGCCCATGATGATGAACAATTGCTGGGCGCGACCGCGCAGGGACGCATTATTTTCACCTTCAATGCGCGCGATTTTATTCCACTGGCGAAACGCTACCCGCATCACGCCGGAATCATTCTATCATCCCAACGGCCTATGCCCGAACTGCTCGAAGCGCTTGATGCGCTCTTGTCCGAGACCGAAGCAGAATATTGGCCGGGACAGGTGCGCTGGCTAACTGATTGGATAAAGTGAAGCAATCCCATATTGCGGCCCGCAACAAATACAACCGCTTGAGCCGCTGATACGACCTGTTCACCGGCAGCGAAAAGCGTTTCACCGACTTTGGCCTGCGGATGCTGGACGTGCAGGCCGGGAGAGAAGGTGCTGGTGATCGGATCCGGCACTGCCGCCCGATACCAGCCAGCAAATTTGTAGCAGAAGCGGGATTCGAGAAAGTTGAAACGACAATAAAATCCATGTGGGGATTGCCGGGCGAGATCGTCATTGCGAGGAAACATGGATAACGAGAGAAGAACAAGCCTCAGCCCCTCAGCCCAGAAGGTGCAGGATGCCCTGCACGCCCAAGGCTTCGCCTGCACCGTGATCGAATTTGTGGAAAGCACGCGCACCTCAGCCGAGGCGGCCGCCCGCGTCGGCTGCACGCTGGGACAGATCGCCAAGTCGCTCGTCTTTCGCGGACAGGTGACGGGTAAGCCCGTTTTGGTCATCACCAGCGGGTCGAACCGCGTGGACGAGGCCAAAGTCGGCCAGCACTTCAGCGAACCCATCGGCCGCGCGGATGCGGAGTTCGTGCGCGCCGCCAGCGGCTTCGCCATCGGCGGCGTACCGCCGCTCGGTCACAGCCAGCCCATCGAAACCTTCATTGACGAAGATCTGCTGCAATATGCCGCCATCTGGGGCGCGGCCGGCACGCCGAACGCAGTGTTCGAACTCACCCCGGCCGACTTGCAGAAAATGACTAAAGGAAAAGCGGTCAGGGTGAAATGAACCCACAAGACTTTCCCGAACGCACCGATCTGGAGGATGGCTACGCCTGGAGCGCAAAACTGATTCGAGGTTAACTTGTATAAGGGGGATGAAGTCATCCAAACATTCAGTGTAACTATTCAGCCAGCGCTGAGTACACCGATTTGTCACTCTGAGCGGAGCGAAGAGTCCCCTCCAGCGTGGGGGATGCTTCGTCGCACACCGTCCTGGCGGTCGGTGCCAGGGAAAAACGCTCCTCAGCATGACAGGCCTGAATAGTTACCATTCAGCGCCAGTACCCACGACTGGAATTATGGAGATCCAAACTGCCGGTACACGGCGGACGAATTATAGCAGGGATATCGGATCAACTTCCACCCGCCAGCCCTTCGACAGGCTCACACCGCCCCGGTGTCCTTCCGGGAGGGCAAGTCCTTCGGGCAAACGTCCCCGCAGTAGTGTGGCCGGCTCAGGGCCACGCATGACCACCTGCCAGCGGTAAAGCCCGCCCAGCTTTGCGAAGAAACACGGTACAGGGCCAATAACATTCGTTTCTATCCGCTTATCCGCTTCAATCCGTTGATGAATCTTCATGGCCATTGCCCGCGATTCGGCTTCCGCCTTTGCCGGGTCGTGGTGGCGGTATTCCAGCCGCACCAGTCTCGAAAACGGCGGGTAGCCCAGCGCCTTCCGGTATTCCAATTCCTGGGCGTAAAACGCGGCGTAATCATGCCGCGCGGCGGCCTGGATGACGTAATGCTCCGGCTGGAAGGTTTGCAGGATGACCTCCCCGCCCAGCGCGGAGCGACCGGCGCGGCCGGCCACCTGCGTCAGTACATCGAAAGTTCGCTCGGCGGCGAACGGGTCGGGCAGGTTCAGTCCCACGTCAGCCAGTACGATGCCGACCAGCGTGACCAGCGGCAAATCCAATCCCTTGGCCAGCATCTGCGTGCCGACCAGCACATCCGCACGCTGGGCGGTGAAGTGGCTCAAAATGATTTCGTGGGCGTCCTTTTGGCGCGTCGTCTCCCAATCCCAGCGCAGGGTGCGGGCATTTGGGAAAAGCGCCTGCACCTCGGTTTCCACTTTTTCGCTGCCTAAACCATACTGGCGAATCTGGTCGCTGCCACATTGCGGGCACTTTTTGGGCATCTGGCGTTTATAGTTGCAATGGTGACAGACTAGGTTGAAAGTTGAAGGTTGAAGGTTGGCATGTTCCCCGCTGGCTGGACTTTCAACCTTCAACCTGTAACCTTCAACATGATACGTGAGTGGCGTATCGCATTGCGGGCATTTTAGCGTGTAACCGCAATAGCGGCAGAACACATACGTGGCCGTGCCGCGCCGGTTGAGAAATAAAACGGCTTGCTGTTTTTTGGACAGCACTTCTGCCAGCGCCTCGCGCAGGGCGCGGCTGAAGATGGCGCGGTGGCCAGATTTGAGTTCCTCGCGCATATCAACAACACGCACTGGCGGGAGCATCCTTTGTCCGATGCGTTTCGGCAATTCCAGCAGGTGGAGCTGCCTCGCCCCTCTTGCCTCTCCCTGTCCGTTTTGGGGGTGCTTCGCGAGGCGAGGGGTAGGGGGTGAAAGTGTAGCCCTCTGCCGTAAAACGATGGACGGCGTCGCCGAACCGAGCAAGCACACCGCCCCGCAGATGCGCGCATATTCCATTGCAGCGTTGACAGCGTGATAAAACGGCGGCTCGGATTGATAAAATGATGAATCGTGGCATTCGTCCGCCACAATCAAACCGATATTCGGCAAAGGCGCGAAGAGCGCCGAGCGCGGTCCAATGACGACTTTGAGCAGTCCGAGGCGCGCCCGTCGCCAGGTGTCATAGCGCTCGCCTTCCGAGAGTCTGGAATGCAGCAGCCCAACCTGGCCTGGAAAGCGTGCAAAAAATCGGCGCACCGTCTGTGGCGTGAGCGCAATTTCTGGCACAAGAATGATGGCTTGTTGGCCGCGTCGAATTGCCTCTTGGGCGGCGCGGATGTATATCTCGGTCTTACCCGAGCCGGTGATACCGTGAAGGAGGAAGGATGAAGGCTTGCCCTCCCGGAAGGACACCGGGACGGTGTGAGCGAAGTCGAAGGGCTGAAGGCTGAAAGAATTGAATACCTGAAGGATTTGCTGCCATGCTTTCTGCTGATCGGGTGTCAATTTTGGCGGCGAATTACTCTCTAATCCTCTACTCTCTATTTTCTTCAAGGGGTCACGCCAGATTTCTGTTTCGCGCAGGACTATCAACTCGCGCTCAGCCAGCTCTTGTAAATCGGACAGGTTGCAGCCGGATTCGGCATACACCCACGAGACATTGACCGCATCTGGCTCTTTCATGAGGAAACGCAACGCGGCCTGGCGGCGTTGGAGCGTTGCTTCGGTCTTGCCTAGAGCGGACATGGCTGCTTCGATTTCTGCGGGGGGGACGGCCAGTTGGGCTGTGCGAATATACTTCGGGCGGACAGAAGGTGGCGGCAGCATTGACTGGCGGGTCAGCATCCCGCGCCGCACCAGATATTGCGCTGTTTTGCGCCAGTCAACTCGTGCAAAGTGCTGGTCAATTTGCCTTCCGCGAAGGGGGCCGCGTTTTTGGAGTAAATCAAGCAAGCGAGATTCGATAGTCGAGATTCGAGATTCGTGAGTGGTAACCAACCTCGATTCTCTAATCTCGAATAACGTATCTGCCTGCTGATTCAATCCCACCGGCAGCATCAATCCGATGCAGGCCGCCAGTGGGGATAACGTTTCCTCCGCCAGCCATCCCGCCATAGCGATTTGTGCGCTGGTGAGTACTGGCTGCGGGTCAAGCAAATCAATAACGGTTTTAGTTTCGGGGACGGATGGTTCGAAGACAAGACGAAAGACAACGCCTTGGGCGGTCTGCCTGCCGAATGGCACAGTGACCAGATGCCCCGCGCCGATTTTCCCCTCCAATTCGGGCGGAATATGATAATCATAAACGCCCGCGATGGACGGGACATTGACGGCAATTTGAGCGTACATCAGAGGAAATTATAAACCGGATTATTTCATCTTCAATACCACTGCCGCGCCGTACCCCACTACGGACGAGTAGTCGCCGGTCACGTCGCCGGAGGTGGCATGGTGCAGGATTTTGACGATTTCCGCGCCCAGGGTTTTGGCGGCCCACAGCACGGCTACCAGCGCACCCAGTCCGCAGGCGTGGCCTTTATCCTCCCTTTCAGTCTGGAAGATACCCTCCGGCGAGAAGGCTTCAATTTGGCGCAGCATCTCCGAATCGAGGGCTTTGGCGGTCGCTTGATCATAGAAATGCGAGAGATCGGTGCTGGCGACCAGCAGGAAATTCCGGTCTTTCAAGACCGCTGCCAGGGCTTTGCCAAGCTGCTCAGCGACTTTGGGGGATTGCTCGCGCACCATCACGGGCAGCAGTTTGAATTCACCGCTAATGGCACGCTGCAAAAAAGGGAGTTCGATTTCCAGCGAATGTTCCGGGTCGCGCGGCACCGGAGCGAGGCCGTAGCCGAGCTCGGCTTGCAGGGCGGCGTCCAGGTCAGCGATGGCTTGCTTATCCACCGGTATTTCGCCCAGCGGGGTGACATAGGCCGCATGAGCCGTGACTAGCAGCGGTTCGAAGTAAGGATGGTGCATGGGTGAGATGACGGCCACCAGGTCCGGTTTGAGGCCGCGCACGGCGGCAAAGGCGTAACCGGCCACGGGTCCCGAATAGCGGTGTCCGGCGTGCGGGGCAATGACGGCAATCACCGCGCCGGGCAATTCGGGCAGTTCGGCGCAGTCGAGATAGCCGTCCACGCTGGCAGCCAGGCGACGCGGGTCGCCCTCGTACCACGTTCCGGCGATGGCTGAAGGACGGAGGTCAGTAGTCATTGGATACCTCCTGAGAAAGGCTTTGCTATTATTGTAGCACGAAGGTCAAAAGATGGTTGATGGCAAATGGCCGATAGCCGATGGCTAATGGTGGATGGCGCTAGATGGGCTTGCGAAAGGTGAATTGTGTTTTTATGTTTTCGTAGCCGCTTTGCTCGTAAAACTTGTGCGCCCGCGACCGGATGACATTTGCGTGGACGAGTATTTCCCGGCAGCCCTGCGCCCGCGCCCATGCTTCGGCGTGCTCGACCAGTAACCTGCCAACGCCGAGGCTGCGATGCGCCTCGTCCACGACCAGCCCGCCGATTTCGGTGTGGAAATCCATTTCAGGCAGGGTGAAAGCAATGACATGGATCCAGCCGGCGACCCGGCCATCCACTTCGGCGACGAACAGGGCGTTGTGGTCGAATCCCTGCATCTGGCCCAAGCGGCGTGCAACGTCTTCCGGCGTGGACGGATAACCGAGCTGGTCGCAGAGGCGGGAAATATCCTGGCTGTCTCGTTGGTGTGCTGGTCGAATGATGGTTTGTGTCATAGCTCACCTGTATGCCACATCGGATATGAAGCAATTTAATTCCATCCGTGCCCAAGTAGTGCCGGACGATTTCAGGCGTGTTCATCTCGCAGACGCTCGAGAATCAGTCTCGTGGCTTCGAAGGCCAGCGGAGGCAGATCGTCGAGGGGAAAGAACGCGACCTGGTCGGCGTCGTCGTGTGCGGCGAGTTGACCGCTAACAATCTCGGCGTGGTAGACGATGAGGAGGTTCGCGCCGCGTGGGTGCTCCAAACCGGCGATCACGTCCAACACGCCGTTGGCGCGCACACTCAAGCCGGTCTCTTCCAAGCACTCACGCTCGGCGGCGTGCGCCGGATCTTCGTCCGCGTCCACGAAACCGGCCGGCAGGGTCCACATGCCGCGGAAAGGTTCATTGACGCGGCGGACAAGCAGCACGCGACCAGCCGGAGCATTCGTTGTCAGCGGAGCATTCGTTGTCCCCTGCCCGATCAGGACGGCCGCCGCAACTTTCGGGTCAGGGAAGTATATCCAGCCGCATTGCGGGCAGACGGGACGGACTTTGCCGAAGCGCGTTTCGTGGATGATTGATTTACCGCAGCGAGGGCAGTAGTTGATTTCTGTGGAGATGGACATGGGGAGATAAAATGTAAGGCGTAAAACGTAATTGGGTTACGTCTTGCGTTTTACGTTTTTCGCAAACGTTCGGTAAGTCTGCCAGCGGAGGATGAAGGCTGCGCCGCCAAGAATGACAGCCAGCGCCAGCAGTATGATTTGCAGCAGGTTGAGTTTGAAGGCCGGAGCGGGTGGAGCTTCAGTTGGCAGGGCTGGCTGTTCCAGCGTACGCGTGCCGGGTTCGGGGGTGGCTGGCTGCACGAACAGGGTCATGGCTTCAGGCGTGACGGTGAGGGACAGGTCTTCGGCGGCGTCCGGCGCTGGCGCTACCTCGGCAGCGCCAGCCTCCATGTCCAACGGCGCAGCAGCCAGCTTGGGTGCGGCGGCCAGGGGAGCAATCAGATGACCGGCAAATGTGAAGAAGAACAAAATCGCGGCCATGACGGACGCCAGCCGGAAAACCGGCACGGCGCGCGGCAGCGGCGGCTTGATGCCCTCCATTTTGGGTGTCAGTATGAAGGTGCGTGGGGCGCGGCGCTGCGGCGTGCGGCGGAGCATGGCACGGGTGGCGCGTAGATCCTCCAGCGTGGCGGACAGGCTCGGGTCCGTTTCGAGGCCGGAGATCAGGCACGCCCGTTCAGCCTGCGACAGTTCCCCATCCAGGTAGGCCGAAAGACGTTCCAAGTCGCGGAAGGTAGGTGTGTTCACAGGCCGCTCTCCTTTTCCAGACGGAAGGCGGTGGGTAAAAGTTCCCGGAAGGCTTGCAGGCACTCACGCAGGCGCAGGCGGGCGCGCGCCAGGCGGCTCTTGATCGTGCCGATTGGCTTGCGCAATGCGGCTGCGACTTCACTGTAATCCAGGCCCTGGACGTCGGCCAGGACAATCACCGTGCGGAATTCGGCCGGCAAGCCGTCCAGACAGTGTTGGATGGCATGTTCGAGTTCGGCTTGCTCCAGTTGTTCTTCGGGGGAGTTGTGCGGGTCGGTCAGCCAGCGCGGGGATTCGACTTCTTCGTCGTCGCTGTTGAGAGGTTCGAGCGGCGTGGTGGGACGGCGTTTCCGGCGGCGCAGTTCGTCATAACAGGCGTTGGTGACGGTGCGCAGCAGCCAGGCACGGAATGAGCCGCCGCGGTAGGCAGTGAGACTGCGAAAAGCCGAGAGGAAGGCTTCCTGCGCCGCGTCGGCAGCCAGGTTTTCATCGCCCAGGATGCGCAGGGCAGTGTTGAAGACGCTATCCTGGTAGGCCAGCACCAGACGGTTGAAGGCTTCCAGGTCGCCGCGTTGGGCATCACGGATGAGGGCGGGTTCGTCCATTGGAGTTATTTTACCGCAAAGTGTCAGTCACTTTATAGCCTCTTTCATCAACGCCTGCCCTAGGTATGTCGCAAAGTTAGAATTATCTTCCTCCAACGCGACTACCAGCGCCAGCGGCGCACCCTGCCATTGGGGTAATGTGCCGGCCAGGTACCAGGTGATGGTTTTGTTCTCCTGAATTTCAACCCCTTTTCCAATCGCCTGCCAGAAGGGTTGCCCCTTGACCATCAACGCCTCAGCGGTTGAGGCGGCCGATTGAGCCGATAACGCTTGCAGCGGCGCGCCCAATGCTGGCAGGATGACCCATCCCTGTTGAGGGGTGTTTATGGCCAATGCCAGCCGTGGTACAGGTAGGATGCCTTTGTTGCTGATGGTTGCGGCTGCCAGCGCCATTTGCAGCGGGCTGACGCGCAGCTCTTCACTTATGGCTGAAACCGCCGAGACCGGCAAGCGCAGCGCAGGGGCGGTATAAAATCCCAGCGCGTCGTACAATTGGACGAGTTCGTTGCGCGGCGCGTTTTCACTCAGGCCAGCGGCCAAAGAGAACGACGTGGCAGCCGTTCCCGCCGGGTAAAACCCCTGGGCGGCGCGGTCCAGCAGTGGGGCGCGCGGGTCTTGGGCCAGGCTGGGGCCTTCTTCGTCTAATTTATTTTGGTTGAATGTAGGATGTGAGGCCATGACCAGAATCTCACCGCTTTCCGCGTTTAGCAGGACGATCGCCCCGGCATGATCCCCAAAAAGCACATCTGCCCGCCGTTGCAGGTCCAGGTCAATGGTCAGGCGCATGTCCAGGCCGGGCGGAGGCTGGCCGTAGAGCAAGTGGTCCAGCCAAATCCGGCTGGCTGAGTTGCCCTGCAATCCACGCAGGTAAGGATCAAGGCTGGCTTCCAATCCAGCCTGGCCGTAAACGGGGTGGGTGTAGCCTGTGATTGGGGCGAGGTCGGGGTAGGGATAGAAACGGGCATAACTGCCCGATCGACCCTGTGTGATGTTTATCGGCTTGGCGTTCCGGTCGAGCAGCCCGCCGCGCGGCACGTAGCGATCCGAGATGGTGCGGCGCGCATTATCGGTGCGAGCCAGCAGATCGGGACCGCGCCAGACCGCCCACCAACCATTCACCAGTGCGGCGGCGATCAGGCCAAGGCCGAGCAGGCCGGTCACGATCAAGTAGGGCGACAACGAATGATGGGGCAGGGGCGCGGCTTCCTCTTCGGGCTGGCTGCTGATGATGAGCAGGAGCAGCAGGGCCAGGTAAGAAGTGAGCAGGGATGACCCGCCGTAGGAGACGAAGGGCAGGGTCACGCCGGTCAGCGGCAGGAGGCGCAAATTGCCGCCGATGATCAGCACGCTTTGCGCGCCGAGATAAGCCGTCAGCCCGGCGGCCAGGATGCGGTGGAAATTGTCGGGGGCGCGCAGGGCAACGCTCATGCCGCGGGTGAGAAAAAGGCCCAATAGCGCAAACAGGCCGATCGTCCCGAGCAGCCCCGTTTCTTCTGAAATGGCGGAAAAGATGAAGTCGGAGATGGAAATTGGCACCAAGCCGGGGCTGCCCATCCCGGGTCCGCGCCCGCCGATCCCGCCGTTGGCGACGGCCATCAGCGATTGCACGATCTGGTAAGAGCGCCCGGATGGGTCGAGCCAGGGGTTCAGCCAGGCGTCCACGCGCAGGCGGACGACGTCGAAGAGGAAGTAACCAGCCAGCCCGGCCAACCCCAAACCGATCAGGCTGATGAGCAGGACGCGCTTGCGGCCGGAGGCCAGAAAGAGCATGACCGTGTAGAGGAAGATAAAGAGGGAGGCGGTTCCTAAATCTCGTTGAACGACCAGAATGAGCAAGGCCAAGACAGTAACGACAAGGCTGGGGATAACTAGAGGAAGAAAAGTCGTGCGTTTGAACGTTTTCACGTTGGAACCCTTCGCTTCACTCAGGGCAGGCTGTTCAAACGTGTAAACGTGTAAACGGTCCGCAAAATAAGCGGCAAGATAGATGATTAGCAACAATTTTAGTGGCTCGGAGGGCTGGAAATAGAAGCCACAACAGCCCAGCCACAGGCGCGGCCCACCGCCCAGCGGGTTGGTGCCGAAGGCCAGTGTCAGCGCGGTCAGAAGCAGGCCGCTGGTCAACCAGAGGTATTTGTAGCGGCGCAGGAAGCGCAAATCGGCCGGCAGCCGCAAGCCGAGAATGAGGATTGCGATGCTGACCAGCAGCCAGAGCGTCTGCCGGATTCCCAGGCTGGGTTCCAGTCGCCAAACCGTCAGCAGTCCCCAGCCGCTGAGCAGGGCAGCGATGGGCAGCAGATAGGGGTCGCTATCCGGCATCCGACGGCGTACTTGATAAAAGGCGATGGTGATAAGGAGGACCCAGACGGCGAATCCCAGCCAGTGACCCCAGCGATAGTCCACCTGCCAGGAGCGCTCGCGGGCGGCGGGAGAAAGGGTCAGGATGAGGCTGTAGAGGAAGAGGAAGAGCGCCGCCAGTTGGAGCAGGCGGGACTGGATTTGTTGCGGTATGATAGCTGTAGAGGTAATGATCAGAGTTCCTTCAAGATGCGTTCATACTCATCTGGATTTACCCCCATATCCCGCAGGATTTTTCTGAGTAGCGGGCGCACAATGACCTGTGAACCGTGGTTTGGGATGACCACAATCTTTCCTTCGGCGTTGCGAAATATTGTGTGACTTCCCTCCTGCCTCACGCAATGGAAACCATTCACTTCTGCGACTTTTGCCAGCACCACAAAGGCCACCAATCGCAGACGGGTCATACCGCAATTCCAACCCGCAACGTGCCAACAAATTCAGGAAGCGGTTCGTTGCCAGTGGCAACATGAAGATAGCCCCGGATGGCTTCTTGAATATTCTTTTCCAAAGCTGGCAGGTCTGGCGCTTGGGTGTAGCAGCCGGGTAATTCTGCCACCTCTCCAACCAACCAATCCGATTCGGGATCGCGCTCGACGATAACGGTAAATGTTCGTTTTTTCATAGGGTTCTCCTGCGGCGTGAATTATACTGCTTTTGCAATGTTGGATGCAGTTATTTCAAGTATTTCCTGACCAGCAAATCCAGCTTTTTACGCGTTTCCACTAGGATGACAGCCGGGTTGGTGATCAACGCATCTGCCAGTGCGCTTCCGCATTTGCAGGCGCGCTTGGCCGGTAAGCTGCGTACCAGGTTGCGGATGGCCTGCTGTGCAACGGTCGTGTTGCGGTTCAGGATCTGGATGACCATCTCCACCGTCACCGGAGCTTCGCTGACATGCCAGACGTCGTAATCGGTGACGTGCGCCATTACCGCGTAACACATCTCGGCCTCGCGCGCCAGGAAGGCTTCGGGCGATGTCGTCATGCCGATGATGGCCATGCTCCAGCCGCGGAACGTGTTCGATTCGGCCTTGGTCGAGAAGCGCGGCCCTTCAATGGTGATAAGTGCGCCACCGTTGTGAACGGTCGCGCCGGTTTGCGCGACGGCTTTCTCCAGTTGGGCTGAAAGGTCCTGACAGAACGGATCGGCTGTGCCGACGTGGGCGACCAGTCCCTCGCCGAAGAAGGTGCGCGCCCGGCTCTTGGTATTATCGAAGAGTTGGTCGGGTATTACGATATGACCTGGGGCGTAGTCCTCGCGCAGCGAGCCGCAGGCGCTGATGCTGATCACGCGCTCCGCGCCGAGGAATTTCAGGGCATAGATGTTGGCGCGATAGTTGACTTCGGTCGGCATGATGTGGTGGCCGATGCCGTGCCGCGCCAGGAAGGCCACGCGCTGCTCTTCCAGCGTCCCGACTACGACCGGCGCGCTGGGTTTGCCAAAGGGGGTGTCTAAGTCGAATTCTTTCGTGTCGGTGAGACCGGGCATGCTGGACAAGCCGGAACCGCCGATAATGGCGAGCGAGATGTTTTCGGACATAATAATCCTCCATTGAGCAGGGCGGACTTCTAATCTACCATACCGGACACTTTTTAACGCGAATGCCCACAGGTTGCTTCGCGAAGCGAATTTTGCGAATTCTTATAACCGCCCAGCCACTGCTGTCAACGAATGGTGAAACGAATAAACGAATTGACCGCGTGCGAATTATTTTGATAAAATTAGCGCTATTCGCCCATTCGCGCAATTCGCGTTTAGAAATTTACACCTTCTGCGTCGGCGGCATGAGCATGTCACCGGTTAATGCGACGATCAGGCGGGTATTGCCGCAGCCGATCTCATCGCCGGAGATGACCACCGTCGGCGTGGACAGGCGCTCCCGGTTCAGGAATGTGCCGTTGGTTGAATCCAGGTCCTCCAGCCACCACTGCCCGTGATGATAGCTCAAGCGGGCATGGCGGGCAGAGACAGATTCTCTCATTAGTGGGCATTCGCAGGCCGGGTCGCGCCCGATTGTGATCTCAGGCTGCTTGAAGTGCCTGACCTGCGGCAGTTGGTCATCGCGCCGGATGGTCAGGCTGATGGGCGGCACACGACGAGTTGCAAGCAGCGCACTTTGTTGCTGGATATCGCGCCACAAGTAAAAAAAAAGCCCAGGCCAGGAAGGCGTACAAGCCCAACGCCAGCAGGAAGCGTAAAATGAGGAGAATAGGAGCGCTCATTCGAGCTCATCTTTGGAAAGCGGCATGGCGATGGTGGGTAAATCGCTGACGAAGGACGACGAGGCTGTATCCTCGATGGCTGATCCGGATTGTCTGAGCGGAACATCCTGCCCGAAGATCAGCATTACGCCGGCTAATGAGATTACATCGCCGGGGTACAGGATTGATTGATTTATCCGTTGATTGTTGACGTAAGTCCCACCGGTCGAGTTCAGGTCGAAGAGCATGTAGCGGCCCTTGACGGCGCGTAGCTGGGCGTGATTGCGCGAGACGCGCGGGTCGTCTATCACCACCTGGTTATCCAGCCTGCGCCCAATGTTAATGACTGACAGGTTGAGCGGGAAGATTTTCGTACCCTGGATGATCAAGAATGCGTTTCCGGGAATGATCTCTGCGGCAGCCTCCTCGGTCGCACCGGCGGGCAAGCCCTGGGTCTCAGCCAGTTTTTCGGCGCTGAACGAAGCCAAAACGCGCACCTCCTCTGGTTTTAGCGAGGTATCGGCAGCCGTCGTCAGGGTTGGCGTGCTGGAAAATTGCAGGCCGGCCTCGCCACCCGCAGCAACCAGCGCATTCAACAATTCGTCCAACAAGCGCGGTTCGCCCAGCCATTGTCTCAGGCTGGAGGGGTGAGCGATGATGATGTACATATTCGGCGCCAGCGCGCTCCCATCCGTTTGTGTTTTCAGGCTGCCGTGCATGGCCGCGGCAAGTTGCCGGGCGATCTGGACTTCCAGCTTGCTGCCCGGCAGGGCCTTCAGCACGTAATCTTCAATGAGCGATTGCAAATGGGATTCTAATTTCTCGAGCGTTTTCATCAATATCCAAACCAGGAAGGTACAGGTTTCAAGGCTATAATGGTAGTGAACTGCCCTACTATTATAGGGCGTCGGGGTTTATTCTGCAAGCCCGTTGCCCTTTTATACAGAAGGTGCTATCATGCTGGGGATGATTGCTCCGACGCGTTTCCTAACCCGCTCTCTGCGACTTTCATCGCACGGCCCGGCGATAGCTCGTATCCTCGCCGCCGGCTTGAATGCTGTGCATCCCGGCGAAGCGGTCGGGCGTTTTGTCCAACGCGAAAAAGACGAGCTGCGTATAGCCAGTAACATATATCCATTAGACAAGGATCGGCGGACATTTATTATCGCTTTTGGGAAAGCCAGCCTGCCGATGGCAGAATCGTTGACGAGTATCCTTGGCGACCGGTTGACCGGTGGGGTGGTCATCACGAAGCACGCTACGGGCCGCACCTCGGGCCTGCCCCGAGCGCAGACGAGGGGCCGGCTGGCCGTTATGGAAGGCGGACACCCCGTTCCAGACGAACGCAGCCTGGCCGCCGGTCAACGTGTGCTTGAATTGCTTTCCGGCTTGCGCGCCGACGACCTGGTTTTCTGCCTGATTTCGGGCGGCGGCTCGGCGCTGATGACCGCGCCGGTCGAGGGCGTGACCCTGTCTGATCTGCAAGCGTTGACCTCCGCGCTGCTGGCCTGCGGTGCGAGCATTGCCGAGATCAATATCCTGCGCCGTCATCTTGATCTTCTGAAAGGCGGCGGCCTGGCGCGGCTGGCTTCTCCGGCACGCCTCGTTGGGCTTATTCTTTCGGACGTGGTTGGGAATCCGTTGGAGGTGATAGCTTCCGGCCCGACCGCGCCCGATCCGACGGCGTGCGCCGACGCGCTGGCAGTCCTTGATAAATATCAACTCAGCGGGTCACAATTCCGTAGTGACGACTTCCCTGGCCTGGCCGCCAGGGCAGGCAGTCGTGCGAGCCAGAAGGCGACTGACCCTTCAAGGGTGCTTCGCGAAGTCGCGACTACGTCTGTGTTGGAAGCCTTGAAATCCGGGCGTGAAACGCTCAAACCCGGTGATGCCGTATTCGAGAATGTGGACAATATCCTGGTCGGCAGCAACCTGCTGGCGGCGCAGGCGGCATTGAAACAGGCCGAGGTCGAAGGTTTTCATCCTTACCTGCTGTGCACCGATTTGCAGGGTGAAGCCTGCGATGTTGCCGTCGAATTGTGCCGCACACTGCGCTGGGCGTGGCAAACCGGCGATCCGGCCCCACATCCGGCCTGCATCCTCGCGGGTGGCGAGACGACGGTCACGCTGTGCCCCAATCCGGGTCGCGGCGGACGGAATACAGAACTGGCGTTGGCTGCGGTGACCAAACTGGCAAGTTTTCCCGATGTGATGCTCGTCAGCCTGGCAACCGACGGCGAAGATGGGCCGACGGACGCCGCTGGCGCGGTCGTCACTGGTGAAACCTTTGCGCGCGCCTATGCCTTGGGCCTCGACCCTGTGGAACACCTCCGTCGCAATGACTCGTACACCTTTTTCGCTGCTCTGGACGACTTGCTCAAACCCGGCCCCACTGGCACGAATGTCAATGATTTGAGCTTCCTGTTCACTTTCCCGCGTGCGTAGCGTGACGCTTGAATCAGGCTTCCGAAGTCTTTTGATCTTGGGAAGCCTCCGGTACGCGTATAATTTCATCTGGAGGAAACCATGCGCCGCTTTCTGATTGTCCCTCTCGCCTTGCTTGTTTCGACAATGCTCAGCGCAAGCCTGGCCGCCTGCCGGCAGGTTCCCGAAGGGGGCGCCGTGCTTGCGCAGGTGACCGTCACTCCCGAAGTGACGGCTGCCTTGCCTCCAACCGCTCAACCTCCCACCAAAACCCCAACCCCCACTCCCACCGAAACCCCGACCCCGACGCCTGACCCATATGCTAATACTAAATCATTGATATCTCCACCTTCCCCCAAGAAATCCAGGACTCCATAAACAATGATGTCCTTCCCGATGTAGCTACTCAACGTGCCTGGAAACCAATCTATCAGGCTGGCATTGACAATTTTTTGAAAGCCAATGACATAGACATCGCCAAGATGAGTTTTAATGAACGCGCCATAAAGGCCGGTACCTTGGCAAATGAACAAGGAACTATCCTCCAGTTTTCTCCAGAGACCATCAGAAACTGGGTCTTGGGGCCGGTCCAGTATGCTCCTGGCTCAAAAAATGGTTTTGGAATAAATGCTAATTATCGATTTGATCCAGAAAATGATCTTTCATTTTTTTTAACACAGCAAAGAATAGAACTAAACCTCTTTGGTCAGGAATCAACAATAACTCATGTTCCATACGATCAGCTTCGCGCCGAAGGTGCATTTCTAACCAAGGTAGGTAACCAAAATATCTTAGTTGCCTACTATCACGCTGATAATGGCGAATTCTATACCTATCCTTTAACTGTGATCACCGGTCCAACTATAGTGACGAAAAGAATTATACAGAATTCTTACAATAACAAATATCGTATTTTTAATCCAGATGTTCCTCATCTTGGCCATTACGTCTATGACATCCCAGCTGCAGAAATCGGGCCATTAGACTCGCGCGGCTGGGTGATTCATGATTTTGATATCTCTAATCTTTTACAAACTCTTAATGGTAGACGTTCAAGAGGAGACAGTATAAGTATTCATGCCCATACAGGCAAAAGTCCTTCAGGTTCAAACAATAATCCAATCATTGATGGACTACCTGAACTCTTCGGTTGGCTCTGGTAAAGAACAACCTCATTTTTAAACGCACTCTCCGTTGACAAAGTTTGGATAATTATTCATTATTGATTTATTACGAGTTTTGCGAGTTTAGAGAGTTAGTTCATAAATATTCGGTTCATTGGGAATCGCCGTGACTAAGACCTTTTGGACACGGATTACACCCTGGCCTAGCCCGCCAGGGCAGGCGGACGGACACGGAAAAACACGGATTTTTAATGCTTTTTTCCGTGTGAATCCGTGAAATCCGTGGCATCCGTGTACCCCCGCAGTTCGGGGGTGTACAGAATCACGGCAACTCCCAAAGAGCCGATTAATACAGGCACGACTACTGATCAAGGCCTGAAAATCGTCGGCAACCTTATCGCCCAAACCTCCCTAACCAACTCTGATCTTTCTGTTTTCCCTATGAACCCAAATCCTTCCAATCCCCCGCTTGTCCTGATTACCCACACCTTGCCAGATGACTGGATTGCTTCTCTTCAAGGCAAAGTCCGCGCCGTCACCGGTCCGCTGGATGCCACTGGTCTTGCTCCTGAACTGGAAGTGCACCTGGCCGAGGCCGAAGGCCTGTTTTGCCTGTTGACCATCCCGGTGCGCGCCGAGTTGCTGCAAAGAATGCCGCGCCTGCGCGCCGTCAGCAACATGGCTGCCGGTGTGGACAACATTGACGTGGCGGCCTGTACGGAGCGCGGTATCCCGGTCGGGAACACGCCCGACGTGCTGACAGATGCCACGGCTGACCTGACGATGGCCATCTTGCTCTCGGCGGCGCGTCGATTGCCCGAATCCGCTCAGGATGCGCGCGCCGGTCAATGGCGAACATGGTCGCCGACCGGTTGGCTGGGCGCGGATTTGCGCGGCGCCACGCTGGGCATCGTTGGAATGGGCAAGATCGGCCGCGCGGTGGCCGAGCGGGCGCATGGCTTTGGCCTGCGGATTGCCTATACCGACACATCCCCCCGTCCGGATGTCGAAGCGGCGCTTGGCGCAAAGTTCCTGTCATTCGCTGAATTGATCCGGCAGTGCGATTTTGTCAGCCTGCACTGCCCATTAACTCCCGCGACGCGCGGCTTGATCAACGAGTCCGCTTTGCGCAAGATGAAGCCAACCGCGATCCTGGTCAACGCGGCGCGCGGCCCGATTGTGGATACCGCCGCGCTGGCGCGCGCCCTGGCCGAAGGCTGGATCGCGGCTGCCGCGCTGGATGTCACCGACCCGGAGCCGCTGCCGCCGGATCATCCTCTTTATTTGCTGCCGAATTGCCTGATCGTTCCCCACATCGGCTCGGCGACGCACGGCACGCGCCGCCGGATGGCTGAAATGGCCTGCGAAAATCTGCTTGCCGGCCTGGAAGGGCGGAGGTTGCCGTATTGTGTCAATCCGGAGGTTTACAAATAATAACTCTTTGGGATTCGCGGGGTTGGGACACGGAACACACAAAGTCCGAAAAGTTGGTAGGGCCGGTTTCCATACCGGCAATGAGGCGGCGGGTAAGATACCCGCCCTACGCTTGCTGTTGTCCGCAATTCGGGCAGAATTTTTCCCCTTGAGTGAGCACGTACCCACATTTCGCGCAGGCGCGGGGCTGGGCGCTGCCCAGCGGCGCGCCGCAGGCTGCGCAACTCGCCTCGCTGACCGGATTGGCCGAGCCGCAGTACTCGCAGGTCAAGCGGCTCAGGCGCTCGGAGAGTTGGTGGCTGGCTCCTTTCGCTTGAACTTTCTGCCCAATGACCCCCCAGACTTTCTCGTTCAATTGCAGGTTCTGGATGTCTTGGGCGATATCGTCCAAGCGGCCGAGCAAGTTCAAGGGATTCATGAGCGCTGCGATGGCAGTCTGTCCCAGGCTGGCGGCCACACCCATCCATTGCTGCTGTCCGAGTTGCACCAGCACGCCATCTTCGATCTTCTGGATGTCAACCGCCAAGGCGGTTTGACCTCCAGAACGGGATGACTGGCTGGTTGCAATTTGGACGGTAAGATGATCGCTTTCACCCAGGATCTGCGCTCGCAGATTGCCCTGGTTGAATTCAGCCAGCAGTGCTTGAGCAACGTCAGCCGGAGTGATATTTCCGTGAAAGACGCGTTGTTCCATAGGCTTTTTCGATTATAATCGTTTTGGTATCATCTCGATAATTCGGGGGTGGTGGGAGTTTGCGAAAGGAAGAAGCCCGTTTGCAAACACCAAACCCATTTATTGATGTACGAATTATAACCGCAGAAAGTTACATGCTATGCGTTCTTGGATAAAACTCCCTTTGATTTTAACTGTTCTTGCTGGATTAGTAGGCTTGTTTTTCCTCAGCCCGCTACAGGTGCCAGTCGCCGCTCAGCAGCCGACCGGCTCCATCCCGACGGTCACCGGCACCCCCTCCGGGCCGATGATCACGGTCAATTACCCTGAACAGATCAACGTCCGCGCCGGCCCGCATTCGGTCTATTATCCTGCTGTCGGGGTTTTATTGCCAGGAGAAACAGCCCCGGCCCTGGGCCGCACCGCGGGTGGGGATTGGATCCAAATTAAATATCCGGGTGTTCCGGGAGGCATCGGCTGGGTGTACGCTCCATTGGTCGCCCTTTCTCCGGGCTTCTTGCCGATTATCGAACCTCCGCCAACTGCCACGCCGCGCACGACGCCTACGATTGACCCGACTCTGGCGGCTGCCTTTTCAATTCCGACCACGCCGACGCGCCTGCCTACTTTCACTCCGCCGCCCCCGCTCGTCTTTCCAACGTTCTCACCGGTGAGAAGCGGCGGCGGGAGCGTACCGATGGGTCTGGTTATTTTCGGACTGGCATTCGTTGGAGTCTTTGGCGCCATTATCGCCTTCTTGCGAGGACGATGAAGGGCGTACAAAAAAAGAGGCCGGAGTTTATCCGGCCTCTTGTCGCTTCGTTTTCACTACATACCGCAACTGCAACCGCTGCCTGCGGAATCACAATTGGCTTGGGCGTTCGGGTTTTCTACCACAAAGCCTTTCCCGCGTTCGTCATCTGCAAAGTCAATCGTTGCACCGCGCATATATTCGATAGAGACATCGTCTATCAATAGTTTGATCCCTTCCGTCTCGAAGGTAAGATCTCTCTCGCCCGGTTTGTTATCCAGCGCCATCCCGTATTGCAGGCCTGAGCAAGTCCGACCGGCTACGTAGACTCGTAATGCATATTCGTTATCACCTAGTTTGCGTTCGGCGAATAAGTCGCGTATCGCTTGGACAGCAGTTGGTGATAGGTTGACAGCGTTTGTTTCGATTTGGGTTAGCATACATGCTCCTGTTTTTCCGCTAAATTCGACCCATAGTATCAGGATTAGAAGGATTTGTCAACAAAGTCGCATAAGGACTGGTATGGATGCTTGCACATTCCATCCCGCCCGCAAATAATCCCGCCAAATGACCATCCCAATCTTAGGAGTATTCTATGCGCCGACTGTTTACCGCCATAATCGTATGCTTGGGGATAGTAGCTGGGATGCTTTCCGCTTGTGGATCCGTTAGGAGCAGTGATCCTGCTTCTCGCACTGTGGAAAAATATCTGGAGGTGCTTGTGGCAAAGGATTCAAGTCGTCTTGCATCTCTTTCCTGCGCAGATTGGGAATCGACTGCGATCACGGAACTGGATTCATTCCAGGCGGTAAAAACCCGCCTGGAGGAACTTGCATGCCAAACAACCGGCACAGAGGGGGGTATCACACTTGTCACGTGTAAAGGTAAGATCCTGGCTACGTATGATAACGAAGATCAGGAAATTGACCTTTCCGTGCGCACCTATCATGTCGGGTAGGACTGCACATAACCGTGGAATGAGCCTGATCGGGCGTTTTTGAACACGGA
>DYHT01000057.1 GCA_020723995.1 Chloroflexus sp.
ACCACCTTCTATTTGCTGGTGGCGGCGCTGCTGGCTATCCTCTTTGGCGTGCTGGTCTTCTACCCCTATGCCCAGCGGCAGGGCGCACCGCTGCCCACCACGCAGGCCGTCTTTGCCCGCACCGCCATCCAGGCTGGGACCGCCATCACCGCCGAAATGGTGGAGGTGCGCCGCGTGCCGTTCGAGGCCCTGCCAGCAGCATATTTTACCTATCCTGAACAGGTGATCGGGCAGGTGGCGCTGTATCCGATGGTCGCTGGCGAGGCGGTCTTGCCGCACAAGCTGTTTGGCGCAGCGGGCGGGCCGGTGGCGCAACGCTGCCCGCCGGGGCTGTGGTGCGTGAACATTCCCGCCGCCTGGTTCATCGCTGCTCCTCCCGACCTGGCCGAAGGCGACCGGCTGGAGATCGCCGCCTGTGCGCCTGGTGAGCCGCCGGCGGCAGCCGGCCTGATCGCCAGCGATGTGGTCGTGGTCGCGCCGCCGGCAGGGGAGCCGCTTTCCTACATCCTGGCCGTGGACCAGGTAGAGGCGCTGGCGCTGCTCTACGCCCACGCCAACCAGTTCCACCTGTTGGCGCTCCTGCGCCCGGCAAGATGAGGCCGATATGATCATCGGGGTTTTTTCAGCCAAGGGAGGCGTGGGCAAGAGCCTGGTCGCCAGCAACCTGGCTGCCGCTTTCGCCGCCTTCCACCGCCTGCCGACCGCCCTGCTTGACCTGGCACCCGGCCTGGGACAGGACGATCTGCTTCTCGACCTGGTACCAGAGCGCACCTGGGCAGACTTGCTACCAGTGATAAGTGAACTCACCGCCAAACACCTGGAACTAGCCGCCACTGTCCATCCTTCCGGCCTGCGGCTGTTCGCAGCCCCGCCGGAAATCAATGTGGTCAACCCCCGCACTTCGGGGGTCAACCCCCTCACCCCCGACCTGCTCAAGGCGCTCTTGGCTGCCCTGCGCCAGAACTTCGCCCACACCGTGCTCGATTGCCCAACCGGCCTGGAGGCCTCTACGCTGGCGGCCTTTGGCGAGGCCGAGTTGCGTCTGGTGGTGCTCACGCTGGATGTCCCAACCCTGAGGAGCACTCAGCGCCTGATCCAGGCTCTACCAGCGGATGAAAAAGCGACTGGCCTGGTGATCAACCAGTATTCTCGCGGTACGCCGATCGGTCTCGACGAAGTTCTTGCCTCGTTATCGAAGGACTTACCAAGAGAGGAAACGAAAGGCATGCCCAGAACCGAAGCCCTGAGCCTTCGCCTGAGCGCTCACGCCGAAGGCCTGCCTGTCCCCGCGAGGGGGGCGAAGGAGCAGACGAAGAGCATGCCCAAGACCCTCGACCTCTATGCTGTCCTGCCGGTGGATGCGCGTGCTGTCTGGGGGAACGTGAGTTATGGACAGCCCTGCGTCCTGGCGAAGAAGAAGGGGCTGGGTAGAGCACTGCGGCTGCTGGCTGCGCGCATCGTCCGACCCGGGTCAAGGTGACTGTTACCTTGACGATGTTGGAGAGCCTTTATGAACGTGGATGCACTTTTCGCCCTCGAGGATCGCCTGCATCGGCTGGCGAGCGAGCGGTTGGAAGCCCAAGGAGACGGTGCATTGACCCGCGACCGCGCCAGCCTCAGCGCGCTTGTGCGCGAACTGCTCGAGGGCGAGCGTGAAATTCTCCCCCGAAGCGCCTCGAAGCAACTGGTCGAAGCGGTGGTCAATCGCATCGTGGGGCTTGGGCCGCTCGAACCTTTCCTGCACGATCCGGAGATCACCGATATCATGGTCAACGCCCCCGATGAAATCTTTATCGAACGGCGTGGGCGGCTGGAACGCGCCGCGGCCGCCTTTCGGGATGACCAGCACATTCTGCATGTCATCGAGCGCATCGTCGGGCCGCTGGGGCGGCGCGTGGATGAATCGGCGCCTTATGTGGATGCGCGCCTGCCGGATGGATCGCGGGTGAATGCCACCATCCCGCCGCTGGCCCTGCGTGGTCCGTCACTGACCATCCGCCGCTTCGCACCCACACCATTCACCCTGCGTCGCCTGGCGGTGTTGGGCACACTCACTGAGGAGATGGCGCGCTTCCTTCAGGCTGCCGTACGCGCCCGTCTGAGCGTGGTGATCTCCGGCGGGACCGGTTCGGGCAAGACTTCCACATTGAATGCGCTCGCCCGCTGCATCCCCAGGGAAGAGCGACTGGTCACCATCGAGGATACCGCCGAACTGCAACTGGCAGCCGAAAACGTGGTCTCCCTCGAAACACGCCCGCCCAACGTCGAGGGCAAAGGCGAGGTGACGATCCGCACCCTGGTGCGCAACGCCCTACGTATGCGCCCCGACCGTATCATCGTCGGAGAAGTGCGTGGGGCGGAGGCTTTCGATATGCTGCAAGCGATGAACACTGGTCACCCCGGCTCGCTCACCACCATTCACGCCAATACACCAGCGGATGCCATCCGGCGACTGGAAGCCATGGTGCTGATGGCCAACCTGGAACTGCCCCAGCCGGCCATCCGCGAACAGATCGGCAGCGCCATCCGTCTGATCGTGCAGCAGGATCGGCTCCCCAGCGGGGAACGCAAAGTTGTATCCATTTCCGAGGTCTCAGCCGAGGAAACCCCGGGCAGGTGGGAGATCAACCTCTCGGTACAGGAGATCTTTCGTTTCGAGCGGCGCGGGACAGATGCCGAAGGTCGCTCCATCGGTCGCTTCCTGGTCACCGTCCATACCCCGCGCTGCCTGGCGGCGCTCCATACCGCCGGCTTTTCGGCGGCGGAGGAATTGGCGGAATGAAAGGATCCCGTCGCCTCGTGCGCGCCGCGCTGCTCTGGTGTGGGGTGCTGATCCTATTGTTGGTGTTGCTCGGTTGGGCATATCGTGAGCCTATCGGCAGTCTCCTGCGCACGCATTCAACCAAGTTTGCAGCCGCGGCCTGTATTTTCCTCTTCTTCTCGTTCCTGCTTCCCTTGATCGAGTGGCAGCAAATCATCGGCCTGCATAGGATATGGCGCGCCCGCTTGATCAGGCAGGAGAGGCTGCTCATTCCAAGGTCCCGGCTGAGAGGCTGGCGCAAGCTGGCTGCCTTCGACCCGTTGGAATATCTCAGCGCACCATTTTTTCGCACGAAAGTGGGCCAGGTACTGGCATCCCATTGGTACGATGCCGGTTTTGGCTCCCAGCCGGGGCGGCTTCTGGCTGCCATCGCAGTTGCAATTGCGGCTGGCTACATCTTCGGCTTTGCTATCGGCCGGCGCCCTATCCTGGGCTTCTTTTCTGCTTTTATCTTTCTGGTTGGTTTATTTGCTGTGGTCTTCTATCGCGCCCGCTTGCAGCGCCGCAGGTTCGGTGATCAACTACCCGACATGCTGGAGCGATTGGCCGATTCGTTACAAGCCGGTTTTTCGCTCATTCAGGCGATCGAATTCGTGCATCCGGCTCTTCCGGAGCCAAGCGCATCCGAACTAGGCCAGGTGGCGCGGCAGATTGCGTTGGGCCTTTCAATGGACGATGCGCTGGCCGCGCTGCTCGAGCGGCGTCCGGGCGAAGACCTGCGTTTTCTGGTCGAGGGTCTCACCCTACAGCGGCAGGTTGGTGGGAATATGGCTGTTCTGATGCGGGAATTGGCCGGCTTCGTCCGCGGCCGGGTGACCATCGAAAACGAGGTGCGCGCCCTCACCGCGCAAGGCCGTCTCTCGGCAGTCGTCATTGCGCTGTTGGTTCCCTTCTCGGTGGGTCTGCTTTCTTTTTTTCCCGGCTACGTGGACGTCCTCTTTCAGACGGACCTCGGCAACCTGGTGCTGGTGACGGCTGGTATCCTGGAACTGATCGGCACCGGGATCATCTTGCGCGTGATTCGACTGGAGTACTAGAATGGCTGTTTCCCTGGCCATTGCCATCGTGCTCACTTTTTTCATCTTCGTGCTGTTCATGGCGATGAATTCATTGGTTGATGTGCGCGGCCGGGGGCGGCTGTTGCAACTTTTAGGGCTACCTGGCCGATCAGTCCGCTTCGATGAAGCTCAGCGCAAGCCTCGGCCCTGGCGAGACCTCGGGCGACAGCTGCTGCGCTCCGTCCACCCGCCCGCCTTTCTGGAGAGATGGAGCCGCGCAGCGGCCATTACCCGCGCCGGCATTCCCCTTTCACCCCAGGAGTACCGGGCGCTGTGGTGGCTGCTCATTTCACCCGGCATCTTGCTTGCCGTGGGTTTGGCCGCCCTTGCGAAATGGAGTACCGGAGGGATTGGCCTGGGAATGTTAAGTATGCTCTTGCCCATGTTCGGTCCACTTCTCTATCTTCGCTGGAAAACCAATGAACGCGCCCGGGGGATCACCCGCAGCCTGCCGGACTTCCTCGACCTGCTCACCCTCAGCGTGGAGGCCGGTCTGGGCTTCGAAGTGGCCTTACGGCGCGTGGTCGAACAATATCCAGGGCCGCTCGGCCAGGAAATGCGCCGAGCCCTGCGTCAGATCGAACTCGGCTATTCTCGTGCGGCTGTGTTAGAAGAGTTAGTAGAGCGTTCTCCCTCCGTAGACATGGTGAACTTTGTGACCGCCGTGAATCTGGCAGATCGCCTGGGCACCCCCCTGGCCCAAACGTTGCGCATCCAGGCAGACCTTCTGCGAACGCGCCGCCGCCAGCGTGCCCAGGCGATCGCTCAAACCGCGCCGGTGCGCGTCATCCCTGCCCTGGTCTTCTTCTTCCTTCCGGCCTTGCTCCTTATCTACCTGGCTCCGCCGATCCTGAATTTCCTGTTGCTGCGATGAATCGAAGAGGACAGGCTTTAGTCGAATTTGCACTGGTTTTGCCCCTGTTATTGCTCCTCCTGGTGGGGTTGGTCGAGTCCGGCCTGCTCATGTTTGCGAAGATCGTCGTAACCAATGCGGCCTGGGAGGGCGCAAACGCTGGAGCGACGATCGTTGACCCTGCTCAGGGCGATGCAGAGATCATCGGTGCAGTGCAGCAAGCTGCCTATGGACTGGATCCAGCGCTCCTGGTGATTGACATTGACCCGGGGCAGGATGAACCGCCGCGCGACCAGCCCTGGCCGGCTCCCCGCGGATCGCAGCTCACGGTGACGGTTTCCTACACCTTCAATCTGACACTTCCATCAATGACCATACCAGTCTCCGCACGTGCAGTTACCCGCATGGAGTATCAAAATCCACCATGAAATCGAAAGAGCGTGCTCAAGTTCTGATTATTGTCGCCATCGCGATGGTCGTGCTGATGCTGCTTTTTGCCGTTATTGTGGACGGGGGACGCTTGATGATCAAGGATCATCAAATCGGCCGCGTCGCGGATGCAGCTGCCAAGGCCGGGATGGTGGTAGTTGGAGATCAAATGGTCACCCAAGCTGTGTGGCGGCAAAGCGAGGCTGCCATGCGCCCACCATGCAATCCCGATGCCGGATATGGCACACCTGGGGCCTCTTGTACCGCCACGCCCCAACCTCAAGATATCCCCGCCTGGCTGACTGATGAAGACCGGGCAACATTGGTATCGCCTGCAATGCAAACGCCGGTGGCTGCTGCTGTCTTCGAGTATGCAGACCAAAATGAAGCCGGGCCCACAGATTTGGATATGTGCGAAGTGACTGTGGCATATCCTTTTGATTATCGCCTGGATGACAAGAACCTTCATCTGCATGTGCGTCTTCACTGCCATGTGGCTATTCTCCTGGCGGGCACGCTGGGTCAAGATCAGGTTAGGATCTCGGCCGAGAGCGAGCAAAGCCTGCCTCAACGGAAGTGAGATGACACTGCTCGTTTTTCTCCTTCATTGCGGGCCGCTGCTGGGCCTGGCGGCCTTCCTGGCTTCCCTGGGAGCGCAATTGGGTGGGCGATTGCCAGTGAGCCTGCAGCCCTACTCGCTCATCAGCCTTTTCGTACTTCTGGCAGCCCTATATATATTCAGGACTGTGTCTCGCCTGAACCTGGCCTTATTCCTTGCCCTTTCCTTTTCGAGCGGCGTAGTGCTTACACAGTTCATTCCAATCCCCACGTATCGAGGAGCATGGTTCATACTCGTCGCTGGGATTACCCTTTCATGGCTTCTGGGATTCTGGTGGCAAGGCAGGCTGCCTTGGGGTGGAAAACTATTCTTCCCGGCTGTCGTGCTGTACGCGCTGGATTGGCCGTTCGTAGCCTCCCTCACTCGAAGCACCTAGATTCTCCCTGCCTACTCATCCTTGGGTCTGATCCTCTTCGGTCTGCTGGCAGTCTGGTTGCTTTCGGAGACGCGCCATGCCTCGCCAGAGGATTACGTGCCACTCATCAGCGACCTTTTCATCGCTTACTTCAATATCTTCCTCCTCGGCTCTCTGATGCCTGGGTTCCTCGGTTGAGCACTTTGGTGGCAATCAGTGATAGCCCTAAGGAGCAACTGACTCGTTTCACATCCAAGCCCGTACTAATCAAGGTACGGCACATATTCTGCGCGTGCCAGACCCTGCTCGACGGCTTTTTCAGCCACGGCGCGCGCCACTGCCTGGTGGACTTTTTTATCAAGCGGGCTGGGCACAAGTTCACCCGGCGGGTCAGATCGGCGATGGTCTGCGCGGCGGCCAGGTACATTTCGTGCGTAATGCGCGGCATGACCGTATCCACCGCGCCGCGCAGGATGCCTGGGAAGCCAAGCACGTTATTGACCGACTTGCCATCCTGGTCGGTAATCATTGTGATCAAGTGGACCAGCGTGCCGATCACATGATCGTTCTGGACGCGCACGGTGCGCATGAGCTTTCTTTCCCAGGCCATAGATACCTCGAAAATAGAGAGTAGAGAATGGTTTTGCTAACCGCCAATCTGACTCATGACGCGGTTGGTGGCAATCACGCCCTCGACCAGGCCGTGACCCCAGGGCTTGTTCCAGACCGCATCCAGGATCATAGTGCGCAGGTCGTCGCGCGTCGCCCCGGCGCGCAGCGGTTTGAGCAGGTCAATTTCATGCTCGCGCAGCAGGCACATGCGCAGCATGCCATCCGCGGTCAGGCGAGCGCGCGTGCAGGTGGCGCAAAAAGGTGCGGAAACCGAAGAGATGAATCCGATATCACCCTGCGCGCCCGGGATGTGGAAAATGCGCGCTTCGCCGTCCAGTTTCCCACTGTTGGCCGCTTCGAGAGCGCCGAAAGCCGCTTCGACTCGCGCCTGGATCTGCGCCGCGCTGACCATCTGCTTTGTTTGTAGTTCGGTCGCGCCAGCGAAGGGCATCATTTCGATGAAGCGCACCTGCCAGGGATGTTCGAGCGTCAGGCGCGCCAGGTCAAGCACGTCTTCTTCGTTGTAGCTCTTGACCACCACTGCGTTGAGCTTGACCGGCGTCAATCCGGCCTCCTCAGCCGCCAGAATCCCATCCCAGACATCTTCCATATCGCCCCAACGCGTCAGGCGGCGGAATTTGGCGGGATTCAAAGTGTCAATGCTGATGTTGACGCGCTGCAGGCCGGCCTCGGCGAAGGGTTTGGCCAGGCGCGAGAGCAGCACGCCGTTGGTCGTCATGGATACGCTGCGCACGCCCGGAGTGTGGGTGATGCCGCGCACCAGTTCGACCACATGCGCCCGCGCGGTCGGCTCGCCCCCCGTCAAGCGGATCTTATCGAAACCGAGGTTGGCAAAGAGACGCGTCAGGAGTAGGATTTCGTCATCCTGCATTAAATCAGCATTGGGACGGAAGGTCATATCTTCCGGCATGCAATACAGACAGCGCAGATTGCAGTGGTCGGTCAGGCTGATGCGCAGGTAATGAATGCGTCGTCCGAATCGGTCAAGAGCCATATGAACCTCAATCTCACCGGTAAAAGGGAATGGAATGGCTGACTATGGTAGCCTACTGGCTACCATTATAACCACTTTTTATTTTCCGTCTTGACATTCCCCCTCCAGGCGCGTATACTCATCCCATAATAGAACGGGGAGCCTGTGTTTCAGGCTGAGAGGAGGCCAACAGCCTCGACCCGCAGAACCTGATCCGGATCATGCCGGCGGAGGGAGTATAGACTGACAGCTACCATCCTCCACCGGCGAGGATGGTTTTGTTTTCCCTCACCCCAACCCCTCTCCCACGGGGAGAGGGGAGAGAGAAGGAAATGAATATGCCAGAAAACCGCGCCCTCATCTTCGCCAACGGCCACCTGCCGGATCTCGAGGCGGCCCGCCGTTTAATCCGCCCTGGCGATACCCTCATCGCTGCGGATGGCGGCATGCGCCACCTCCTGGCGCTTGGGATGCTGCCCTCAGTCGTCATCGGCGACCTGGACTCGCTGACGACCGACGACAGACGACAGCTGGAAGAATCGGGCGCTGAAATCCGCCAATATCCGCGCGATAAGGATGAAACAGACCTCGAACTCGCTCTTCGCTTATCGCTCGAGGCAGGCCAACGCAGTATTCTCGTCGTCGGCGGGCTGGGCGGCCGCCTCGACCAGAGCCTCGGCAACTTGGCCCTGCTGACCGACCCGTCGCTGGCAAAGATTGACCTGCGTCTCGATGACGGGGTAGAAGAGGCCTTTTTTGTGCGCGACAGGTGCGAGGTGCGCGGGAGAGCCGGCGACATCGTTTCACTGCTTCCCTGGGGCAGCCCGGCAGAGGGTGTGACGACGGACGGCTTACGCTGGTCACTGTGCAGCGAGAGGCTTTATCCCGATCAAACGCGCGGCGTCAGCAATGAGCTGCTCGGAGAAACTGCTTCCATTTCCATCCAATCCGGTCTTATTCTCGTTATCCACCGCCGCCAATCGTCAATCGTCAATCGTAAATCGTAAATTCCCGGAGGTAGCCATGAAACGCTTTTTCTTCCTCACAATGCTTGTCGCTCTTACGCTGGCAGCGTGTGCACCCAAAGGCCCCGCCACGCTGACGGTCATGACCCACGATTCCTTCGCCGTCAGCGCGGAGGTGGTCAAAGATTTCGAGCAGGCCAACAACGTCAAAGTAACCTTCATCAAGAGCGGTGACACCGGCGCGGCGCTCAACAAGGCCATCCTGACCAAAGATGCCCCCCTGGCCGACCTCTTCTACGGCGTGGATAACACCTTCCTCTCACGCGCCCTCCAGGCTGGTATCTACGAGCCGTATGCCTCGCCATCGCTGGCGAACATCCCGGCAGAGTTCAAGCTCGACCCCCAGAACCGCGCCCTGCCAGTGGATTACGGCGACGTGTGCATCAACTACGATAAGGCTTACTTCGCCGCCCGCAACCTGCCCATACCTGAGAGCCTGGAAGACCTGACCAAGCCGGAGTACAAGGATTTGTTGGTGGTTGAGAACCCAGCCACTTCCTCGCCCGGGCTGGCTTTCCTGCTGGCCACCGTGGCGCACTTTGGCCCAGAAGGTTATCTGAAATACTGGGAGACTCTGCGCGAGAATGGTGTGGTGGTCGTGGATGGCTGGGAGACGGCTTACTACACCAACTTCAGCGCCTCCTCCGGACGCGGCCCACAGCCGATGGTCGTCTCGTACGCCTCCAGCCCGGCCGCCGAGGTGGTCTTTGCCGAAACGCCGCTGACCGAATCCCCGACCGCCTCGATCATCGCGCCCGGTACCTGCTTCCGCCAGATTGAGTTCGTCGGCATCCTGAAAGGCACCCAGCAGCGCGTCCTGGCCGAGAAGTTCGTGGACTTCATGTTGGGCGTGACGTTCCAGGAAGATATGCCCCTGCAGATGTTCATGTCCCCGGTCAATCCCGCTGCCAATCTGCCGGAGGCTTTCGTCCAATACGCCCCGGCGCCCGAGCAGCCAGCCACTCTTTCTCCCGACCTGATCGCCGCCAACCGCGACCGATGGATTGCCGACTGGACGGAGGCGGTATTGCGGTGAGACAGCGAGACAACGAATCGGCGAGTCAGCGAGTCGGCAAGTCAACGCAAGGTGGATTCGCTGAATCGTTGATTCGCCGAATCGCTCCCTGGCTGGGTGTCTCTCTCTTCCTCGGCCTTTTCTTCTTCTGCCCCCTCGCCCGCATCCTGTGGCTGGGGTTAAACCCGGCGTCGCTGCTCACCATTGCGCCAGACTCATTACTCATTATTCGTCACTCATTACTTTTCACGTTTTACCAGGCCTGCCTCTCCACCCTGCTCACACTTCTCGTCGGCCTGCCGGCCGCCTACCTTTTCGCTCGTTTCGACTTTCGTGGCAAGCCCCTGCTGCGCCTGCTGACCGCCATTCCCTTCATGCTGCCAACGGTGGTGGCGGCGGCCGGCTTCAACGCCCTGCTCGGGCCGCGCGGCTGGGTCAACCTCGGGCTGATGCAGCTCTTTGGCCTTGAATCAGCGCCGATCACCTTCGTACACACCCTGTGGGCCATCCTGTTCGCGCACGTCTTTTACAACACCACCATCCTCATCCGCGTGGTCGGGAACGCATTGGCGCACCTCGACCCGCGCCTCGAACAGGCTGCCCGTATCCTGGGGGCGGACGCGCGGCGCGCCTTCTGGCAGGTGACGCTGCCGCTTTTACGCCCATCCATTTTGGCTGCATCACTCCTGGTTTTTCTATTCGATTTCACCAGTTTCGGCGTCATCCTGTTGCTGGGCGGGCCGCGCTTTGCCACGCTGGAAGTCGAGATCTACAAGCAGGCCATCCAGATCTTCAACCTGCCGCTGGCAGCCCTGCTCACGTTCATCCAACTCCTGTTCACACTGGCTTTTTCCATAGTTTACGGCCGCATCGTGACCGGCGTGGCCGTGACCACCACTCCTCATACCGCGCAGTCCAACCTGCGCCGGGCGCGGGCATGGCGCGAAAAACTGTTCGTCGGTGGGATGGCATCGCTCTTGCTGGCCTTGTTCCTACTGCCAATGGCCTCTTTGCCGTTGCGTTCGGTGGCCCGCCTGGAAGCTGCGCGTGGCGAACGGACGGCCGTTGGCTATGACCTGACGAGCAACTACTACACCGAACTATTTGTCAACCGGCTCGACTCGCTCTTCTACGTGCCGCCTTTCAAGGCGCTGACCAATTCATTGCTCTATGCGACAATGACCGTCGTGCTCTCGCTGGCGCTCGGATTCCCAGTCGCCTCCGCCCTGGCGCGGCCCGGACGTCTGGAACGTTTCCTCGACCCGTTCCTGATGCTGCCCCTGGGTGCCTCGGCCGTGACCCTCGGCCTGGGCTTCATCGTCGCCTTCAACCAGCCGCCGCTGGCCTTGATCCGCTCGCCCCTTCTGGTGCCGATTGCGCACACGCTGATCGCCCTGCCGTTTGTGATCCGCAGTCTGCAGCCGGCGCTGGCCTCTATCCCTGATCGTCTACGCCAGGCGGCGACTTCGCTCGGAGCCTCCCCGCTGCGAACCTGGTTCACGGTGGACTGGCCGATAGTCTCGCGCGCCACACTGGCCGCAGCCATATTCGCTTTCACCGTGTCGTTGGGCGAATTTGGCGCCACCGCGCTTGTTTCGCGGCCGGAGTACCCGACCCTGCCGATCGCAATCTACCGCTTCCTGTCCCAGCCGGGCGGGTTGAACTACGGCCAGGCGATGGACATGGCGACGATTTTGATGGTTGTTTGCGGCGCGGGAATTTTGCTGATTGAGCGATTCCGGTTGCCCGGGGCAGGAGAGTTCTAGAACGTGAAACGTAAACGGAAGGTTTGCAATGCTCCAACTTCTCGACATCGCCAAAGACTACGAAAACAGACCCCTCTTACGCGGCATCTCCTTCACCGTTGCTGCTAACGAGACTGTCTGCCTGCTGGGCGCTTCGGGCAGCGGAAAATCTACGCTGCTGCGCATCATTGCCGGGCTGGAGACCTGCGAGCAAGGGACGGTTGCGTGGCAGGGTCAGGACTTGTCCAGCGCGCCGGCCCACCTGCGCAATTTCGGCCTGGTCTTTCAGGATTATGCCCTCTTCCCGCACCTTTCGGTCTTCAAAAACGTGGCCTTTGGCTTGCAGATGCAAAACCTGTCACGGCCAGAGATCGAGAGGCGCACCCGGGAAGCCATGACGCAGGTCAATCTCTCCGGCTTTGAGCAGCGGCATGTGACCGAGCTTTCGGGCGGCGAGCAGCAACGCGTGGCGCTGGCGCGCGCTTTGGCGCCTCGTCCGCGCCTATTGATGTTCGACGAACCCCTCGGCGCGCTCGACCGCGCCCTGCGCGACCGCCTGCTGGACGAGCTGCGCGGCATCTTGCACGCCACCCGCGTCCCGGCCATTTACGTCACCCACGACCAGGAGGAGGCCTTCGCCATCGCCGACCGCGTGCTTCTGCTCCACGAAGGGAAGATCGTCCGAGACGGCAGCCCGGCTGAGGTCTGGAACGAGCCAGGATCGGCCTGGGCGGCGCGCTTTCTAGGGCTGGGGAATATCGTCGAAGGAGTTGTCAGGTTGAAGGTTGAAACGTTGAAAGTCGAAACCCGGGCAGGCGGTTTCGTGTTGCGGTGTGGACATGCGCATCAGACCGGGGAAAAAGTAAATTTATTGCTGCGCCCGTCCGGGGTACGGTTAGCAGCAGATGGAAATCTGCGTGGGGTGGTGACAGACGTCGTTTTCCAACAGGCGCGATTCAAAGTCACGCTCGAAAACGGCCTGTATTTTTATCTCCCCGAAGCGCCGAAAATTGGCGAGGCGATTGCTATTTCTATCCCTCCGTCTGAGGTACACTGTCTGGCATGAAGCAGCTATCCAACGAACACCTGCCCCACCGCAGATGCGGGTAAACGAATTGACCGCGATCGAACGTCATTCGTTTATTCGGTTCGCCATTCGTTGACAGAATTGCGCCTGCATTTTCGGTGAAAGCAAAAACCCGGCTTCTTCGCGAAACCGGGTTTCTTGCTAAATCATGGCTGCCAGCGCGGGGACGAGAACGTAGAAGCCAAGCTCGTTCAGAATATCTGGCCCGAAGGCAATAATCAACCCAATCGCGCCGACACAGCAGCAGCACAACACCAGGATCACCACGAGGACAATGAGCCAGGTATTGTTCTTCTTGGTTGGCGGAAGTGGAGCGACAGGTATGCCAGTGACCTCGGCCATGGCTAATAACCAGAAGTGTTCAAGAAGGGGATGGAAATGAATGGAATAGTGATCAACCCCATGAACGACAGCAGGATCAGACAACCAACGCATAGACCACCAACGACGGCAAGATAGCCCAAGATAAGCCCAATGGTCGCCATGCCGCCGCCGGTGACTGTACCAGCGCTCTTATTGATCTCACTCTTTGCCATGTGGCCGGTGATGATGGCAACGAGGGAGCCGAGGAAAGGCAAGACGGTCCAGCCGGCAATACCAGCAATTAGGCTGACCAGGGCCATCGTGCTGCTCCGGGTTATGGGGGGAAGGGATTGATAGGGAGGGGGAACGGGTGGCGAGGAATAGTTAGTTTGACAATGTCACATTAACCCAGAATTGTGGTAAAACCGAGCGAATGAGC
>DYHT01000058.1 GCA_020723995.1 Chloroflexus sp.
ATGACGATACAATCGCGATCAATTCGTTTATTCGTTTCGCCATTCGTTGACAGCAATGGCTGAGCAGTTACCTTCGCCTTAATAAATACCCCTTCGCGCCCGCCTGCCCCCGCTCTTCGCGAAGCACCCTGTGGGTTGGGGGTCGCTTCTTTCGCGGTTAATTAAAGTCTGGAGCACTATGCCAACTATCGAACAAGCCCGCCAATGGTATCAAAACGCCGACGCCGTTCACGACTTCGACCACGTGCTGCGCGTCTACCGCATGGCCGAACGCCTGGCACAGGCTGAGGGCGCGGAGCTGGAGATCGTCCGCGCCGCGGCCTTGTTACATGACGCCGAGGGCACCATGCCCGGCGCAGACTCGCGCACCAATCACCACCACGCTTCAGCCGGGTTCGCGGCCGAAGTTTTGCGCGCCGAGGGTGGGGGTCCGGAACGTATCGCCGCCGTCCAGCATTGCATCCGCGCCCACCGTTACCGCGATACCTCCGAGCCGCCGCAAACCATCGAGGCCAAAGTCTTATTCGATGCGGATAAACTGGACGTGCTGGGCGCGGTTGGCGTGGCGCGTGTGATTGCCTATGCCACGCTGGCCGGTCAGCCCTGGTATAAACAACCCTCCGCGCAATTCATCCAGACCGGGGAGGAATTACCCGGCGAGGCGCACAGTTCGTACCACGAGCACCTTTTCAAGCTGCGCAAAGTGCGCGATCGCATGTTCACGCCCACAGCGCGGGCGATTGCCGAGGAAAGGCTGCGCTACCTGGATGAATTCTTCGAGCGGCTGATTGACGAGTGGGAGGGGAAAAGATAGAAAGGGCTTTTATGCACTCATAGCCAGAAATACGCGGCAGGCTGCTCACACGGCCACTAGCAAGGTTTCGAAGTGCTCTTGTGGGACAGGCAGGCCATCTTCTTCCAAGGCATGGATATACCCTTGCACTGCCTCTTTGATATTCCTGATCGCTTCCTCTTTGGTTTCTCCCTGGCTGATGCAGCCAGGCAGGCTGGGACATTCTGCCACCCAGTAACCATCTTCTCCCGGATAAAGAACGATCTGTCTCATGGCACACCTCTGTAAAAATTATACTCCAACCCGGCACATATCAGCGAGTTGGAATTATGACGGAAGTGTAAGGGCACTTCTCTTGCCCCATCTCCCAAATGCGACTACAATAAACCCGCTATGAACATCCCCTATGGCCCCTTGCTCGTCGTCGAAGACGTTCCAAACGTCCTCGACCTGCTTGCAATTACCCTGCGCTTCGAAGGCTACCCGGTTATTACGGCGCGCAATGGGAAAGAGACGCTAGAGCAAAAATACGCAGATCACGCGCACTGAGCGCCTGCTGACCACACTGCTGCCCGACCGGCGCCCGGCGTTCGAGGCCCTGCTTCAGCAGGCCAAGGACGAACGGGACGAGATCCAGGGCAAGTTGGACCAGATCTACCGGATGCTCGACGAATTCAAACGCTCCTACAACTAACATGCTACCCACACTCCCGGAAGTGGAAGAACTTGCCCGGCGTGCTGGTGAAATACTGCGCGCGGGTTACGAACAAGAGCACCATTTGGAATACAAAGGTGTGATTGACCTGGTGACAGAAGTTGATCACCAGTCTGAAGCCTTACTGTTGGCTGAAATCCAGCGCCGTTTTCCCGGCAGCAACATCCTGGCCGAAGAATCTGGCCGGCTGGATGGGGAAAATGAATATCTCTGGTATGTGGATCCGTTGGATGGCACCGTCAATTACGCCCACGGCATCCCCATCTTTTGCGTCGCCATTTGCTTTGCCCAGCGGGGGTTGACAACCCTGGGCGTGGTCTATGACCCGATGCGGGACGAGACCTTCAGCGCCGAGCGCGGGCGCGGCGCCTGGCTGAACGGGCATCCGCTGCGCGTTTCGCAAATTGACGAACTAAAGCATAGCCTGCTGGTGACCGGCTTTCCCTACGATGCCTGGAATTCAACGCACAATAACATGGATTACTTCGCCCGATTCGCGAAACTGACCCAGGGCGTGCGCCGCCTCGGCTCGGCTGCCCTTGACCTGTGTTACGTCGCCGCGGGTCGTTTCGATGGTTTTTGGGAACTCACTCTCAAGCCATGGGATGTGGCCGCCTCTGGTCTCATCGCTGAGGAAGCTGGGGCATTGGTCACCGACATTTACGGCCAGCCGGATTACATCTCCCCGCCGCAATCCATTCTGGCGGCGCCAGCCGGACTGCATAAAAAGATGCTGGCTGTGTTTCATGGTCAGGCAACCTTATAATTGCCTATGGTATAATTTTGGCGCTAAAGGCATCATTCCTCACGAAAGTGATTCTCAAGGAGATTTTTTATGTCTGGACACAGCCATTGGGCGACTATTCGCCGCAAGAAAGGTGCCGCGGACGCCAAGCGGGGTGCCGTGTTTACCCGCCTGGCGCGTGAAATTGTGATGGCGGCGCGTGATGGCGGCGGCGACGCGGGCAGTAACTTCCGCCTGGCGCTGGCGATTGAAAAAGCCCGCGCCAGCAATATGCCGAAAGACAGCATCGAGCGCGCCATCAAGCGCGGCACGGGCGAAGATAAAGAAGACAGCGTCTTTGAAGAATTGACCCTCGAAGGCTACGGCCCGCACGGTTCGGCCCTGATGGTGGATTGCGTGACTGATAATCGTAATCGCACCGTGGCCGAGTTGCGTCACTCATTCAGTAAAAGCGGCGGCAATATGGCCGAGGCCGGCGCAGTCGGCTGGCAGTTCGAGCGCAAGTCGTATTTCTCCTTCCCGGCCAGCCAGCTTTCGTATGATAAGGCTTTCGAACTGGCAATTGAAGCCGGCGCGGACGATGTGCAGGAAGATGGTGAAAATATCGAGATCATCGGCCCGGTGGAAGTCTTCAAGACCCTCAGCGACGCCCTGCAAAATGCAAAGGTCACTCCCGACGAAGCCGGCCTGCGCCTGATCGCCAAGCAAGACTTGGAACTCGGCGTGGAAGAGACGCTCCAGGTGCTGAGAGTGGTCGAGTCAATCGAAGAACTGGACGACGTGCAGAACGTCTTCCACAATCTGAAACTATCCGAAGAGGCCCTGGCTGCGCTCGAGGCCGAGTAGTCATGACGCTGGTTCTGGGCATTGACCCGGGAACGGCGACGACGGGTTACGGTCTGGTACGCGACCTCCCCGACGACAGTCTGCAAGTGATTGAATTCGGCGTCATCCAGACCCCTGCCGGTCTGCCGGCTGCTGAACGTCTGTCCCTGCTCTATCATCGGTTATGCGAGATCCTGCTTCTTCATCGCCCCGAGTCGGCTGCGGTGGAGAAGTTGTTTTTTCAGAACAACGTGAAAACCGCCATTGCTGTCGGACAAGCGCGCGGGGTGGTGTTGCTGGCCCTGGCCGAATCAGGCCTGGAGATCGCTGAGTACACGCCCAACGAGGTCAAGCAAGCGGTGGCCGGCTACGGAAGTGCAGATAAAAGGCAAGTACAAGAGATGGTGCGGGTCTTGCTGGCGATGCCGCACATCCCCCAGCCCGACGATGCTGCCGACGCTCTGGCGATTGCGATCACGCATTTGCACACGCGAAGGTATTGAGATGTTACGACACGAATTTATCTTTGTGGGTAATAGACCTTCGTGATCTTCGTGGATGGAGAGAGAAAATGATCGCGACTCTGCGTGGAGAAATCACCCAAAACGAAGACAACGCCCTCATCGTCGAAGTCGGCGGGGTGGGACTGCGCGTCTTCGTCCCCGCCTCGTTGCGTGATCGGATGAAGGTTGGCGAGATCGTCTTGCTCTACACCCACCTTGTCGTGCGTGAGGACGCGCTGACCCTGTATGGCTTCGAGACCATCGCCGACCGCAGCCTGTTCACCATGCTGCTCAGCGTGGATGGGGTTGGGCCGAAGGTTGCCCTCTCGGTCCTCTCCACGCTCAACCTGGATACCGTCCAGCGCGCCGTCTTCAACGGGCAGGATGAAATCCTGAGCCGCGTGCCTGGCGTGGGCAAGAAGACCGCCCAGAAGATCGTCCTGTACCTGCACGACCGGCTCAAGCCCATCAGCGGATTGCAAGCTGTGGCGGCCATGTCGGATGCGGATTCAGAAGTCCTGGCCGCGCTGACGGCGCTGGGTTACAGCGTGGTCGAGGCGCAGTCGGCGATCCAGGCCATCCCGAAGGACGCGCCGGAGGATGTGGAGGAAAGGTTGAGATTAGCGTTGCAGCAGTTTACGGGGAAGTAAGTGACGAGAAACAAGGTAAGAAGTGAGAAGTGGGCGGCGCAAGTTGCCCACTAAAGTTACAGCTCACTTCTTTCTTCTCTCAACAAACCTCTCCACCACCCATCCTTCGGTCAACCCCACTACCGCATCGCCAGCCTTGACTTCCACCACCGCCTCACCGCGCACAGCCGAGCGCTTACGCAGCGGGGCTTCGTCCAGGCGGGCCTGCTTGGCGGCAGCCTTGAGCAGGTGCAGGGTCAGGATGGCGTTCGGCTTGCCCATCCCCATCCCGGCCAGTTTGACGCCGCGCGGCAGTTCCCAGGCAATGACGCCCTTGCCGTAACGTCCCTGCGTCGGAAAGTCCTTTTGTTCCACGCGCTTGGCCTTGCCATCCGAAGCAATGATGAACACTTCGGCCTTACTCCCTGGCCTGTCCGCCAGGGCAGGCAGTGCAGGCATCCCGCTGGCCGCCGGCAGGATTTCGCAGCCAATCACCTCGTCGCCGACACCCAGTTTGATGCCATTCACGCCAGCCGCCGCCAGCCCCATTGAGCGGACTTCGTCTTCCTTGAAGCGGATCGCCATGCCCAGCGCCGTGGCGAGCAGCACCTCTTTCCTGCCGTCCGTTAAAGCAACCCAGCCCAGTCTGTCGCCGTCGTTGACGTTGACCAGTCGGAAGGTTTGCGCTGAGGGGCCGGGCAATTCGCTGACCGTGCTCTTTTTGACCATGCCGCCGCGCGTAACAACCAGCACACAGGTTTCTGCGAGTAAATCACTCTTACGGGCCGGCAATGCAAAGGCGGCTACCAGTTTATCATCTGATCTCAGCGGCGAGATTTTATTGAACGGAATGCCTTCCGATAACTTTTCGGCCTCCGGCAGGGTGTGAACGGCAACAGCCGCCGCCAGCCCGCGTTCGGAAACCAGGTACAGCGTATCGGTGGCATTGGCTTTGACCAGCAATTTCGGCGCTTCGTAGCCGGAGAGGCGCGGCGGCTTCTCGTCGCGCGTGCGGGCCAGGATCCCGTCGGTGGTCAGGCCTACCCAGAGCGATTGTTCGGGCAGCAATTCGACGGAGGTCAGCGGGGCCTGCTTGTGTTTTCCAGCCTTCAGGCTGACAATTTGTGTTCGCCGCCGGTCGCCGTAGGCAGCCTTGACCTTGAGCAGTTCCTCGGTAGCTACGCCGCGCATCTTTTTTGGGGATTTCAGCAGATTTTCCAGTTCTTTGATCAGCGCCTGCGTTTCTTTGTGTTCGGTTTCAATCTTCCTGCGTTCCAGTGCAGCCAGGCGGCGTAGTTGCATTTCAAGTATGGCGTTAGCCTGGAGTTCGGATAACTTGTAACGCTTCATCAGGCGTGCCCGCGCGGTCTCCACATCGGGCGAACCTTTGATTAAGGCGATGATTTCATCCAGATTTTTCAGGGCGACCAGGTAACCTTCCAGGATATGAGCGCGCTGCTTGGCTTTATCCAGGTCATATTCGGCGCGGCGGCGGATGACCGTCAGGCGGTGATCCAGATAAACGCGCAGCGCCTGCTTGAGGTTCAGCAGGCGCGGCTCGCCGCGCCCGTCTTCACCGACGACCAGTGCCAGGAGATTAACGCCGAAGGTGGATTGCATCGGCGTGCGCTTGTACAGTTCAGCCAGCACCTTCTCCGGCGCGACGTTCTTGGTCAGTTCGATGACGATGCGCATACCCTGCCGGTCGGATTCATCCCGCAGATCGGTGATGCCTTGCAGGGGTGACACGCCGAGTCGCCCTACTTCGCGGACGAGTTCGGCGATGCGCTCGATGAGTGAGGACTTGTTGACCTGATAGGGCAGTTCGGTGACGATAATGCGGGATTTGCCGCGCTCCATTTCCTCGAAATGGGCCTTGGCCTGAATGATGACGCGCCCGCGTCCCTTGCCGTAGGCGGCCTGGATGCCCTCCTCGCCTTTTTGTTCGATGATGACGCCGCCGGTGGGGAAATCCGGGCCTTCGACAAACGCCATCAAATCTGCGACGTTGATGTCGTCGAGTTTCTCCCAGCGCGCCAGCATGTAGACCAGTGCGTCGGTGATTTCACCTAAGTTGTGCGGCGGAATGTTGGTTGCCATGCCGACGGCGATACCGGTCGCCCCGTTGACCAGCAGGTTGGGAATGGCGGCGGGGAGGACATTCGGCTCGCGCAGCGTGCCGTCGAAGTTGTCGGCGAAGTCCACCGTATTTTTGGTGATGTCAGCTAACAGGTCCAGGGCGGGCGCGGCCAGGCGGGCTTCGGTGTAGCGCATGGCTGCCGGCGGGTCGCCGTCCACCGAACCGAAGTTGCCCTGTCCGTCCACAAGAATTGTCCGCATGGAGAAATCCTGGGCCATGCGCGCCATCGCATCGTAAACCGAGGCATCACCGTGCGGGTGATATTTACCCAGCACCTCGCCGACGATGCGCGCCGACTTGCGGTAGGGGCTGTCGACGCGGATACCCATGTCGTACATGGCGTACAGGATGCGCCGCTGGACGGGCTTGAGGCCGTCACGCGCGTCCGGCAGGGCGCGGGCGACGATGACGCTCATGGCGTAGTCGAGGTACGCCTGCTGCATCTCGCGGTCAATGTCTATTTTGCGAACGAGGCCGAGTTCCATTTGCTTATCTTACGGGGAAAGGGGGAATGCGTCAAGGACAAAGCAATCCGCTAATCCACGCCAATCTCCGCGAAAATTCTTCGCGAGGATTAGCATGGATTAGCGGATGGAAAGAGGAGCAGTCATTTGCCCCTCTCGTATGCTACGGCGTGAAGTTCAATGTCTTCGTCAGGCAAGTCCCGGCCATGCCGTTCTGCGAACAAAGTGTGAACGTAGCCGTCATGCTGTGACCGGCAGGGTTATAGTTAAACAGACCAGTGGCCCAATTCCCTGCAACGCCTGGCTCGCCGGGCTCCAGGTCCTGTAACTGATTCACAGAAGGTCCACAGCCTGTGTAATCCGTAAAGTAGTCGCTCGTAAATGTTTTCGTTATCGCTGTAGTCGAATCAGTAACATCCACTTTGTAAGAATTCCAAGTCACACTGCCGTTGTTGTTAAGTTGAAATCTGAAGGCATACATTCCCGCACAGGAAACCGTTTGTAGATAGGAAACTGTGAAGGAGGCCGCCGGCGTGGGGGTGGGGGCAGGTGTGAAGACTGGCACAGCCGCAAAGTTCCCGACCGGTGTGGCATAGTATCCCCACACCCAGCAGAAGGAATTCGGGTTGTTGGGGTTGCGGATGTAGTAGAATTGACTGCCGGAGTCGCGCCCGAATACTTCGACGGTTTGGCCTACCGGAAGCCCGCCAACCTGACCGTAGGCCTTGCCCGGGCCGAGGCGGCATTTGGTCTCAACAGAAACGCTGATGAATGCGCCTTCGGGGGTGGGCGTCAATGTCGGGGTGGGGGTGAGCGTTGCTGTGCCGGTGGGGGTAAGCGTCGCCTCTGGCAGCGGGGGCGGCTGGGTTGGCTGGGGTGTATGTTGCGCCGCCTGGGTAAGTGTGGCCGCTACGCCGGCGATTGCTGTTTGCATGGCAGCCGTGCCATCCGCAGGTTGTGGGTTTTGGGATGGGATAACATTGGGTAGATAGCAGGCCGCCTGTACGAACGCAATCAGGATGAAAACGCAGATGAGACGTGAATGTCGTGTTGACATAATACTCCTCCCCGTGCGACGAGAAATGGTTGGGCTCGTCAGCATAATAATACCATATCTGGTATCCAGAAACAAGCCCCACAAGCCCAATAAAAAAGAGGAGACGCCGTTTACGGCGTCTCCTCTTTATCAACTCTCTAATCTGTTGACGATCCGTCTGGGATATCCGTCCACTGCGAGGAGCCGGCTTCGGAGGCTTTGTCCACTTCCGTAAATCTTCCGTGGACAAATCCTGTTCCGGCTGGGATCAGTTTGCCAATGATGACATTCTCCTTCAGTCCGAAGAGCGGGTCGGTGCTTGACCCTATCGCCGCGCCTGCCAGCACCTTGATGGTGTGCTGGAAGGAGGAGGCCGACAGGAACGAATCGGTGCTGAGCGAAGCTTTGGTCACACCCAGCAGGATTTCACCGAAGCGCGCCGGCGCCTTGCCGTTGGCAAGCATAAGCTCATTGACTTTCTTGATCTCAAGCCGGTCCACGGGATCACCGGGCAAGTACTTGGTCTCGCCGGGGCGGGTCACCTGCACCTTTGCCATCATCTTGCGGATGATGACCTCGAAGTGCTTATCGTGGATGTTCTGCCCTTGTGAGCGGTACACCTTCTGGATCTCGGTCAACAGGTACATCTGGCAGGCTTCGCGTCCCTGGATGCGCAGGATGCGGTGCGGGTTGAGAGAGCCTTCCGTCAATGGCTGGCCGGCTTCGACGTGATTGCCTTCCTTGACCAATACACGGGAAGTGGTCGGGATTTCGTATTCAACTTCCTCGCGCTGCTCGTAAGAGACGATGATCTTGCGCCCTTCAATACGGACGCGCCCGCTGTGTGCGGCGGTCACGGTCGCCTCGCTGAGCGTCGCCAGCACATCGCCGGCCTTGACCTCGGCCTCTTCCTTGACGGCGATGGCCCACTCTTCAGGAGCATCGTACTCGTCATGGATCATCTCGCTGTGTTCCACCCGGATAAGGTGTAAGTCGGTATATTTTTCTGACTGGATAAGGCGCACCACGCCTTGGATCTCGGAGACAACCGCCTCGCCCTTGGGCTGCTTGCGGGACTCGAAGAGTTCCTCCACGCGGGGCAGGCCGGTGGTGATGTCGCCGCCAGCCGCCACACCACCGGTGTGGAAGGTGCGCAGGGTTAACTGCGTGCCAGGCTCGCCGATGGACTGGGCGGCCACGATGCCGACCGCCGAGCCGAGTTCGACCATCGAACCACGCCCCAGGTCTATGCCGTAACATTTGGCGCAGATGCCGTGCGTCAATTCACAGGTCAACGGCGAGCGGACTTTGACTTCCTGGAGGCCGGCATTGGCAACCTTGCGCGCCAGGTCGTGATCAATCATATCATTAGGTTCGGCCAGCACCTCACCTGTATTCGGGTCGAGGATGCGTTCGGCTGCCAGCCGTCCATACAAACGGTCGAACATGGATTGCCCGGCGATGTCATCCTTTTTTCGGATCAAGATGCCATCCTTGGTGCCGCAATCATACTCGTTGATAATGATATCCTGAGCGATGTCTACCAGGCGGCGGGTCAGGTAGCCGGCGTCGGCGGTACGCAGGGCGGTATCAGCCAGGCCCTTACGGGCGCCGTGCGTTGAGATGAAGTATTCGAGAGCATTGAGGCCCTCGCGGAAGTTCGAGCGGATGGGCAACGGGATGATGCGCCCGGAGGGGTCAGCCATCAAGCCGCGCATGCCGGCCAGTTGTGAGACGGGGCCGAAGCCGCCTTTGGTCGCGCCGGAGTTGGCCATGGTCGCCAGGTTGCCGTCTGGATCTAGATGGTTCCTGACGGCTTTGGCGACATCATTGGTCGTTAGCTGCCAGATCTGGATGACGCGCTCGTTCTGCTCTTGTTCGGTCAACAGGCCGCGGCGAAAGTCGCGCTGCACCAGTTCCACTTCCTGCAAGGCGCTGGCGATGATTTCCTGTTTTTCGGGCGGGATGGTGATATCGGTTACCGAGAGGGTAGTACCTGAGCGCATGGCATACTCGAAGCCGATGCGCTTGATCTCGTCAGCCACGTTGGTGGTCACCTCCTGGCCGCAGAGTTCGTAGACTTCTGCGATCAGGTCTTTCACGCCGCCTTTCTCCAGTTTCTCGTTGGCGAATTGTACTTTTTCTGGCAGGACGCGGTTGAAAAGCACGCGGCCGACGGTCGTGTCAATCATGCTGGTTTCCGGTTTGGCCAGGCGCGTGCCGTCCTCGCTGTACCAGGTTTTGACCCGCAGCTTGATCTTGGTGTGGATATCCACCTGGCCCAATTGGTAGGCCAGGTCCACCTCATCCATGTCCGCGAAGGCGCGCCCGTCGCCCTGGTGAGGCTGGCTGTGATCCATGGTCAGGTAATAAACGCCCAACACCATATCCTTCGAGGGGCCGATGATGGGTTCGCCGTCGGCGGGTTTGAGCAGGTTCTTGGAAGCCAGCATCAACCGGCGGGCTTCCTGCACGGCTTTGTCTGAAAGCGGCACATGGACGGCCATCTGGTCGCCATCGAAGTCAGCGTTGAAGGCGGTGGTCACCAGCGGGTGAAGCTGGATGGCCGAACCCTCGATCAGCACCGGCTCAAAGGCCTGGATGCCCAAACGGTGCAGGGTGGGGGCGCGGTTCAAAAGCACCGGCCGCTCCTTAATGACCTCTTCGAGCACTTCCCAGATCTCGGGCCGGTTACGCTCTATAAAGCGCCGCGCGCCCTTGACGTTGGCAGCGTAATTATGCGAAACCAGGCGGGCAATGACGAACGGGCGGAACAGCTCCAGCGCCATGCTCTTGGGCAGGCCGCATTGATTGAGCTTCAGTTGCGGGCCGACCACGATGACCGAGCGGCCGGAATAGTCCACCCGCTTGCCGAGCAGGTTGCGGCGGAAGCGACCTTTTTTGCCCTTGAGCATATCGCTCAACGAGCGCAGTTCACGCCGGCCGCGTCGCGAGAGCGCCTTGCCGCGCTGCGAGTTGTCAATCAGGCTGTCCACCGCCTCCTGCAACATACGCTTCTCGTTGCGCACGATGACGTCCGGCGCGCCCAGTTCGAGCAGCCGCTTCAGGCGGTTGTTGCGGTTGATGACCCGCCGGTACAGGTCATTCAGGTCGGAGGTGGCGAAACGGCCGCCGTCCAACTGCACCATCGGGCGCAGGTCGGGAGGGATGACCGGCAAAATGGTCAGAATCATCCACTCCGGATGATTGCCCGAACGGCGGAAGGCTTCCGCCACCTTTAGCCGGGAGGTCGCTTTCTTGCGCTTTTGCTTGGACTTGGTGGTGCGTACTTCATGCCACAGTTCCTGAGAGAGCTTGTCCAGGTCGAGGCGGCGCAGGATCTCATAAAATGCCTCGGCGCCCATGTCGGCGCGGAAGACCTGCCCCCAGCGGGATTTCAGCTCGCGGTAGCGGGTCTCGCCCAGGAAGGTAAAGGGGCGCAGTTCCATCAACTCGTCACGTGTGCGGGCGTTCTGATCCTGCGAAACGGAGGCTTGATCCTCTAACTGGCTGCGCAGGGCATTCATTTTCTCGTCCGCCTCGGCTTTGACCGTGGCGGCTTCCATCTTGACCGCTTCGAGTTCGCGCAGCTTCTGGTCTTTCAGTTCGTTCTCCAGGTCCTCCAGCTGTTCCTGGACGACTTTTTGCACCTTCTTGAGATGTGAGGCGGCGGCTGTCTTGCCGGCTTCGGCGATGACCATCTCCGAGTTGCTAAAGACGACAGCTTCCTTCAAAGGCTGGCCGATGTTATCCTGGATCAGACGTTCGAGGCGCTGGCCTTCCTGGATAATGGGTTCCAGGCGGGTCGCGATCAACTCGTCGTACAGGCGCTCCAGTCCATTTTTGCGCTGCGAGAGTTCTGCCAGTTTGTGGTCACGGGCGGTCTTGACCTCGGCGATCTTGGCGTTGATCACGGCCGCCTGTTCGCGCTCGGAGACGGAGATCTCGTCCTCCAGGCGCTTGAGCGCCTTCTGGCGGGCATCCTCGTCCACGTATGAGACGATATGCTGGGCGAAATACAGCACCCGGTCCAGATTGCGGCGCGAAATATCGAGCAGCATCCCCAGGTATGAGGGAATGCGCCGCGTATACCAGATATGGGCAACGGTTGTGGCGAGTTGAATGTGACCCATGCGCTCGCGCCGCACGGCCGAGCGGGTTACTTCCACGCCGCATTTATCGCAGGTGATGCCCTTGTAACGGGGGTTCTTGTATTTGCCGCAGTAGCACTGCCAGTCGCGCGTCGGCCCAAAGATGGCCTCACAGAAAAGGCCGTCCTTCTCAGGCCGCAGGCGACGATAGTTGATGGTTTCTGGTTTAAGCACTTCACCATACGACCAATTGCGTATGGTTTCAGGCGCAGCCAAACTGATACGAAGCGAAGAAAGCCCCTTAGTTTCCACTATACCGTCTCCTCATCTTCCGAATGAGTACCTGCGAACGACTGCCCAAGCCTGGCCGATGCAGCCTGCTTTCCGCGCACTCGAGCGCACAACACACTTTGAGCAAGCAAAAGCAAGCGCATGAGACCATTGTCTCAAGCGCTCGCCGTATTTCGCAGATTTTGATGTATCTTCTCAATAAGTGGGGCAGGATGTGGGGTGTGCGGGCGGCTTTGCCGCCCGCACACCCCACACTCCCCAAGATATTGAGATGTTACATTTTGATTATATGTCAACGGGGCGAATTATACCTGTTTGGTCAGGATTCCGTCAAGGGAATTATATGTGCTATGGAAGAACACGGATAAGCACCCAGTAGATGCCGCCTGCGATCAGCGCTGTAACCGGGATGGTCAGCAGCCAGGCCATGGCAATCTCCTGCGCCACTCCCCAGCGCACCTTATTCACCCTTTCGGCGGCGCCAACACCCATGATGGCTGAACTGGCAACCTGGGTGGTGCTTACCGGACCTCCGACCAGGGAAGCGCTCAGAATAACGACTGCCGAAGCCAATTGGGAAGCGAACCCATCCATCGGCCGTATCTTATAGAACTTGCCTCCCAGCGTGCGGATCAACTTCCAGCCGCCCAAGGCGGTGCCCAAGGCGATCATCGCCGCGCAGAGGACAATAACCCACAACGGGACAGCAAAGACCTTCAAATATCCACCTGTGACCAGCGCCAGGGTGATAATCCCCATAATCTTCTGCGCATCGTTAGTGCCGTGGCTGAGCGCCAGTGCGATGGCTGTAAAAATTTGGCCGCGTCTAAAAAGAGCGTTAACGCGCGGCGTGGCGTTCCAGCACATTAAGAAAATGATCCGCAAGAAGATGTATCCGAAAATAAAACCGATGATTGGAGAAGCGAACAAGGCAATCAATATTTTCTCCAATCGTACATGTTTAGCGTGTCTGAAGGAACTGGTTTCGAAAAAGTCAAGGAATA
>DYHT01000059.1 GCA_020723995.1 Chloroflexus sp.
TACAACAAGTAGAGCCGGTTTCCATACCGGCCATTCATCGGCGGGTAAGAAACCCACCCTACAATTTACATTGCAACATGATGAACACAAACAACGATAAACCCAACTTCCTCGGCTGGACCTGCCCTCGCCCATTGCAAAACTATCCCACCATCGTGATGGGCCACGGCGCGGGCGGGAAAATGATGACTGACCTGATTCAACATCTGTTCGCGGCAGTGCTGGATAATGAACTGCTCGCTCAAATGGGCGACTCCTCCGCTATAGACCTATCGTCCATCGTCCATCGTCCATCGTCTGCCCGATTAGCGTTTACAACCGATTCGTTTGTGGTCAGTCCGCTTTTCTTTCCGGGTGGGGATATTGGTGAATTATCAGTTTACGGAACAGTCAACGATTTAGCCATGCGCGGGGCGAAGCCGCTTTATCTTTCGGCTGGCTTCATTCTCGAAGAAGGCCTGGCGATGGAGACACTCGGCCGGATTGTCAATTCGATGGCCGCGGCTTGCAAGAAATCTGGCGTCAGGATTGCCACCGGCGATACCAAAGTGGTGCAAAGGGGACATGGGGATGGAGTGTACATCAACACTTCCGGCATCGGGGTGATTCCCGAGGGGATTGATATTGCCCCGCAGAATGCCCGTCCCGGCGACGTGGTGCTGGTCAGTGGGACGATGGGGGATCATGGCATGGCGATCATGTCGGTGCGGGAGGGATTGCAATTCGAGACGACCATCCAGAGTGACACCGCTCCGTTGAATGGTCTGGTCGAGGCGATGATAGATGCGGCCATGGACGGGCGTGGAAGCCCGTCCCACCAATCAAAAAAGCGGGGCGGACTCCAACGTCCGCCCGTCATCCATTGCCTGCGGGATGCCACGCGCGGCGGACTAGCCGCGGTGCTCAACGAACTGGCATTCGCATCGCAGGTTGGCATCGAATTCGACGAGAGGAAAATACCGCTGCGACCGGAGGTCAATGCAGCTTGTGAGATGCTGGGGCTAGATCCGTTTTATGTGGCAAACGAGGGGAAATTGGTCGCCATTGTGGCTGCCGGGCAGGCCGAGGCCGTGCTGGAAGTCATGCGCTCTCATCCCTATGGAAAGGAAGCCACCATCATCGGGCGCGTGGTTGCCGAGCATCCCGGTCTGGTGACGGCAAAGACGGCGATTGGGGGGATGAGGGTGGTGGATTTACCGGCGGGGGAGTTGCTGCCGAGGATTTGTTGAGCATAAAAAAGGGTATAATTTCCCCAGGAGTTGACCATGGAAATGTTCGCGTTTACTGGCATCATTTGGAAAGACGAAAACGGCTATAGCGCCGTCTGCCCCGAGTTGGATGTTGCTTCACAGGGAGGCACTCCCCAGGAAGCGCGCCAGATGCTCCTGGAGGCCGCAGCTCTCCACCTGGAAGGCGCATTTGAGGATGGGTTGCCCTACATGCGTCCCGTTCCTCCCGCAGATGATCCACGCAATACAATGCCAGCCGATTCGTTGAAAGTCTTTCGTTTCAAAGTAGATGTGGCTGTGCACGCCTATGCCTGAACTGCCGGTTCTCCGTCCACGGCAAGTCATTGCGGCGCTTGAGAAAGCAGGTTTTCGGCAAGTACGCCAGCGCGGCAGTCATGTTCAGTTCAAACGAGGCAACCTTTTGGTGACGGTGCCAAACCATCCGGGGGATTTAAACCCACAGGTATTACGCTCCATACCCAGGCGCAAATGACGGTGGAGGAATTCATTACCCTACTGGGTTGAAACAACCGCCATTGGGGAGATGCGGGTTGTGGATTTACCGGCCGGGGAATTGCTGCCGAGGATTTGCTAAATCCTTCCTGGCGGGGTTTGTGTTATACTTTTATCAGGAACAGGCATCATGGGCGAACGCGAATTCATCATCTACCTCGACCCTCAAGAACGCATCAATCGCTATCGCCATTACCATGCCTGGCAAGGCAATCAGATCGTCGAGTTTCGAATTCAGTACGAAGCGCTTATTGATGATGGATTGCGTCCCATCGTACGATACGATACAGCACATGGAAAACCCCATCGGGACATTCTTAATCCCGATGGCACTGAAACGAAAGAGTGGTTTACAAACTACAGCAACGCAGAAATATTGACCATCGGGCAACGCGACATCGTAGATAACTGGAAAAGTTATCGGGTACGGTACGAAAGAGAGATGAAACGATGAACGAATACTACCGCGCAAAATTCAACGAACTCCTGACCGAATTCAACCGCTACCTGGTGGAACATCCGGCTTTTGCGGAGAAGTTTCCAAGCGGAGCAGAAGTGGTTCTGCTGGACAAGCGCGACTCGGGATATAACCGGTTTGTTCTGAGCGCTCTCAAAAATGATCACCCGGTTGTATATATTGACGTGGGCGAGCTTGCCCCCATCCATTCGCGGCTGAAACAGCCTACTGTTGTGTCCAGCCCCAGGGCATATGCCGGTTAAGTACAGAACTCCGGGATGTTGAAAATCCCGGAGTTCTGTACAAAAGGCTGCCGGCGGGATGCGCGTGGTGGATCTGCCCGCGGGGGAATTGCTGCCGAGGATTTGTTAGAGTTTGATGATTTCAGGAATTGGGGGAGCGACCACCACACGAAACCCGTAGTTGATCCCTCTACTGGTGAGACCATCCCAGTGGCGGAAGGCACAGCGCGCGAGCCTGGCGCTGTTGAAGAAGGTGCCGCCACGCAATACAGGGGGAGCAAAACTGTGCTCATCCTCTCGACCGTCGTTGGCTTTGTAAGGGTACGACTTGTGAAGCGTGTGACACCACTCCCAGATATTCCCGGCCATATCCGCTGCACCATATATGCTATCGCCCTGCGGAGAGTACAGCCCAACCGGCGTCGGACCGAACTTTCCGCTCTCTTCGGAATTGCATTTACTCTTATCAAACTCGTTTCCCCACGGCCACTCGCGCCCATCTGTGCCGCGTGCTGCTTTTTCCCACTCGGCTTCGGTCGGCAGGCGTAAAAACAGCCCTTGTGGCAGTTTGCCTTTGAGGAGATTATTCAGCCACATGCAATAATCCATCGCGTCTTTCCACAAAACGGTCCAGCGGCCACCTTGACAAATTCGATGCCACCCCAGATAGACTTTTCCATAAACTATTCCTTTCTCCTGCAATTCAGGGAGATTAATTTCTCTTCATCCAGCCAGGGATCAACCCACCCTTCAGCGGTGAGTTTGTGGTACAGCTCGCGCACGGCGGGCTTGTCACCGGAGGCGTGGCAGAGGAAGACTTTGAGGGGACGGAGCATTGTAAAAGGATGAAGGATGAATTATGAAGGATGAAAAGCGACGCGGCTTAAAGAGGACGCGCCGCATCGAAGATCAGGCATGCGCGGGTGTCTGCACAAACGATTTGTTCAATACCCGGACAATCGTTTGAGGCAACTCAACAAGAATGAAATAATCAGCAGGGAAAAGATAATCTTCTCCGCTTTCATCAATGATCCGCATATCGCCATCGACTTGCGCGTCCGTGTCAGGGAGTACGCGATAGATTTTATGCAACTCCAGCGAGGCGGGATATTCGCTGTTGTTTACACAGATGGCAAATCGAGGAGCAGGCTTCATGTCTAAATTATACTCCAGCCGCGAGGCATTAACGCCAGACTGCTCCCATTGTCGGATCGCCGAAGTCAAGAACGCAGGTTTCCGTTCGCCCCTAGCCATTGACCAATTCTTTCAACGCGAGCCATTCCCCACCCATCTGCGGATGCGTCAGCCCATCCTGCAAAATCCCATTCTCCACCAGCCTTCCCACCGTGCGCTTTGCCAGCGCGGGCGGCCAGCTGAAGAGTTTGGTTACGTCCCGTAGTTGCGCCGCACCGACCGAGCAGAAATATAATTCAGCCAGTTTGCCGCGCGCTTCGGCCTCGCCGATGAGATGCGCCTTTTCGAGCAGTTCTGGCATGTGCCGCGCCGTAATATCATAACGATAAGCATATTTCCACGCCCCGGCCTCGGCAATCCCGACCGGCAGGATCTTGAAATCCTTCTGCAAGTCTTCCATAGCGCGGTTGAACTCGGATTCCTTCGCATTGACCAGCCGCGCAGATTTTCTTAACGATATGGTGTCGAGTGCGCCGTTGTCGAGCAGGGCTTCATAAATCTGTTTGGCGGCCTGAGTCAGGCGGCCCTCCTCGTAAGCAACCAGATAATCTTCTTCCGGTGAGCCATAATTCTCAGAGAGAGCATAGAAATACGGCGCAACTACCAGCGAGATAAAGGTTGCCTTGCGGCGCAGGATTTTGCCGTAATACCAGATGCGCTGGTTGAGCGACTTATCCTTCCAATCCCAGGTGACATGACCGGGGTCGTCGTGATCATCCGGGACAGGGCGGTCGCCGGCCACCGCCGTCCACAGCGAGGGCAGGGTAATCCCTTTCACCGGCCAGAAAAAGATGAAGCCGCGCTCGTTCACGAAGTCCAGCGCCTGGGCCGGGGTCGAGAGGCGGAGCGCGGGCAGCCGGCAAAAGGTGCGCGCCCGGTGCGCAGTGAGTTGCTCAAGGCTGAGAATCAGCATGGAACGATTTTAGTCCATTCGATGCAAAATCACAATCGCGCCGTTTGTGTTAGACTTAAGGACATGGAGACCGGCATGCTGCCAATGAATGCTGATATCCGGGTTTTGAGCAACATCCTGATTGATGAGATTTTCAAGGCCATTGGCTTCTCACCTGTCAGTTGGACGCGCCGGAAATTTGGTTCGATCTTCGCGGCTGCCGCCGACCGCCTCGCCAGCCTGGGTATCGGCTTCGACCGTCAGGCCGCGCAGTTCGGTTTTTCGAGGGCGGCGCAGTGGATTTTGCCGCAGTTAGTCAAAGATGTGGCCGCGCGCGGCGCGGAAAACATCCCTGCTGAGGGGCCGCTGCTGGTCGTCTCCAACCATCCAGGAACGTATGACGCTCTGGCCATCGCCGCCCATCTCCGCCGCGAGGATCTCAAGATCGTGGTCGGTAACATGCCTTTCCTGCGCGGTCTCTCCTGCGCAGACCGGTATTTTATCTTTACGACGCTGAACCCATACGAGCGAATGAAGACTGCGCGCTCGGCCATCCTGCATTTGACCGAGGGCGGCGCGCTACTGATCTTTCCCAGCGGCAGCATTGACCCTGACCCGGCCGTCTTCCCCGACGCGCAGGAACACATCGAGAGATGGTATCCATCCATAGATTTATTTCTGCGGCGCGTGCCAGATGCAAAACTGCTTTTGACAATAGTCAGCGGTGTTCTTTCACGTTATTGGGGTTATCACCCGCTCACATGGTTGCGAAAACAGGGATTGGACAAGCGCCGCCTGGCCGAGTTCGGACAAGTCATCCAGCAACTGCTGACGGGTAAACGGATGCCCGCCCCGAGCGTCTCCTTCGCCACGCCGTTGAGCGTTGAAGAGTTGCGCCGCGAAAGCGGTTGCGACCGCCTGCTGCCCGCCATCATCGCGCGTGGCAAGGCGGAGCTGGAAAAACACGTAACCTGGGCTTCGAGTTTCTAATGTAGGAAGTATGCGGTAGAATCGGCACAGACAGTCAGATAATTTGGGTGTGTTTCAAACGAGTTGGGGCAGCGTCTCAAAATAATGATGGGCAGCAGTTCAACTGCTGCCCATCTCCTGTCGGGGCGGGCGGATTTGAACCGCCGATCTCGCGGTCCCGAACCGCGTGCTCTAGCCAAACTGAGCCACACCCCGATCGAGCAGGCAAGATTATAACCGCCCCACTTCGTTTTTGCAAGCCTGCCCTTTGGGGTATAATCCTTCCGCTAAAGAATAAATAACCCGTAAGGGCGCAGCGCATTGTGCTCGAGAAAATGCTGCGCCTTTATATTGAATATCATTGTCACGAGGCTTTTATGGAAAACGAAACCGGTCCCGCCCTGGAACCCGTCAAGCAAATCATCGGCGCTATCGAGCAGGTAGATATTGACGATCAAATGCGCTCAGCCTATCTGGATTACGCCATGAGCGTTATCGTCGCCCGCGCCCTGCCAGATGCGCGCGACGGACTCAAGCCTGTCCACCGGCGCATCCTGTTCGCCATGCACGATATGGGTATGCGCTCAAACGCCGCCTTTAAGAAGTCAGCCCGTATTGTGGGTGAGGTGTTGGGCAAGTATCACCCGCACGGCGACTCGGCGGTTTACGAGGCCATGGCGCGCATGGCCCAGGATTTCTCGATGCGTTACCTGTTGGTGGATGGCCAGGGCAACTTCGGTTCGGTGGACGGCGATGCCCCGGCTGCCATGCGCTACACCGAGGCGCGTCTGCACAAGATGGCCGAGGAATTGCTGGCCGATATCGAAAAGAATACGGTCAGTTTCACGGATAACTTCGACGGCTCGCTGCAAGAGCCGAGCGTGCTCCCCTCCCGCTTGCCCAACCTGCTGCTCAATGGCTCATCCGGCATTGCAGTTGGCATGGCCACCAACATCCCGCCGCATAACCTGAAAGAACTATCGGCGGCGATCAATTATCTCATCAACAACTACGACACAATTGAAGACATCCCGATCGAGTTCTTGATGAAGTTCATCCCCGGGCCGGATTTCCCGACCGGAGGTGTGATCATCGGCAAGGAAGGTATTGACCAGGCCTACGGGTCCGGAAGGGGCCGCATCGTCCTGCGCGGCCTGGCCCACGTCGAGGAGATGTCCGGGACAACGAATGCTTCGCGCAGCCGGCACCGCATCGTCATCACCGAGATCCCCTATCAAGTCAACAAATCCAGCCTGATCGAACGCATCGCCGACCTGGCCCGCACTGAACGGATTGACGCCATCTCCGACTTGCGGGATGAATCCGACCGGCGCGGCATGAGCATCGTCATCGAACTCAAGCGCGGCGCCCAGCCGAAAAAGGTGCTCAACCAACTCTACAAGTACACACCGCTGCAATCCACGTTCGGCGTGCAAATGCTGGCCCTTATAGATGGCGAGCCGCGCCTGCTGCCGCTCAAGCGAGCCTTGCAACTGTTCATCGAACACCGGCAGCAAGTGCTCACCCGCCGCACCCAGTTCGAGTTTGAAAAGGCGCGCAACCGTGCTCACATCCTCGAGGGCCTGCTCATCGCCCTGACCAACCTGGACGCGGTCATCCAGACGATCAAAGAATCCCCGGATGCCGACGTAGCCAAAGAGCGCCTGATGAAGCGCTTCAAGCTGAGTGAGTTACAGGCGCAGGCCATCTTGGACATGCAATTGCGCCGCCTGGCTGCCCTGGAGCGCCAGAAGATCGAGGACGAATACAAGCAGCTCAAAGAGCAGATTGCCCATCTGGAAGATTTACTGGCTCACCCGAAGAAGATCCTGGAGCTTATCAAGGAAGACATGCGTGAGCTGTCCGAAAAATATGGCGACGAACGCCGCACCCACATTGCCCCGGATGCCAGCGAAGACCTGAACGAAGCGGACCTGGTGCCGGACGAGGCCGTCCTGATCAGCATCACCGCCATGGGCTACGTCAAACGCGTAGCCGCGGCGGCCTATCGTTCGCAGGGTGTGGGCGGACGCGGCGTGACCGGTCACGTTACGAAGGAAGAAGACGAAGTGCTGACCCTCATCCCGGCGCGCTCGCTGGACACCATGCTGTTCTTCTCTGACCGGGGCAAGGTCTACGCCGAAAAGGTCTACCAGATCCCGGATGCCGACCGGACGACCAAAGGCATCCCGTTGGTGAACGTGCTCTCGCTCGATCCGGGCGAGATCGTCACCGCGGCGGTGGCGGTGCCTAATTTTGAAATAGCGGAAAACATCACCCTGGCCACGCGCAAGGGGCGCATGAAACGCATGGTGCTCTCCGAATTAGCCGCCGTGCGGCCCTCGGGTATTATTGCCATCAACCTCGAAGAGGGCGACGAACTCGGCTGGGCCAGGCTGACCTCCAGTAAAAACGATGTCATTCTGATCACCGAGCAGGGACAGGCCTTACGCTTCTCCGAAAGCAAGGTCCGCAGCATGGGACGCGCCGCAGCCGGCGTGACGGGCATCAAGCTGAAGGGGAAAGACAAAGTCACCAGCATGGACGTGGTCGAACCAGGCGGTGAACTGGTGTTGGTCACGGTCGAGGGCTACGGCAAACGGACGCCCCTGAGCGAATATTCATCCAAGGGACGCGCCACCGGCGGCATCCAGACCATTGATAAGAAGGCGCTCGGTAAAGTGGGCATCATCACCGCCGCGCGCGTCGTCCAGGCCGCCGACGACCTTACCCTCATTTCGGCCAACGGCATCGTCTTGCGCATGAAAGTCAAGGATGTGAAACAGGCCGGGCGCGCCACGCGCGGCGTCCATATGATGGATATCAAGGCAGGTGACAAGGTAGCCTCGCTGGCGCGCATCGCTGTCGCCGACTTGAAAAGGGTCGGGGCTGCCACCGAAAATGGCAACCTGCCCTCCGAACCGGGCCAGCAGTTCGAGCTGCCGCTGGTGAAATAATGGTAGCCAGCAGGCTACCATAAAGGGGTATTAATACAGAAACGGCGGGACAACCCTGCCGGTAATCAATAATAACATCACCCCCAGCAGGCAAACCACAACCATGAACATCACTGCCAGGATGAATCGCTGCCGGCCATTCAACCCCCAGTTTCTTTCTAAGGCGGGCTTTGGCGCTCCCCATGCTTCAGGAGCAGGAGCGGGTTTCCCTTCATAGTACTGTGAGTACTGTGACGAGGAGGCTTGATCGCGTAAATTTTCTAGCATTTCACACCCTCCACTCCCCAAGATATTGAGATGATACCATTACCGCAATAAAAGTATATCATAGGTCTGATTTCGTAGGGCGGGATTCAATCCCCAATACACACCTCAAACCGGGCGCAGGTGGACTTCCCCAAAGCGCACCGAAAAGACCTCTCCTTCCAATGGACGCAGCCGCAGCCCCCCGTCACGATCCAGACCCTCTACCTGTCCGGCGCGAATGGGCTGGCCTTCTGCCCAAATCTGGACCTGCTCTCCGCGGAAGGCCAGGCAATCTTCCCAGGCTCGGATAAATTCACTGGATTCCATTCGTGGTCGCCAGGCGATCAGCGACGTGAGAATAGCGTGAAGCAGCTTTATCCGCTCAAGGCATTGACCGGTAGCTGCTTCCAAGCTGGTGGCTGGGAAATTCAGGGATTCTGCCGCAGGCACGGCTGCGGCGCGCACATTCAGCCCGATCCCCAGGACCACGCTCTCGGCCCAATTTTTCAGCCAGACCGCCTCGGCCAGTATCCCACACACCTTGCGCCGCTTGAGAAGTACATCGTTGGGCCATTTGATCTCCGGTTTTAAATTGTAGTTATCTTCCAGCGCAGACGCCACGCCCAACGCACCCAGCGCAGCATAAAGGGCAATTGACTCCGCTTTTTCCATCACCGGGTGCAGTATCAGGCTGAAAGCCAGGGCTGCTCCAGGGGGTGTGACCCACTTGCGTCCAAGGCGGCCGCGGCCGGCAGTCTGCTCGTCGGCGACGACCAGCGCCAGGTCCGGCGCGCCTTCGGACGCCCAGGCCAGTGCTACGTCATTAGTCGAGCCGGTCTGCTCAAGAAAACGGATTCCACCCACAGGCAAATCAGAAAGGGCCTTTCGCAGGGCCTGTTCGGTTATGTCCATGATTACGAAGAGACTCTAACGTGAGTTTACGGCAGCACGTACCATGGGTTGACGAATCCGCCGTTCAGACGCACTTCAAAATGCAGGTGCGCGCCAAACGAGTTACCCGTATTCCCGGACAGACCGATCAAATTCCCCGCGTAGACACCCTGGCAAGGGACAACATTGATTTGGCTAAGGTGAGCATACAGCGTAACATAGCCAGTGCCATGATCAATCATAATCACGTTGCCATAGCCGTAGTTCCAACCGCTTTGCGCCATCGTCACCACACCGCTGTCGGCCGCATAGATCGCAGCGCCTTCGCCAGCCGCAATGTCAATTGCCAGATGCCCGGACCAATAATCGTTACCAGAAAGATAGCGATTACCCGCTGGCCAGACAAACGCCCCGCTGCCCACCGGCCCGCCGCCGCACGCGCTGCCGCCGACACCGGCCGTGCCGGAACGGCCACGCGCCACGGTCGGTATGATCCACTGGACAAACTCACGATGTCCACCCGGTATCATCACGTAAACGCCTGGTTTGATGTCGGGATTGGTCAGATCAATATCATTGCCGGGCCAATTTAGAATGTCATCCGCGCCGGCTTTGAATTTACCGGCGATGGATTCGATTGTGTCGCCTGCCTGCCACTGGTAAAAAACGCCGTCCACCGGAGGAACTTTCAGAACCTGACCGACACGGATACTATCCGGACTGTCTTCAAGGATATCGTAATTCGCCCACAGCAATGTTTCCGGTTTTATGTTGAATTGCTTGGCTATGCCAAAGACCGAGTCGCCGCGCTTGACCTTATATTCTTCGGGTTGATAGCGCGGCTGCTCGGGGATATCCGTCTTCAGGGAGGCCAGACGGGTAATGCCTATAATTGAGGAAGCCGAAGGGATAATCGAAGGTAATGCAGTAAACCCCTCTGCCATTAGGGTGGCGGCCGGCATGGCCGGGATTTCGGGAGGCTGGATTTTCCAAAATGTGAAACCCAACAACGCGATGACGATCAACCCCGTCGTGACCCAACTGATAACACCAAACATGCGGGAGGAGTGAATATTCTTACCAGCCGGGTTCATAGCGCTTCGGTCAGGTTTTCCATGAATTCCTGATTGTTTTTCGACCTCGATAAGCGCTGAAGGATGGCCTCGGTCGCCACAGAGGTATCCATCCCTGCGCCCTGGGGTGGTGTGGAGATCATCTGAATGTACATGCGACGCATCAACCAGACACGCTGGAGGAGATCCGGGCCAAGCAGCAACTCTTCACGGCGGGTGGAAGAGCGTTCGATATCAACGGCAGGGAAAATACGGCGTTCTTGCAGCTTGCGGGAGAGGTGCAGCTCCATGTTGCCGGTGCCCTTGAACTCCTCGTATACTACTTCGTCGAGGCGGGAACCCGTATCCACCATACAGGTGGCGATGATGGTCAAAGAGCCGCCCTCTTCTATGTTACGGGCCGCGCCGAAGAAATGCTTGGGCGGATAGAGCGCCGAGGGATCCATACCGCCCGAGAGCGTGCGTCCGGACGGGTTGACCACCAGGTTATAGGCACGCGCCAAGCGGGTGATGGAGTCCATCATGATGACCACGTGGCGGCCGATCTCGACCAGGCGTTTGGCGCGGTCGAGGGCGATTTCCGCTGTGCGCACGTGGGAGGTGACCGGCTCATCGAAGGTCGAGGCGATCACCTCGGCATCCACCGAGCGATCCATATCGGTCACTTCTTCTGGCCGCTCGCCGATCAAAGCAACCATCAAATGAACATCCGGATATTGGGTGGAGATCGCGTTTGCAATTTCCTTCAATATCGTTGTTTTACCGGCTTTGGGCGGCGAGACGATCAAGCCGCGTTGGCCGCGCCCGATGGGCGCAATCAGGTTGATCAAGCGCGTGGCTAATATATCTCCCCTGGTTTCGAGGTCAAAGCGTTTTTCCGGGAAGATGGGGGTCAGGTCTTCGAATCTTGGGCGCCGGCGGGCCTCATCAGGGTCAACGCCGTTGACCGTCTCCACCTTGAGCAGACCATAATGACGTTCGGATTCGCGCGGCGGGCGGACGTGGCCGATCACCAGGTCGCCGGAACGTAATTCGTAGCGGCGTAATTGCGCCTGCGAGACGTAGACATCGTCCTCGCCAACCTGATAGCGCGCCGAGCGCAGGAAGCCGATGCCCTCACTCATGATCTCTAGGATGCCGCCGCGCACTTCGAGGCCTTCTTTCTCGGCCTCTATCTGGCGAATGTGTAGAATGAGCGCTTCTTTCTTCAAGCGATTGGCATTCGGCACATTAAAATCTCTAGCCATGGCGCGCAGTTCAGCCAGGGGTTTGGTTTCTAGTTCAAGAATGTTCATTTTGCTTTCTCGATGGAATCTGGATTCGGGATATTAGGAAATGCAAACCAAAACAAGCGCCCCCACAAATGGGCTTGTAAACAACTATTTCGTTTTAAAGGATTGGGTATTTTTTCACAGGCAATACACTTGTCATCCAGATGAGTGGATGATGCAAGCACATTTAAGTTATCCGCATTATAGCACGAGAAAAGGAGGGTTGCAAGCGGGTTTTGAAACAAATTTACGCACCTATCTTCAAGCCAAAGTCATTGCACAGCCATCTGCGCGCGGGTCGGAACCGCCGGTTAGTACACCACTTTCGGGATCGCGCAGGATGATTTGACCGCGCCCGAACAGGGCTCGCTCCCATCCGCTCACTATGCGCACCTGGTGCCCGCGCCGCGTTAAATCGGCCATTGCCTCGGCTGGTATGCCTGCCTCGAGCGCAACCACGCCGCCGGAGGTGCCATCTTCGATGCAAAAGCGTGGCATGTCCAACGCAGACTGCGGATCAATGCCTTGAGCCAATACAAGGAAAACCTGCAAATGTCCCTGCGGCTGCATGAAGCCGCCCATCACGCCAAAGGCAGAGAATAGAGAATGGTGAGTAGTTTGACAATGTCACATTAACCCAGAATTGTGGTAAAACCGAGCGAATGAGCA
>DYHT01000060.1 GCA_020723995.1 Chloroflexus sp.
AAGTTTACACCTTAACTTGACCCGTTTCAGTGTCCAAATTTTGCCATCCACTTAATGGAGGTGGAACAAGTTGTGTAATTTTTGCATGTTCGACATCATCCCTACCCCAACACCGACTCGTCAACAGGAACCAATAACCACATCGACTCCAACCTCGCTACAACCTGCACCTACCGCAATACCGACGACTGCACCTACCGCAATACCGACGACTGCGCCTACCGAAGTACCGACGACTGCACCTCCACCCGCGACGACTGGCTATCTACCCTTAAGCCGCAGGCTTTGCCATGCGCCAATTGTGACGAACACCTGTCTGTGCATGCTGCACCAGCCGTTCCTCGAAGGTCAATATAAGCTTAACTTCCGGGCTGGCCGTGGTCGGTGAACCAAGCGGCGATGCAGTCATGGCATTTTGGGCAACAAAGATGCCCTGCATCTGTTTCGGACGGACACCCTTGAGCAACCGGTTCACGGCCACCTGCCAAAGGCCTACTCGGTCGTAGACCTGACGGCTTCGCCTGGATCCTTCAAAAACCGTCTATAAAGCATGGGCGTGAAGTAGAAACGTTTCAGGCATGTATAAAAGTCATGGCGGACCGCCAATGCCTTAAGCCGGCTGGCTCGCAAGGGCTGGATCAGACGCCCTGACCGGGGCACCTGTCTAATTGTCCCGTTCGAAGCGGGTCCGGAACACATCTGGTCGGAAAGCGGGCTGGTGATTGCGCCATATCTGGTCAAGCCGGCGGCCGTGGCCTATTGGTCGGCCATACACTACTGGAATATGACCGAGCAAATCCCTCGAACCACCTTCGTTCAGACAACCGTTCGGAAACGTTCGATGACCTTGCTGGGGCAGGATTTCCGATTCATCACAATCCAACCAGAACGTTTCTTCGGGATTTACGAAAAAGTCTCAGAAGACCGGCGCGTAATGGTCACCGACCGCGAGAAGACCATGCTCGATGCAGCCGCCCGGCCTGATTTGAGCGGCGGTATTGTCCAGCTGTTCCTGGCCTTAAAAACAGTCGGCCCCGACTTGGATTGGGATAAACTGGACACGTATCTTGAAAAATGGGGTGGGGGAACGGTGGTCAAGCGCCTGGGATACTTGTTGGAGGAATCGTCTCTCGTCCTGCCTGGTATCGAACAAAGACTGGCCAAGTAGAAGGGCATGCTTTCGGGTTTGCCGAACAGCATCCGCTCCACGCGGCTGACGGTCTCACGCCGCAGGCCGGGCATCTTCTCGGCCAAGCCGAGGAATTTCTGCCAGTTCAGTTGAAAAGTCTGCTCGTTATCAGGCGATTCAAAGAGAATGACAAGTTTGTGCATCACTGTCTCCATAACCGTGTTGGCCAGGCCGGAACACGGTGACAACAATTTGCCGGTGAATGCCCACAAGTATAAGTGATGAACAAAATCTCTGCCAACTGTGGTAATAATTTGTTACTACACAAACCTTACCCAGGAGGCAGAGCCATGATGAATATATCACTGACTGAGATTTTCGCCAAGATGTCAATTGAGGAGTTGGAACAGACGTTGAACGATTTTCTTACGCCCGTCACTGAATTGCTGCCGGAAGAACGCTTGCGGCGGGTAGTGCCAGAGGCCGTCCGCGGCATCCTGACGCAAGAGAGGCCGGTGATGGTTGCGCTTTCGGCAACCATGATCGCCGCGATGGCGCAAAGCTCTCCCCGGCAGAAGATGAGTTGCTATGCGGGGGTGAAACGCATCTATCGGTTCATTCCTTAACACCACATCCACCCGGTTATGGCCGGCATCTTGAGATACCTTCTCCCGCGCCTCCCGGTCGGTCAGCCCTTGCACCCTCAGATCAGTGTACTGGTTATGCAGGCAGTTTGCCCGCAGCCGGTGCACCCCGCTGACGGTGATCCCCAGCGCCCGGGCGGCCTTGCGCACGGCCTGGTAGAAGGCCTGCTTCCATGCCCGGCTGGGGTCGAAGAGATACTGCACCTGCTCAGTGAGCGGGTTTTGCGTAACATGGGGGAGGCGGGGAGAGTGGGATTCGAACCCACGACAGAGGTTTTATGCCCCTGTACTCACTTAGCAGGCGAGCCCAATCGGCCTCTCTGGCATCTCCCCTTACTTGGTTTATGGAAGCTCTTTTAGCTACCATTACCGGGATCAACAGCCCTAAAGGATCTATTAGCCATCCGGCGGAAAAATTCTACCACACATAGAAACAAGGTGCAACTACCTGGCGTTACTTGATTCGAACTTCGACGTTCGCCGAGCGATACGGTTTCGAGAAGCTGCTCGATTCCCTGGCCTACCGCTACGACCTTTCCCTGATTGACTTCGACGTGAACAATGGCCCGGAAATCGTTCACAAGATCGCAGCCCGCTGCTGCGAGAGGCATGGCGGGGCCGTCATCCGCATTCCGAAGATGAAAGATTGGGGTGCCGAGGTAGTCAAACTCCATACCGTTTACAACACCTCGCTGGCGGTGCTGCCGGAGTATTCGCCCATCGAACTGGCCGAGTTCCGCGCCCAGGCCGAGGGTCTGCGCCAGATCATTGACCCGGAGCTGGTCTTCATCGCCGAAGTGGACGGCAAGACGGTCGGCTTCGGGCTGGGGCTGCGGGCTGGAAGCCGTTATGTTCCTCGAAATGGGCAAGGCGCTCATCCGTAAGGGGTATACCTGGATGGACGCCTCGCTGACCAACGAGTTCAACCCGCAGACCAATAAGCTGGCCACGCGCCTGGGGGCGTACGTCTACCGGCGGTACCGGGAGTACCGGTTGAGGTTGTGAGGAGCGGAGAACTGGACTCCATCGTCTCCGACGATGAGCATCAGCGGATAGGCGATGCGCCCACGCGTGGTTGAATTTCCTGGAAACGCTGGCCGGGCAGGCCGTCATCGCCATTGATAACGTCACGTTATGAAATCCTGCATAAAGCCGGCCCGCTTGACGAGGAAGAAGTGGAGCACACCCAGCAGCAGGCGGGCCTGCATTTCGCCCCGAAAATCGTCAGCGCCTACCTGGAGATGCCCGACCTGCAAGAATTGTGGAACGGTGACAAAATCAGTCAAACCTAAGACGTTTGTCATTTGACACCCAAGCGCCAATAAAGTAATTTTAAGGCAACTTAAATCAATGTCAGGAGAATAACCTATGGCAATGAAAATCACCGAAGAGTGCATCGCATGTGGCGCCTGCGTGCCGGAATGCCCGACCGAATCGATCAACGAAGGCGACGGCGTCCTGTATGTCATTGACGCTGCCACCTGCGTGGAGTGCGTCGGCCACCACGACTCGCCGCAATGCGTCGCCGTTTGCCCGGTGGAGTGCATCGTCAAGGCGTAAGGATTTAGGAGTCCGAATTGCCTTCGGCATAGCGGATTAGCGGATGGGATCGAGTCCGAGAAACGCCTCTGGCCTATCCGCTAATCCGCTCCCCCATCCGCTGATAGTCATTTGCCGTAGCGTTCTTCCTTCGTCAGGGCAAGCAATTGCGGCAGAACGGACTTTCTTGACAACTTTAGAGTGCACGCCCTTTGACAACCTCTCTTGAAGGGGATATAATCTTATTCAACTGAATATCCAAACCTTCGGGGCAGGGTGAAATTCCCGATCGGTGGTACAGCCCACGAGCCTTTTTGGGCAACAGCGTCTTTTCTGTTTGGGAAAGCAGGGCAGGCCGCTTCCAAAAATTGCAGGCATGACCCGGTGAAATTCCGGGGCCGACGGTTACAGTCCGGATGAAAGAAGGTAAACATTGACCCGCGCTGGGTCCGTTTTGTCGTACTTGCCCCGAAAACCATTGTGTTTTCGGGGTTTTGTTTGACAAACTGGATTACACCGCGCCGGAGTCGTTTCCTTGCCCCGCAGGTATGCCCTGTGGGGCAGTTGCTTTGTGTCACGTGGAAAACATGGATTTAAACATCATCCACAAATCTTCCCGTACCGCGCGCCGGTATCTACCCTGGACAGCGGTTATCTCATTTGCCGTTGCGTTGAGCCTGTGGTGGCTGATTGCCCGCTTGGCCGATTTGCCCGCTTTTATCCTGCCCTCGCCCGCGCAGGTGGCGGCGCGTTTCTGGAAGGCGCTGGCGGATGGCAGCCTGCTCCTGCACTCCACTGTCACTTTGCAGGAAGTGCTGCTCGGCCTGTTGGCCGGGACGGTATTTGCCACCGGCTTGGGCTATCTGATCGCCAAATCGCGGCTGTTTGAGCGGCTGGTGGCGCCCTATCTGGTCGCTACGCAGGCCATCCCGATCGTTGCCATTGCTCCGCTGCTGGTCATCTGGTTCGGGCCGGGCATGTTCTCTAAGGTGCTGATCTGCGGGCTGATCGTCTTCTTCCCGGTGCTGGTCAACACGGTGGTGGGCGTGCGCGCCGTGCCGAAGTCCCTGCACGATCTGATGGGTTCGCTGCGCGCCACGCGCTGGCAGATCCTGCGTCACCTGGAGCTTCCCGCCGCGCTGCCCATCCTGCTGGGCGGCTTGCGCATCGGCGCCACGCTCTCGGTCATCGGGGCGATGGTGGGCGAGTTCGTCGGCGCAGACCGGGGGCTGGGTTTCCTGGTCAATGTCGCCCGCGGCCAGTACGATACCGCGCTGGTCTTCGTGGCTGTGTTCACGCTCATCACTCTGGCCCTGGCATTGTACGGTATCGTTGCGTTTCTCGAAAGCAGGCTATTGGTCTGGCAAGAGACGTTAGGACGTTAAAACGTTCAAACGTTTAAAACTTTATCTCATGGAGGCTGTATGAAAAAAACTTTACGTTTTACGCTTTTCGTTTTACTGCTCGCGCTTGTTCTCTCTGCGTGTGGCGGCAAACCCAGCGGCGAATTGACCCAAATCCGCCTGCCGTTGGGCTACATTCCCAACGTCCAGTTCGCCCCGCTGTATGTGGCGTTGGAAAAAGGCTATTTCCGTGAGGCCGGGTTCGAGGTCACACTGGATTATTCGTTCGAGACGGATGCCACTGCCCTGGTTGGGGCGAATGAAATTCAGTTCGCAGTCGTCTCCGGCGAACAGGTGCTGCTGGCGCGTTCCCAGGGATTGCCGATTGTCTATGTGGCAGCCTGGTACCAGCAGTACCCCGTCTCGGTCGTCTCGAAAGTCGAGCAGGGCATCCTCTCCCCGCAGGATTTGCGCGGCAAGACCATCGGCCTGCCGGGACTGTTTGGGGCTAATTATATCGGTCTGCGCGCCTTGCTCTTCCACGCCGGGCTGAAGGAAAACGAGGTGACGCTCGATTCCATCGGCTTTACCCAGGTGGAGGCGCTGGCGACCGACCGTGACCAGGCCGTCGTCGTTTATGCCTCCAACGAACCGGTGCAACTGCGCGCCCGCGGCTATGATATCAACGAATTTCGCGTCGCGGATTACGTGCAACTGGCCTCCAATGGTCTGATTACCAACGAGAAGACCCTCGCCGAGAACCCCGAGATGGTGCGACGCATGGTCGCCGCTTTTCTGCGCGCTTTGAAGGATACGGCTGCGAATCCCGACCAGGCCTACGAAATCAGCAAGAAGTACGTTGAGGCCCTGACCCAGGCCGATCAGTCTGTGCAAAAGCAGGTGCTGGCGCGTTCGATTGAATTGTGGAACGGCGAACGTCTCGGCTATTCAGACCCAAAAGCCTGGGAGAACATGCAGGCCATTTTACTGGACATGGGCATGATTACCGCGCCGCTGGATTTGAGCAAAGCTTTCACCAACGACTTCTTGCCTTGATTTACGTTTTTGAACATGCCTACATCTTCCCTCGACCCCATCCTGCTCGTCAAAAACCTGAGCGTGACCTTCCCCGACACGGCCAACGGCGCATCGTTCCCGAAGGGGGGGCTGGAGGCCCTCGATACTGTCGCTTTTTTCGTCCGCCCACAAGAATTTGTCGCCGTGCTGGGGCCGTCCGGTTCTGGCAAAAGCACGCTGCTTCGGGTATTGGCGCGGCTGCTGCCTCCCACCTCTGGAGAAGCCATCTTCGCCGGAGGTGAGCGCCCGCGCATTGGGATGGTCTTTCAACAATCCAACCTGATGCCCTGGCGGTCGGTCATCGGGAACATCACCCTGCCGCTGGAATTGCAAAACATGAACGGCGATGCAGCCCGTGCCCGCGCCCAGGAATTGATAGATTTGGTCGGCTTGCAGGGTTTTGAGCAAGCCTGGCCGCGCGAACTTTCGGGTGGCATGGCGCAGCGCGTGGCTATCGCGCGTGCCCTGATCCATGACCCGGATATTTTGCTGCTGGATGAGCCTTTCGGCTCGCTGGACGCCCTGACGCGTGAACGCATGGGAGCGGAGTTGTCCCGCATCTGGCAGGCGCGCCGGAAGACGGTCATCATGGTGACGCACTCGATTTCCGAGTCGCTCTTCCTGGCTGACCGCGTGCTGGTGCTGACGCAGCGGCCCGGCAGGATCAAGTTGGATTTGGCGGTGGATTTGCCCCGTCCGCGCCTGGAGGAGATGCGCTACACGGCGCATTTTGGAAAATTGGCGCGGCGGCTGAAAGAGGCGATTGGGTAAAAATCATGTGCCGCAAATAGATTACTCTTCCAGCGTCGAGATGTCGCCTTCGGGCAGACCCTGGGCGCGCGCCTTGAGCACACGGCGCATGATCTTGCCCGAGCGAGTCTTGGGAAGCTTATCCACGAATTTGACCTCCTCCGGGCGGGCAATCGGGCCCATGTGGGTGGCGACGTGCTGGCGCAGTTCCTCGGCCAGTTCGGGTGAGGCGGTGAATCCACTCCGCAGCAGACAGAAGACGTGGATGGCCTGCCCTTTGATATCGTGCGGCAAGCCGATGGCGGCCGCCTCGGCCACGGCCGGGTGGCTGACCAGGGCCGATTCGACCTCGGCCGTGCCCAGGCGGTGACCTGAAACCTTGATCACGTCGTCCACGCGGCCGATGATCCAGAAGTAGCCGTCCTTGTCGCGTTTGGCAGAGTCGCCGGTCATGTATTTGCCGGGGTACTTGCTCCAGTATTGCTGGACATAACGCTGCGGGTCGCCGTAGATGGTGCGCAGCATGGCCGGCCAGGGGTTCTTGAGCACCAGGTAGCCTTCTTCGCCGTCCGGGACGGGTCGGCCTTCTTCGTTCAGGATTTCGGCTTCCTGTCCGAAAAACGGACGCGTCCCGGATCCGGGCTTGAGCGGCACTGTCGGAGTCGGGGTGATCATGAACATGCCGGTCTCGGTCTGCCACCAGGTGTCCATGATCGGGCAGCGTTCCTTGCCAATGACGCGGTAGTACCACTTCCAGGCTTCGGGGTTGATCGGTTCGCCCACCGAGCCGAGCAGGCGCAGGGAGGAGAGGTCGTGTTTGTTCGGCCAGGCCTCGCCGAAGCGCATCAGGCCGCGAATGGCGGTCGGGGCGGTGTAGAAGACCGTGATCCCGAAGCGTTCGATGCACTGCCACCAACGGTTGGGATAGGGATAGGACGGGCCGCCCTCGAACATGAATGAGGTCGCGCCGTTGAGCAGCGGCCCGTAGACGATGTACGAGTGTCCTGTGACCCAGCCGGGATCCGCGGCGCACCACCAGCGGTCGTCGTCCTTGAGGTCGAAGACGTATTTCAGGGTGGTGTAAGTGCCGACCATGTAACCGCCGTGGGTGTGAACGATGGCTTTCGGTTTGCCGGTCGAGCCGGAAGTGTAAAGGATATAGAGTGGATCCTCCGTGTCCATCACTTCGGTGGCACACTTGTCGTTGGCAATGGGCAGGGCGCACATGTCGTGGTACCAGTGATCGCGCCCGGCTTCCATCGGCACCTCGTGGCCGGTACGCTTTACCACGATCACATTTTCCACGCTGGCGCAGCCTTTGAGGGCGGTATCCACCGTACGCTTGAGTTCGACGATTTTCCCGTTCTGGTAGCTGCCGTCGCAGGTGATGACCAGCTTTGACAGGCTGTCCTCGATGCGGCCCTGCAGGGCGTCCACCGAGAAGCCGCCAAACACCACCGAGTGGATGGCGCCGATCTTGGCGCAGGCCAGCATGGCAAAGATGATCTCCGGGATGCGCCCCATGTAGATGGTGACCCGGTCGCCTTTCTGGATGCCCATGGCCTTGATAATATTGGCCATGCGGTTGACTTCACGGTTGACGGCAAAGTAGGAAAATGTGCGCTCCAGCTTGCCGTCCTCGCTCTCCCAGAAGAGGGCCAGTTTGTTCTTGCGGAAGGTCTTTAGATGGCGGTCAATGCAGTTGTGGGTGATGTTGACCTTGCCCCCGACAAACCATTTGTAGAAGGGTTTGTCCGAATCGTCCAGCACTTTGTCCCATTTCTGGACCCATTCCAGCTCCTCGGCCTGTTCAGCCCAGAAACCGGCCAGGTCGTTCCTGGCGCGCTTCGCCAGCGCCTCCCAATCTTTGACATAGGCCTGCTCGATGACCTGTGGCGATGGAAAATAAACTTCGCCTTCCATTTCAGGCGTTTTTGTGGTGCTCATGTGATTCCTCCTGGCGGGTGGTATTTAGAGACTATCTCAAAACTCAGCGGAGACGGCTCCCATGCCGTCGAATTCCCGGGCATGGCAGCCCGGCCGGCCTCTTTTGAGATAGTTTCTTATTGATAAAACGCTTTTCGTTGAGTAACTTCAAAAACTCTTTGGAGTCGGTTGGCAGATGGATCGCAGCCATAGATAATCTTTCTCATGACCTCAACGGCCCGCAGGCGTTCGTAAGGCGTTTTGGAAAGCCAGAATTGCTTTTCGTCTGATGGCTCGAAGAGAGATGCCACCGAAAAAGTGGTTTTATCTAATTTAGGCAGGTTGGCAACCATAGGTCAAATATACCACAATGCGCATTTGCTCGATTATTACACCACCCAGATCCAGCCCAGTCACCGATACTTGACGAGGTAATAGACAAGCTTTATATACTCGTTGTTCAGCGTGATCAATCCATCTTCGCTTTGCCACCAGTTGGTCTCGTCAAAGCCGTAGTGCGGGACAGCCGCGACCTCGAGCCTGATCGGCAGCCCGGCGAGTTCCTTGTCAAAGATCCACTTGGCGCGCCGGGTATGAAAGGCGGAAGTGAGCAGGATAATGCTGCCAATGTTGTTGGATTCGATATAGCGCCGTAACGCGAGCGCCTCATCGTAGGTGCTGGTTGTGCCTCCCTCAACCGGCAGCACGACGATCTTTTCGGGCGGCACGCCAAGCTTGCTCATTACCCCCAAGGAAACATCCGTGTCGTTGGGTGCCAGGCCAAGTTTCTCGGCCGGCAGGCTCTCGGCGCGGGTGATGACGATCAACGGGGCGAGTCCCTGCTTGTACAGTTGGCTGGCCCTGAACGGACGTGTGTCGTGATCCCCGTTGAGCACGAAGATCATGTCAGCCGGTTGGAGGGGATTGTCTATCACCAGAAAGTCGGCCACACCGGTGAGGATTTGCGACCGAAAGGCAAAGGCAAGCACGATCAGCGCAAGGATAACCAGGCTGGCTGAGAGCAGCCTGTGCAGCCAGTGTTGTTTATGATTGGGCGTATTTGCCTCTATTCTCATCCTCACTTGCCCGCCAGCCAGATCCAGCCCATGGCTGCCAGCGGGATGAAAAACAACAGCACGGCGGCCGTCCCGGCCAGCAGGCCGTGACCCTCGCGTTTGTCCACGACTTGCAGGGATGGGTAGAGCCCCTCCACTTTCCAGCGCGGGCCGCCGAACCAGGTGAAGAGCATACCGCCCAGCAGTCCGCCGACGTGGCCGAAGTTGTCAATATTTGGAATGGAGAAACCCAGGAAAAGATTAATAGCTGCCATGTAGATGATATTAATCATGGCGCGCCGGGATTGTTCGCGCAGCAGTTCGCGATTCTGGAACAAGAAGACCCCTTCCGCCGCCAACAGGCCGAAGACGGCTGTCGAAGCGCCCAGGGATGGGGACGGAGTCAGCACGAACGAAAGCACATTCCCGGCGAATCCGCTTAGAAAATAGAGCACAAGGAAGCGCAGGTGGCCGAAGCGTGCTTCGAGGCCCCACCCGAAGATGAACAGGGCGTACATATTGAAACCGATGTGCAGGATCGAACCGTGCAGGAAGACCGGTGTCACCAATCGCCAAATCTGCCCTTTGAGGATGAAGTAGCTGTTCTTGATGCCGAGGAAGGTCACAATGTCGAGGTTGAACTGCTGGCCGAGCAATTGCAGCAAGTAGATGAAAACGGTCAGGCCGATCAGAGTGTAGGTCGCGTACGGCTTGACGCTGGGCATATTGACGCGCACAACCTGCGGCTGGGGTGGCTGCGAATACGATCCGGGGGTTGGATATTGGCTCATTTTAGAGGCTTACCTTGCGCGGATTAACGCGGTGATGTTCGGCCTGGATGATGGCGACCAGCGTATCCACCGTCTCGTCCAGGTGGAAGTCCGAGTTGACGATGACGTAATCGAACTCGTTGATGCGCTTGAGTTCCTGGCGGGCGGTGGCGATGCGCAGCGCCAACCCCTCGGAATTCTCAGATTTGCGCGCCTTCAGCCGGTTGACCATTTCTTCTTCGCTGGCGGTGGTCAGGAAAACGAGCAAGGCTTCCGGCGCCAGCTTGCGGATGGTGGCCGCGCCCTGCACGTTAATGCGCATGACCACATCCTTGCCCGAGGCGAGCGCCTCACGCACCTGCTGCTTGGGGATGCCCTTGTAATCGTTATAGACGATGGCGCATTCGAGCAGTTCGTCGGCTTCGATCATGCGGGCGAACTCATCTTTCGAGATGAAGAAGTAATCCTTGCCGTGCACCTCGTTCTCGCGCTTCGGACGGGTGGTGGCTGTGATGACAAAGTGGAAGGGCATGTTGCGCTCCATCATGCGTTGCAGCAAGGTGTCCTTGCCCACGCCGGATGGCCCGGAGATCACGATCAGCAGCGGCTGGGGATGGGGGAGGTTGAAATCGGAGTCGGAAGTCACGGCCTTATTGTACTCGAAACGCGGAAATTCAACGCGAATACCGCGAATAGGCAAATGACGCGAATGTAATTTTTAAAAACATTCGCGGAATTTGCTCATTCGCGCCATTCGCGTTAAAATAAGGCTATGCCAATATACGATTACATCTGCCTCGACTGCCAGAAACGCTTTGACGTGTTCATGACCTACAGCGAATACGGGGCGCGACCCGTAGCCTGCCCCCACTGTACGAGCGCTAATGTCCGCCGACGTGTGCCCCGCGTACGCGTGGCGAAATCCGAGGAAAGCCGGATGGAATCCCTGGCCGATCCCTCCGCTCTGGAAGACCTGGAAGATGATCCCAGGGCGCTTGGCCGGATGATGCGCAAGATAGGCAGCGAGCTGGGCGAGGAGATGCCCCCCGAATTCGACGAGGTGGTGGATAGGTTGGAGAAGGGTCAAAGCCCGGAGGAGATCGAGAAAGAGATCCCTGATCTGGGTGGAGAGGGGATGGGCGGCGCGGATATGGGGATGGGATTTGAGTGATCAGTAATCAGTAATCAGTGATCAGTGATCAGTTTTCAGTGACCAGTGGAAGAGGAACGCGCGAGCGGCGAGGTTCACGCGTTTTATCGTTTACCGGACAAGACCGAATCCAATAAAGCAAGTTCGCAGGTAGACCCTGTGCTATAATCAATTCTTGATGAAGCCAAAAGTCTACCTGGATACCTGCAGTTTACAGCGTCCACTGGATAGCAAGACCCAGCTTCGTATCGTTCTGGAAGCCGAGGCCGTTTTGGGTGTGTTGGCTCTGGCAGAATCGGGCGAGGTTGAGTTGGTTTCATCGCAGGCGTTGGTCTTTGAGATCAGACGCAATCCAAATCCTGTCCGGTTGGAGTATGCCCTTGAAGTTGTATCAAAGGCCAAAACACTTGTTGCTGTCAACCCCCAAGTGGAGAAACGCGCCCGAGAATTGGAACGACTTGCCATCAAACCGCTGGATGCACTACATCTGGCTTCGGCAGAAGAAGCACAGGCGGATTACTTCTGCACTTGTGATGATGCCTTGCTGAAAAAGGCAAAGGCAGTTTCGAACCTCGCCGTGAAGGTCGTTTCGCCAGTCGAATTGGCAGAGGAGCTGGAAAAATGGTAATCGAGACTCTTCCTCTCGCTGAAATAAATAAAGAAGCGCTCAGAGTACTTTATAAAGAAATCGGGATTGTCAACACTATTCGCTTCATGAACCAATTCACGACCGGTTATGGTGATTACACCAAAGAGCGTGAACAGTTATTCGCGGGCATGACGCTGGACGACATTCTCGCAGAAATAAAGCAAAAGCAGAAGGGTGGTAAGCCTTGCGAATAAATCCCGATGGGCGCGATGCACTTCGGAAGCGCGGGCGGCGAGGCTCGCGCGTTTTTGTTTTGGATCGGCAAGGGTCTCTTGACCATGCTGGGATATCAACCGAAGGTCTCCGCGCCAGTGTTTTGAGACCTCCGGTCAATCGTGCGTCATGGTCGGGAGACCACGACACAGCGAGTATTTATAAGCCAAAAACCTCCCATTAACGGTAGTTTCGCTCATTTCCAATCATGGGCTGGCCAATAGCGGATTACTCAG